>CAZPBY010000001.1:0-42059 GCA_964584785.1 uncultured Solibacteraceae bacterium
AGCTGTCGTTGTTAATTTCCGGTAACCGTCCCTTTTGACGATTCGGGAATCTAACTAACAACGACATGTAAGCGTTTGAGACTGGACATCCCGACAGTTGACGTATTCAGAAGCGGCGTCCGACGAGCGGCGCGTAGGGGCCGCATCCATCTATTTACATCCGACGGCGACGATTGCATCTGACCCCTGAAAACCTAATGATTGCCAAGTGTGATGGATGTAAGAGCGAGGTTTGCGGCTATGGCTTCTTTGGAAACGGCCGCGGCACTCCGTGCTGCCACTCGGGCAACGCGTATCCATCACGGTTCGGCATTTTGACCAGCGGCAAACTCCTGGCGTCGAGGACCTGATCCTCGGGAATGATGCCGTTCTTGAAAAGCAGAAACGCCGTGAGGGCATAGACCTCATCGGGCTTGAGCGAGCCTTCCCTTCCGAAGGGCATGCCGCGATTGATGTAGTCCCACAGAGTCGTCGCGTACGGCGAGTGCAGCGCCATGACACTCGCTCCGCGGATACAAGGCGAAAGACACGGCGGTTCCTTGCCAGGCGCGGGCGCCGCAGCCGGGTCGATTCGGATCAACTGAGGAGCCCGGCCGCCCGATCCACTTGCGCCGTGGCATGCGGCGCACTTCTGAGCGAAGATCGGCGCACCGTCCTTCGACGTTCCGCTGCCTGGAGGCAGTTCCTTTCCTTCGGGTCCGATGGTGATATCCCAGGCGCGGATCTCTTCTGCGGTTGGAGTTCTTCCCAGGCCATAGGCGCCGGACTGTGCCCACATCGTGCGGTAGAGTCCGCCCGCCACGACAATGGCGATGACAAGCTGCGAAAGGTTACGCCAGCGCATTGGAGACACTCCCATCTGCGGCCACTCTCCATGGTTGAATCGCATTGTCGGAGCCCGGGATTCCGCGGTTATGGTAATAGTCCGCCGGCTTGTCAAAGGCCTTGGCGACTTCCTCGCGGCCGGGCTGAATCTGCCCGAGTTCATCGATGCACCGCGATTGGAGTACGCACTCCTGTCCATCCCACTTCCAGTTCAGGCCGAACCGCGTGTGCGCCATCCGGTGGATGTCGCCTCGTATCTCGGCCTCTTTCCAGGTTTGGCCGCCGTCGGTCGATACCTCCACTTTGCGAACGGCGCCGCCGCCGGACCAGGCCAGACCGGTGATCTGGTAGACTCCGCGGCCGGACAGTTTCTGTCCTCCGGACGGGAACGTGATCACCGATTTCGGTCCCCACTGCAAACTTAGTGCCGCCACTATGGGATCGCTGTTGATGTGTCCGTAATCGTTGTAGGTCATGTAATAGCGGTCGACCACTTTGATGCGTCTCAACCACTTCGTGTTGTAAATTCCTTCGAAGCCCGGGACCACCAACCGCACGGGAAAACCCTGATGCGGACGCAGCGGCTCGCCATTCTGGCCGTAGCACACCACGCAATCGTCCATGGCTTTCTCCAGCGGAATGCTTCCCGCTCCCTTCACTTCTTCCGCTCCTTCCGAAACCACCCAGGACGCACCTTTCTGTACGCCGACCTCTTTAAGCAGGGTGGAGAGGAGCACTCCAGTCCATTCGCTGCAACTGGTCAGGCCGGTGGTTTCCTGAACTGTCTTATGAGACGGCCTCGCCCGATTTCCCAGGCACTCGACGAAATGAATGCGGGAAACCGAAGGAAAGCGCTTGAGCTCTTCGAGCGTGAACTCCAGCGGCCGATCCACCATGCCGTGAATCAAAAAGCGATACGTGCGCGGATCGATCTCGGGAACAAGAGCGCCACGGTGCGTGCCGATGAAGTGAAGGGCGGACGGCGTGATGATCCCGACTTGATCCTGAAGCGGAGTCAGTACATGAAACGTCATGCCGTACTCGTCGGGCGACGGTCTGTCGGCCACGGCGACCCGCACGGAAGTCACATACTTGGAACGTTCTCCGTAGGCAACCTCGTCCGTGAGCGCTCGTCGTACCGGCGCGGGCGGCGGTGCCTGACCGGTTACCGGTTTCATCGCGACAGCGGCCGCGGCAGCGACGCCTCCTTGTAGAAACTTTCGCCGGCTGGCTTTCTTCGATGCCATGGGATTTCTCCTTTACGGGTTTGCTCGGAATCTATGTCTTTCTGCGGAGCAGGTCAATAACAACGCACCGCCGGTAGCCGTCGGCGCGACGGAGACCTGGGATGAGTGCGTGGCAACCGAGTTCTGCATCGGTCGAACCGTGTTGGTGATTTGAAGGGGATTTTCCGGTGGGAGATCTCTGAACTGCTTCTATTGTATCGCGACGCCAGGGTAAGAAACAGACTGTTTCCTTACCGCGAAGTCCGCTACAGTCTCGCGATCCTATGAACCATTCCAGCGTTCCCGCGCCTCGTGGAGGCCTGAGCGGTCGTGCCGTGCTCGATCGCATTTTCGACACGCCGCAGCTTGCGGCCGTCGTCCCGCAACTGCAACCCGAGCTGCTCCATCGCGTCATTCAAACCTGCGGACTCGAAGACTGCGGCGAGCTCCTGTTGCTGGCCACGCCGGCGCAACTCACACGGATCATGGATCTCGACCTGTGGCGGTCCGCCCGGGCGGGTCTGGAAGAGCAGTTCGATGCCGATCGCTTTGGCGTGTGGCTCGAAGTCCTCGTCGATTGCGGCGATGAAGTCGCTGCGCACAAACTGGCCGAGATGGATGCCGATCTGCTGATCGCCGGACTCGCGCAACACGCGCGGGTTTTCGACGTTGGGTCCGTGACACCATACCGGTCAACAGATGGAATCGAGATGCCGCCGAATACGGACATCGCTCGCGAACTCTCGAGCGACGTTGGCGGCTACCGTCTTGTGGCGAAGCGCACCGGCTCGTGGGAGGCCATCATCGTGGTTCTCATGGCGCTCTGCGAGCAACATCCCGATTACTTTCACGAAATCATGCAACGCTGCCGCGCACTCTCAAACGGGGGCCGCGAAGTGGATGAACTCGAAGATCTCCTCGAAGCGGACGCTCAGAAAATGTACGACGTTGCAATCGATCGCGAGGAGCGACGCGACGAACAAGGATACGTGGCGCCTCCACAGGCGCGCGCATTTCTGGAAATGGCCCGCAAAGCCGGACTTCGATCCGAGACAATGCCGGCTGCCAATCCGATCGCTCATGGCTACTTCCACCCCCGCGCCGTGACGGCTCGGCCGGCGCAACCCGCCTCGCCCTCCGAGGACGATCCATCGGCAGCGACCGCCCCTTTCGTCGAACTGCTGCGCCAGGCCGGAATCGTCGCGCAGCCTCCACGCGCCTTAATCACTGGATCGCCAGAGCACGCCGCGGCACTCCGCTACATCCGCGCGCACATGCAGTCCGCGTTCGAGCGCGACGCGGTCGCGCACGACAAACGAAACGAGGAGCTCACCTGCCTCGCGAACACACTCATGTCGGGATGTGCCGTCCAGGGTCGAAGCTTTACGGCGCAAGAAGCGTGGGATGCCGCCGTCGCGGTGTGCAACCTTGGTTTGGAGAACTGGCCAACACCGTGGGGTGAGGCAAACGATCTGGTCACGGTGTTTGAGGTTGGATGGGCCTGGCTCTATCAGGATGCCGTGATGGTCGCTTCGCGGCGGCTGCTCGACGTCATTCGCGATTTCCGCTGCGCCGATCCGGATGTTCATGTTGGACTGAATCGATTGGAGCGGGAACTGTCCACCGCGTTCCGTAATGGAGAGCCGTGGCGCGCGCGCAAAGCGTTCGAAGTGATTGCCATGCTCGACATGCCGGCCTGGGCGGTACTCCTCGGCCTCATCAGCGAATTTCCGGTGCTTCACGCGGGACTGCACGCCTCTCGTTCGCGAACGCTACGAGTCAGTGCCACCGATTTCGAGTTCATCTCCGAAAACGCCCAACTCACGTTGATTCGGGAATTCCTTGACGCACTGCCGGAGACGCTGCGTCCCTGACCTTAGCAGATCGCCCGATCCCGTGGTCACCGCCGGAAAGGGCACGGGAAAAGAGCTTTGAAGATTAAGAGTGATGTCGAAGCCAGTAGTCTCGAAATGCCGGCAGCCGAGGCAAGCTTTCGCGGTTGCTGGCGATGATGTCGTCGGGATGGCAGATCGGAAATCCTTCAACCAGGACGCGGCGTTTCCAGGCGTCGTCAAAATGTTCAATTCCGTCGGGAGCAAAAACCAGATCCAGATCGAAGGGACCGTTCTTAAGCTGGACAAAATCTTTCCCGCGTTGAATGTCGGCGCCTTGTTCATCGGTGAGAGCGAATCCCAGTTCGCGCAACGCCAACGCCAGGGCGAGTCCATTCTCCATTGACCGCTCAATGAACAGATCGGCGTCCTGAGTAGTATCCGGAAACCCCAGCAAGATCGCTCCAGACTTGCCAATGAACAAATAGCGAACCCCGTGCCGATTGAGGCAGTCGCGGACTTCCTCGGCTTGCCGGTACTCAAAGACGGGCATATCCGAGCCAGACAGGCAGGTTTATTTCACACCACCGCCGGTATTCTTCCATCGAATCGAAAGCGCGAAACGTCGCGTCGTCCATCACGGGTTTATAGGTGTGGATGAATGCGTATCGCATTCGAGTTTCGAGCGGTCGTCTTGCCGCAGCCTCAAACTCAGCGAGCCAATCGGACGGAATCTCCGCCGGCGTATCACTTTGCTCTGGCGTCATAACCTCAATTTATCTCAATGTCTAACGGGGTGCAAAACACGAGCCTGATGCGGCTTGGCTAGCAGCGCTATCGTAGACCGCCGAGAGACCGCCGAGTGACCGCCTCTCGGGGCAGGCGATCCGCGCGCGCCTTCGGCAACGATGTTCGTCCAAACCGGCGTGCCACCCTGCCCATTGGCGTGGCTCAGAACCTAGACGCCATTTCGAATTTTCTTTGACCTTGAAGGCGGCCGCGCCTATAGTACAACCCGCAGAACCAGGGGGGGAAAGAAGCACGCAAGGGAATTCGGTAAGCCTAGGGTGACGGTTAGGTTAGCCGAGGCGTGCTTGGCGCGAGGATATATCCGAGTGGATCAGCCGGCCGGCAGCAAGACATACGTCTTCCTTGGCCGATGGCCGTTCTCACCGGAGTGGAAATCGGGGCACTAGCTCTGGCGGAGAGGGGGATTCGACACCTGTCATGGATACCTCTCCAAATCGCCGGCGCACGGCCCCGTGGACTCGGATGCTGCCCCTCTTACCGCTGCTGACGATTTGTTGTTCCCTTTCCGGAGCCGAGCTTCCTCTCCATCGATACACCACAGCAGATGGCTTGTCGAGCGACGCGGTTTACGATATCACCTCCGATTCGCGGGGATTTCTTTGGTTCGCGACCGCCGAAGGGCTGTCGCGATTCGATGGCTACACCTTCTCGAACCTGACAACGCTCGATGGATTGCCGGACCGGACCGCAACGCGGGTGATCGTGGACCGCCGCGGCGGTTATTGGATCGGAACACGCGGTGGCGTGGTCCGGTTTCACCCCGAGTTTCCTGCGTCCAGCCCAGACCGGCTGGTCACTATCCGGCCCGACGGTCCGCCCTTGTCTCGTATCGTGAACGGCCTCCTGCAGGATCGTGAAGGCCGGATCTGGTGCGGAACGGAATTCGGCGTTTACTTCATTGATCCGATGGCGGCGAATCCGCGGCTGAAGCTTGTTGATGTCGGTATGCCGGGAAAGATTTGGGAAGACTCGGTGGTAAATGCTCTGGTGGAAGATGCCGAAGGCGCGATCTGGATCGGCATGGGTGACGGAACGCTTTACCGCCGCTTCCCCGACAGCCGCACTGAACACTATACGGCCGCCGAAGGATTCCCCGCGTCTCCCACTGGATCCGAACCCTTTTCGAGCACCTCAATCGAATGTCTTCTTCGCGATCGGAACGGACGGATTTGGGTTGGGACTGTGAACAGCTTGTACAGGCTCGTCTCCTCTCCACGGCCAGGCGAGAACATCATCGACGATCGGCCGGGGATTCACGAAGGTCTGCCTCGAACTCGCGTACACACTTTGTTTGAATCCAGTAACGGGGACATCTGGGTCGGTATGTTCCGAGCACTGGCGCGGTTCCCGCACGATGGCGCTCCGCTTCAAGTGTGGAACGGGAACGATGACCTTCCCGGCAGGAGCACGATGTCCATTGGGGAGGATCGCGACGGAAACGTGTGGCTCGGAACCGACGATTTGGGCGTTGTGAAACTCGCCGGTGACGGGTTCCTGAGCTTTTCGCAGCGAGATGGAATGGGCGCCACCTCAGTGATCGGAATTTCCGAAACTCAGGGCGGTGTGCTGTATTCCGTCGGCCGTTACGACGATGAACGCACCGGGCTCATCTCGATCAATACCCTCCAGGGCGACCGCTTCACTGCCGTGCTGCCACGGCTCCCGAAAGGAATCAACTACCTTGGATGGCGGCCGGCGCGCATCGTGCTGCAGGATCATACCGGCGAATGGTGGCTGGCGGCCCTGCATGGGCTGTTGCGCTATCCCAAATCGGACAATCCGCTGGACCTGGCACGTACCCCGCCTAAAGCGGTTTACACTATGCGCGATGGCCTGCCCAACGACGAAGTAATCCGGCTCTACGAGGATCGGGGCGGAACATTGTGGATCGGCACCGGCGCTCATGGTGTGACGCTGTGGGACCGTCGGGAAGATCGGTTTCGGTCCGTAGGCGGCGACGTGATGGACCGTGCAAGCGCCATCGTAGAGGATGATGCCGGAAACGTGTGGGTCGGCGACGAGCTGGGTGGTTTGTGGCGAGTTCAACATCAGCGCATTTCGCCGGCAGGCGGTCCGAGGGAAGGCAGAGGCCGGATCAACGACCTCCTGTTCGATCACTCTGGGCGGCTATGGGTCGCGACCAGCAATAAAGGACTGCTCCGCTCCGATCACCCCACCGCATTCGAACCGGAATTCCAAAAATACGATCAGTCCGACGGGCTTTCGAGCGTGGAAATTCATTGCCTGGTCGAGGACCGGGATGGATTCATCCTGTTCGGCACCGGCAAGGGGATCGAGCGCCTAAATCCGGAGTCCGGACGTGTCCAGCACTACACGACGGCGGAAGGTGTTGCGGCGGGACAAGTGGTCGCCGGTTACCGGGACAAAAATGGAGCGATTTGGTTTGGCACGACCTATGGCCTGACGCGCTTGAGCCCGGACTTTCAGCGGCCGCACTCGCCGCCGCCCGTCTGGATCACCGGAATCTCAATCGACGGGCGGCCGGTGGCGGTCTCCGGTTTAGGAGAGTCGAAGATCGGCGAATTCGAAATACGTCCGGGCCAGCAGCAAATCCAGTTCGACTTTGTCGCTGTGAGCTATGCTTCCGGAGATTTACCGCGATACGAATATCGAACCGATGCCGGCCCCTGGAGCCCGGCGATGCAAGCGCGCTCGGTTCATTATGGACCGCTGAAGCCCGGGCTCTATCGATTCGAAGTGCGCGCGGTCAACGCCGAAGGAGACGTGAGCCCGGCGCCGGCAGTGGCTGAGTTTCGGGTGATGCCGCCGTTGTGGCGCAGGACCTGGTTTCAGGCGGTTCTCGTCACACTGGCCCTTGGTGGGGCTGTGTGGGCCCATCGAGCGCGCGTCAACAGGCTGCTCGAACTCGAGCGGGTCCGTACCCGCATCGCCACCGATCTGCACGATGACATCGGTTCAAGTCTCTCCCAGATCGCTATCTTGAGCGAGGTGGCGCAACAGAGGGCTGTCCAGGGCGATGCCGTCGAGCCGCTCGAAAGGATCGGCGGCATCTCGCGCGAGCTTTTGGATTCGATGGGCGATATCGTATGGGCGATACACCCGCACAAAGACCGGCTGAGCGATTTGAAAAAACGCATGCGCCGCTTCGGCGCGGACGTGCTTTCGGCTCGCAATGTGGAGATGCACTGGTCGGCGTTCGATCATGAGCGCGACGTGGAATTGAACAGCGAGCTGCGCCGGCAGGTCTATCTCATTTTCAAGGAAGCCGTGAACAATATCGCACGGCACTCGCGAGCGACCGAAGCGCGAATTTCGCTGCGCGTGGAGGAACGGCACTTGAGGCTGGAAGTGACCGACAACGGCAGGGGCATCGAACGTTTCGACGGAGACGAAGGCAACGGCCTGCGAAATATGAAGCTGCGCGCCGCCAGTTTGCGGGGTGAACTACAGGTGCGTTCAACGAATGGAAACGGGACCACGGTCGAGCTGCGCGTACCCCGTCTGACTACCCACGTCAAGGGATCTGGCCTACCTGTTTAGGTGGTTTCGTACAATCCGAAGGAGTGTAAAGTGTAGACGTGATCAGTGTCGTCATTATCGAGGACCAGCGCGAAATTCGCGAGGGCTTGCGCGAACTGATCGATAACGCCGACGGTTTTCGCTGTTTGGCGGCCTATGCCTCCGTCGAGGAGGCATTGCCGAAAATCGGAAACAACCTGCCACGCGTGCTATTGGTGGACATCGGCTTGCCCGGCATCAGCGGTATCGACGGGATTCGCCTGGTCAAACAACGCTATCCGGATGTGATCTTGGTAGTGCTGACAATCTTCGAAGACGACAAAAGAATCTTCGAGGCAATCTGCGCCGGCGCCTCCGGATACCTGCTTAAAAAGACGCCGGCCGCGAGGCTGCTTGAGAGTATTCGCGAAGCTACATCGGGGGGCGCCCCGATGTCACCGGAAGTAGCGGCGCGCGTGATGACCGTGTTCCGGCAGATGAGATCTGCGCCGCCTCAGGAACACGATCTCACCCCTCATGAGCAACGCCTGCTGAAGCTGCTGGTGGACGGCCACAACTACAAGACCGCTGCGGTCGAATTAAAGGTTAGCGTGAACACCATCTCGTTTCACATGCGGCGAATCTATGAGAAGCTGCACGTCCACTCGAAATCGGAAGCGGTGGCCAAGGCGCTGCGGAACCAGATCGTCGGCTGAGATTTCCCCGTCTGTGGCGTCTCCGCGCCATGAGGTAAAGCGTCCACGGTCCTACACCATCCCGCACTAAATCGCTACCTGTGTAGGTGGTGACCGCCCCTATTCTGCGTGCTTCAATACCGCGCATTAGCGTTCGGGACGAGTCCTTCCCGGCGACACTAGAACGGTCATACTTCGGCTGACGAGCAGGATTGCTTATGAACATTCTTCGCTACGCCCCTCCGTTTTTCAATTCCCGTGGTCGAATTCAACAAAAGTCTAAAAC
Organism: uncultured Solibacteraceae bacterium; assembly: GCA_964584785.1. Classification (GTDB taxonomy): domain Bacteria; phylum Acidobacteriota; class Terriglobia; order 20CM-2-55-15; family 20CM-2-55-15; genus JAHFTY01. Next base: position 9,155 of record CAZPBY010000001.1, read on the forward strand.
CAGTAAAGCTGTTAAGAAGCCGCGCAAGATTCTGATCGAGCCTCTCGAGCAGCGGTTGCTGCTCGACGCGACGCCGGCCGACGTGCAGGGCGCGCTTGTCTCCGACCTCGAGGCCATCAAAGGCATCATCACGTCCGTTTTGAATAACACGACAAGTAATCCGAACTTCCAGAATGATATTGCGGCCCGCGTTCCGCTGATCGATAAGCTAAACGGCGTCCAGCTTGTTGGTGGAAATCCGGTTCCGTTCAGTCAGCCGCCGCAAATGTCGGATTTCCTCACGGCCGATCTCGGAACGGGCAGCGGTCCTCAGGATTTCGCCACCATCTTCGAGAACCAACTGATCACGCCGCTGAGGAACACTAATTCTGCCCTCATACCGGACAATGCCAGTCTCCAGAGTGTTCTGAACGGCTTCGGGGCGAAGACACTTTTCCCTGGCCTTAACGACAAGCTGATCGTAGCCACAGTCGGCTCGACGGCGCCCACCTCGACTTCGCCAATCACCATCAGCGATACACGGGATAACAATGGCACCGGTATTCTGACGACGGAGGTGACCACTTCCGCTGTCATCGACATCGATCTCACATTTAAGTTAGACCAGACGATGCAATACCTGAAGTTGGACCCGGGTTCACAAACTCCCTCACTAACTCCAAACTTCAAGCTGGATTTGGGTAAACAGGGTGACCTTCTGGGCTTTATCGTCGATCCCGGTAAAGGAGAAGGCACGGACGTTCATCTGGACGGTGTGGCTCAGTTCCATTTCGAATTTGGAGTCCTGTGGTCCCAGAAAGTGGATACCGCTGTCACGTATACCAATGGCACTGCGGGATTCACATCCATTACCCCGGTTCCAGGCTCGCTGACGACGGATCCGTTCGTGAAACCGAGCGGCAGCGGTGAAGGCCTTGACCTCAAAGGCACCGTGCTGAAGACCGACAACAATCCGATCGGCAACGGAGACCTCGGATTCAATATGCGTCTGGGTTTTATCGGCGTTCACGCCACCAACAACGGCGCCATAACTGTCAATCCGGCCGTGCACCTCGGCTTCACAGATCCCAACAACGATGGGTTCATTTACCTCGATGGCGTCCACACGAAGACGGCGGAAACGGCTGGTCTGTCGGAATCGCATTCCGGCAGCATCACGGCGAAATTTGATATCACCGGCGCCTTGAATTTTGGCCTCTTTAGCCGCAGCGGCTCGATCACTCTGGGAGGCGGTCCGTTCGATTCGACGGTTCAGCCAGTGGCGGGAGAACTGGATACGCGGACGGCCCCGACACTCACCCAGAGTGGTAGTGGTCTGGATGATCTGCTGTTCTTCACGAACATCACGCCGGATACCGCCATGAACCTGATCGAGCAGTTCACCGGTCTGCCCCAGCTCAATTCGAACGATAACACTCCGAAGACCGACCCGACGGGCGGGTGGCTGAACAACATGGAAACGACCTCCTCAGGGGGGCAGGTTCCGTTTCTCGACTATGCTATTCCCTTCACACAAGGCAAGACCCTGGCCAGTGTCCTGAATTTTGCCGAAGGTTTCTTCCAGAAAGTGGTCAACTTCAATCAGGATGCTTTCAACAGCAACAACGGACTATTGGACCAGGACACCACCACTAAAGCGCTGTTCACCAACTTCACCAGTGCACAAAACCTGAAGGATCGGCTGGCTGGCCTGCCGGACAGCAGTGTATTTCAGGGCGCCAATTACGATGCGATGCACCACCTGCTGACTTTTCACGTGAAGTTTGACTACAACTTCCCCGACCAGACCGGGCTTCCGATCAGCTTTAATCTGCCGCTCGATGGCCTGGGCGCGATCAACACTACCGCCAAGGTGACACTTGACGGTATTCAGGCTCATGTCGATCTTACCTTTGGTTTTGACCTGTCGAATCCGGCAGGTGTGACGTTGAGTGCATCAGTGCGTCCGAATGTCCCGCTGCCGTCAAACGGGCAGTTGAGCAGCGACGCCACTTTCTCGATCCTGTTCGGCGCCACCGACCCGACCGTAAAGAAGCAGGTCTTAGATCCGATCACGATGCAGTTTACAACGATCGCTGTTCCGATTAAGCCGATCGTTGTTCCCGTCCCCGTGACTGTTTCAATGAGTGCCACAGCAGGCAACAGTGGCGTCAATGACCTCGTGAAAAGCGTTCAGGACGCCGTGGATAACGCGCTGGGCGGAATCGTGAACGCTAACAAGATGGCTCTGGCTGCAGCCGGCATCGACCTCAACCATTTAAAAGTCACGGTCGGACAGCAGAACGGTGTGATCACGTTTACAGCCTCGAATGATGCCAACAACGCAGTGATCGTCGGGATGACAGCGGACCCGACCAACACTGCGGCAACTCAAATTGGTGTGTTGTCCGGACAGCCGTTTACTCCATCAAACGGCGTCCTGACTCACCCCGACCTCGTGGCTTTCCCAGACGCCGGACTGGACTTCTGGCTTGATGTCGGCAACCAGAGCAAAGAGATCAAATTGCGTGCCGCAGACACCCTCCACAATACCAACATCGATCAGCTCGTGTCCGAGATTCAGGGCGCCATTGACGCTCAATTTGGCGCGGGTTTCGTGACGGTTGCCAGAAACAAGATTGGAAAGAATTTACAAGGCAACCTCATCACCTTCACAACCACGAACGCTACCGTTCTTCGGATCCGGTCCAACAACAACAATGATATAGCCACCGATTTGGGTTTTTTTAACGACCCGATATCCCGCGCGCAAACAGACATATTCTTTGTCAATACGGGAAACAATGTCTTCAAGGGCGACGTCCATCTGCAAGACAGCGGCGGCATTGGCGCCAGCGCCGATTTTGGTTACCTGGGAATTCAGACAAAGGGCGGGGGCGCGGATCTGACCGGACATATTTCCCTTAGTCTGAAAGATCCCGGAACCGACAACGACAGCCGTATCGACCTCAATGAGTTATTCGGCGCTCTCACCAAAGACGACAGCGGCACCTCCGGAGCGGCACTGAAAACACTGATTTCCGGCAGCATCACCGGGACCGGAAACCTCGGGACTAACACCGCGGTATCTCTGATCCACGTTACCGCGTTAGATAGTTCCAACAATGATTTTCTGGGCCTCGGTTCCCTGGGCACCGTTAACATCGAGCTGCCTAATTTTGGTGACTTAAGTTCCCTGAAGGTAGTGCCCACGGACACCCGTCTGAACGACTTCCTCAATGTCAACTTCACGGACGTAGCCGGCGCCATTGCCGGCATCGACCAGTTTGTCGGCGCCATCCAATTGAATACCAAATTCCTTACGGACCCGTTGCCGTTGACCAGCCTGAATCTCGGAAAGACGCTGGATTTTGATACCAATATCGCTAATGCGGTGACCGCCTTTACCAATAACCCAGCGCTTACCGTGCAGAACCTGGTGCAGCATGTGTACCAGGCGCTGGGGATTTCAAAGACCACTTATCCGAATGCCGTAAAGGTGGAGTATGTTCCGTCTGACCACGCCTTGAAAATTAGCCTTAATCTGACTGCCGGTTTCGACAAGACCCTGCCGATCAACTTCAATCTGTTCCAAAACACCGCCAACCCTCTGACATTGAGCGGCGCCGCAGGCCTGTCGGCTTCGGCTCAAGCTACGGCGTCGTTGGTCTTTGGCATTGACCTCACCAACTCGGTAGAAAGCCTCGGCTTCGACGGCAATCAAACCGGCACGGGTCTTGTGGTGGCCAACCACGCTGTGGAATCACCTTTTGGAACAGCTATCAAGGCGACATTCGAGCTGACAGTAGGGACAACTACATATACCATCACGCTCAACAGCAGCAATGCGAACTTAGCTACGCTGATATCCGATCTGAACACGGCCTTGACAGGAACCGGCGTAACAGCGGGCGCAGTTTCCGTCAAGGACCTGGGCTTTACCGAGGGCCAAACTGGAATAGGCGGTCTGGGCGCAGGCAGCGCGCCTCTTGACGCGGGAAATCCGATCGACACAGCGTTTGTCCTGACCGTGGCATCAGCCCTACCCGCGTCATCCAAAACGTATGCCGTGCACCTCGTCAGCAGCAACAAGGATCAGGCAACTCTTGATGCAGATCTTGCCAGCGCACTTTCCGCCGCGGGCGCGAGCAAAGTGCGAGTAGGAGCCAACGCCAGTAATCTGACTTTGATTGAATCGATTCATGACCTGGGCTTCACCACCAGCGGCCAGTCCGGTACAACGACACTAACTGCCGCCGATTTGCCGCAGGTCCCGTTCGGCACCATCATTAACACGGCTTTTGATCTGACGGTGGGAACAAACCGCTATTCGGTGGCCCTGGGCACTCTGAACACAGATCTCACAACACTCAGAACGGACCTGAAGAATGCCCTAGGCTCCGCGGGAGTTCATGGAGTTACTGTCGGGGACAATGGAAGCGGCAAGTTGACGCTGAATGCCGCAACGGGGACCGGCCTCAGCATCGCCTCGAAGAAGCTGACAATAAACTCTGTTCCCAACGTCCTGAAGCTGACCGCCTCCTCGCCGTCGACGCCAATCGTCATCGACCACCAGTTCTTCATTTATAACAATACCGGCCTAACCTTCGACGCGCGTGTATTCGGTCAGAATCTCAACTTCACGGCCGCGGTCGGACCAGTGGGACTGCAGGTGAATGGCGGCATCGCCGTACTGGATAGAGATGGCGACCCCGGCACCACCGACCCTGCCGAATTCACCGTGAAGCTGCCACAGACCCAGAGCCGTTACAGCCTGCACGACCTGGCGGCGAACCTGAGCAGCATCGGCAACCTGACTACATCTCTTAACGGCAAGGCGCACGCTCAACTTCCCTTGTACTTCCCGACGTCATCGAATTTTCTGACGCAGTTTGATTTTCAGGTCAACGATCTGAGCAACCCGGCGAATGCTCAAATCACTCCGAACGATCTCCAAACGCAGTTGAGCAATCTGAAGGGTCAGTTCAACAGCGCGCTGCAAGCCCTGCCGCTCACGGTGGATGGTGTGGACTCGCTGCTGTCCAGCTTGCAGAACGCGCTGAACGTCAAGGTCTTTGATCCGCCGCTACCTCTCGTTGGAGACAAGCTTACCGACGCGGCCCAGTTCATCGAGAGTTTCCGCGAAAATCTGGTGAGCCAGATTCGAGACACTCTGGACAAGGCGCCCGCACTGGCAGCGGATGCCGTGAAGACGGCCATATGGAATGTTCTGGGCAATGTCCCGGGCGGCGCAAACATCATTCAAAACAAGCCAGGTGATCCGGATGGTGTCGCGGACAAAGACGACATCGTACTGAATGTCGACGAGAGCCACGTGGAATTCGACATGACCCTTGGACAGGACTATCTTGCAGCCCTGCCTACGGGCTTCGACCTCGGTTTGCCTGCACTAAACCTCAAGGCCGCCGGCGGCATAGCGGTGGATGTGAACTGGAGTTTGCCTTTCGGTTTTGGCGTGGACAACGGAGGCTTCTACTTCGTCATTCCGCAGGTACCAAATACCGCTACCTACTCGTTGCCCATGACTATCGGGGCTGACGTAAAACCATATTCGGTTGCGGAACTGGGCTTCGCCAACACCCAGAGCGGAACGGGCGCGCTGATAGCATTGAATACTCCCATAGGAACACCATTCCACACTGTATTTACGCTGATGGTCGACAGGACCAGCTTTGACATCAAGCTCAAAACCAACAACTCGAGTCTCACTACACTAGAGAATGACCTTACATCCGCGCTCGCCGCCGCCGGAGTTACGGGCGTTGCTATTGGAGACGACGGCAGCGGCAAATTGAAGCTGACAGCCTCAAACTTGTCGACCCCGCTTTCCGTCACTGGTTTCAACATTCAAGGTTCTCTGGCCATCCTTTCCGTACTGGTGTCGAACAACGGCGGCACTGATTTCGGCGCAACCTTCAAGGTGAAGATCAACGACGACAACGACCACGGCCGGATGAGGCTGGATGAGATCGGCAACCTCGATATCGATGCCACGCTGAGCGGCGACGCTAAGGTAGATCTGGATCTGTTAGCCGGCTTTGGCACACAGGGTGTCGTCACCTCGTTCCCCACGATCGAGGTGCATCACTTCACGATGGACTGGAATTTCGGCACCGGTATCGGTGCCGACAGTACCGATACCAACTCTTCCCTCGAAGATTGGGGCAAGAAAGCAGGTGTTGCGTTCGATGACGTCACCATCAACATGGGCACCTTCATTTCCGACTTCCTCAAGCCCATCTTCGACAAGATTCGTGACGTTGGCGATCCCATCAAGCCGGTGCTGGATGTGCTGACCTACCCCATCCCGGTACTGTCGCAGCTGTCGGGTTCGCCGGTCAGCCTGCTGACGATTGCCATGGACCTGGGTCTTGCACCTCCGGGAACCGACACCGTCGCATCGATTCTGGACCAGTTAATCAACATTTCCGACGACTTCGCCGGCCTCACAACTCATGCGGGCGCTCAGGATGCCGGACTTGAATATCAACTAGGGAGCTTCGATCTCAGCAATCTCAGCGGCGGCGGTGGAGACCTTCTCACGGCAGCCAGCAGCCTGGATCTGATCCCAGGCATGAAGTTCGATTTCAGTGCAACAGCTAAAGCACTGGAGGACGCCTTCAACTCCGGCGACCCGGTAGCCGCGACGGCTAAACTTCTCGATCAGATGGCAACGCAAATCGGCGGCTCCACTTTCGGCGGCTTCGTCACCAATGTCACCGACTTCATCACTTCCGGCCTGAGTTACAACAAGGCCGAAAACGGGCTGCCGAAGTTTACGGACTTCGAGATGCATTTCCCGCTGTTTGAACATCCGTCGGACATTTTCAAATTACTGCTTGGGCAAGGCGCGAACATTGACCTCTTCACGATGCAGTTGCCTACGTTCGGCTTCGACTTCCCCTTTCACCAATTCCTCCCCATCTGGGGACCTCTGGGCGTGGCCGTTGACGGCGACGTGGGTGCGCATATCAACCTTGGCGGAGGCTATGACCTTTCGGGCCTGCTGCAGTTTGCCAATGAAGGATTCCGCACGGACGCCATTCACGACATTTTCTACGGCTTTTATATCGGTACGACCCGCCCCGTCGGCTCACCGCCGGCTCCGGGCAATCCGATCTTCCCGCTTGCTGATTTCGAGGCGGGCCTGGGCATCGCCGCCGAGCTCAACGCGGGAGTGGCGAGTGCGGGCGTCGAGGCGAAGTTCGAGGCCGAGATCGATCTGTTAGCGCACGATCCCGACGGAGACGGCAGATTCCACCTTAACGAGATCATCAGCGACCTCGAGATCGGTTACGACATCATCAAGCACGATGTCGGCGGTAATCCTTTCTTAGCCGGGCTTGGAGCGCCGCTGGGCCTGTTTGATTTCCACGGCCAGTTTGACCTCAGGCTGTTTGCCTACATCGACGCGCTTTTCGGCGCCTGGCACAAGGAGTTCAACCTGGTGCCGCCCATCACCTTGCTGGATTTCAATGCCTCTGTTGCCGGAGCTGAAAACCCCGTCCTGGCCGAGGGCCACTCTACAAACTCTTCAGCCACTGACCCCAACCCTATTGCCGACGGCCTGCTGCGACTCAACATCGGACCCTATGCCAAAAACCGGATAAACGGCGACACGAGCGACGGCAATGAGACGATTTATCTCAAACATGTCAGCGGCACCGCGGGTGATGAGGAGATCGCCGTATGGAGTGATGTTGTCAGCGAAGCGAATGCGCAGCATTTCGATCATGTCAAAGGCATCGTCATTGATGGCGGCGCGGGCAACGACCATATTGAATTTCACGCCAGTGGCGGCTACATCCTTGCCGACGCCACCGTTATGGGTGGTGCGGGAGATGACACAATCGATTTGAGGGGACTCGCGGGACATGCCACAGTTCACGGTGGTACCGGAAACGACACGATCATGGGCGGCGGCGATCCTGCGCACCTTATCGGTGAGGTCATCTACGGAGATGAGGGCGCGGACACTATTACAGGTGGCCCGGGACCCGACACCATTTTCGGCGGCGCCGGGGATGACTCCATCGACGGTGGCCCCGGCAATGACATTATCCTTGGCGGTGACGGAACCGTAGACACCAGCCACGGCACGCCGGTAGTCAAACTTGCGGGCGCAAGCGGAAACGACATCCTCAAAGGCGGCGCCGGCAACGACCTCATCTACGGCGACGATGGGGACGACTACATCGAGGGCAATGCCGGTCAGGACACCATTTACGGCGGCGCCGGCAACGACACGGTTCACGGCGGTACCGAGAATGACCTGATCTACGGCGAAGCCGGAATGGACAAGCTGTTCGGCGACGCAGGTGGCGACGTCATTATTGGCGGCGCCGATACCGACGCCATTATTGGTGGAAGCGGTAATGACTATCTGTTCGGCGACGACGCGAGTGTCACCATCGACGCATCGGGTCACCTCATCAGCTTCACGCTCCAGGGCGGTAACGGCAACGACGTCATCCTCGGCGACGATGGTGACGTGGATCTCAGCACGTCGTCGGTGGTCGGGGGTGTACCTCAGAGTATTCCTAAGATCACACTGACAAGCGGGATCGGTGGTGACGACACCGTTTATGGTGAAGACGGCGCCGACATCATCTATGGTCAGGAAGGCAATGACCATCTTTACGGCAACCGCGACAACGACAGTATCTTCGGCAATGCGGGCGACGACTACATCGACGGCGGCACCGGTAACGATGTCCTGTTCGGCGATGATGGCCAGGTCACCTATGTAAGTTCGCAAATCGCCCTCTATAACCTGCAACTCAAAACCATCGATCCGCTTGTGACCGGCAATGATGAAATCCATGGCGGTGCCGGCGACGACATCATCTTTGGCGGTCCGAATTCCGGCACCGGCCAGGACAAGATTACTGGCGACGAAGGTAAGGACCTGATCTTCGGCGATATGGGTCAGGTGGACTTTGACTGGACACTTCAGAATGGCTCGCTGATCAAAACGGCCAAAACCACGGACTTCGGCACGGGCGGCTCCGACCTCATATCCGGCGGCGCGGACAGCGACATCATTTTCGGCGGGTCGGGCGGCGACACCATTTACGGCGACCATGATCTAAGCAACGCCATTGTCAACCACCCCGGCAACGACATCATCATTGGCGACCAGGGTGAGGTGGATTTCAACACCAGCGTGAAGCTGAACCAGATTAAAGAAATCTACACCACCGACCTGCTAAACACGGATGGTGGAAACGACAACATCAATGGCAACGAAGGAAACGACATCATCCTCGGCGGCGTCGGCGGTGACACGATCCAGGCAGACGGCAACGACATCCTTCTCGGAGACGAAGGAATATTGCGCTACGATGTGGCGCCCGGTGAAGTCATCGCTGGACTCGGAGCCATTCCCGCCAGTGTCGGCGACAACAATCTGAGCACGCTCGACCTCGTCCAATCGATACCCGTGGTCGGCGGCGTCATTCTGGGTGGCAACGACACCATCTCCGGCGGACCCGGTACAGACCTCGTGATCGGCGGAGTGGGTGGCGACACCATCTATGGCGATGGCAGTCCCGTCTCCCCAACGACCGTTACGGTCACGCAAATGGGCTTCAACAACGGTCAGACGGCCACTGGTACGCTGACGGCGCTCAACCTGCCGCTGGCGTCCGGGATTCAAGTCAACACCTCGTTTGATCTGACCGTCGGCCCCACCATTTACGCGGTGTCGCTCATCAGCTCGAACTCGTCGTTCAAAGGGCTGAAGGACGACTTGAGCGCGGCCTTGACTTTGGCCGGCGCTACAGGAGTGACGGTGGGAGACGACGGCAGCGGTCACCTCAAACTGACAGCTTCGGACCTTACGAAGAAACTCACGATAGCTACGGATGTCGATCAGTCGGATCTCCTCGTCGGTGACAACGCAATCACTTTCCTTGCCGGCGGCTTCAACGGGACCCTTGTGTTCCAGGGCAGCGCTGTGGCCAAGATCATGACCACCGATACCGCGGAGAATACGGGCGGTCCGGACATCATTTCCGGCAACGCCGGAGCGGATATCATTTTCGGTGGCGTGAATAACGGAGGAACCGATTACCTCTACGGTGACCGCGCCGTACCCGATGCAGCCAGCATCGCCGCTGACGGAGACGATGTCATTATTGGAGACAATGGCTACCTGGACTTCAACAGCGCCAACACCAACACTGCGATTCCGTTGACCTTGACGCTGATCCGCTCTGCCCAGGACGGCCTCGGCGGGTCCGACGTGATTTCGGGCAACGCAGGCTCGGATGTTGTTATCGGCGGAACGGGCAACGACACGATCTACGGTGATGATTCGAACGCGTCTGCTGCCTCTGCCGACGGCAACGATATTTTGATCGGCGATAACGCGGACATTTTCCTTGTCGATAAAGGGAATGCGAGCGGCGGAGATTTGAAACTCGTGCGCGGTAAGGCGGTAATGACGATCCGCACGACCGACAATATCAATCCCAGCCTGACTGGCGGCTCCGATAACATCTCGGGCAACGCAGGCGGTGACATTCTTATCGGCGGCGTCGGCCGCGACTTCCTCTACGGCGATCGAGCCGTTCCTACGGCGGCGACAACCGCGCTCGACGGCAACGACATCATGCTTGGCGACAACGGCGCGCTGGAATGGCTGTCCACCGGCCGCCTTTCCGAGATCAGTGGTATCGACATCGCCGGCAACAATCCCGCCCTGTGGGCGAAATTCAGCGCTGGCGCAGCCGATACCGACCTCACGACTCTCGACTTGATCACAACGGAACAACCTACCAACGGCGGCCGAGACGTGATGTATGGCGACGCAGGTTCCGATGTGATGTTTGGCGGAACTGACGCCGACATCATGTATGGCGATGACGGAACCTTTGCCGGCAGCCCCACGAACAACGATCTGATGTTTGGAGACCATGGGCGGCTCTATCCGCACTACAGTTTTGAAATCCTGGGCACTGTCCTTGTCGCCGAGCCGGCCTTTTCCGGGCAAAATGCGCGTAACTTCTTCTCGATCGATACTGGCCCTGCCTCTGGTGGAGAAGGCGACCAGATGTACGGGGAGGAAGGTAACGACATCATGATCGGCGGTCAGGGTGACGATCGCATGTTCGGCGGGCTCGGCGACGACGAAATGATCGGCGGCCACAACGTTTCCGGCGGCTGGGATGAACTCGGCGCCGCCGGCGTGGTCCAGAACACGATTGGCGGCGCAGCAGCCAACGACTTCATGGACGGCGGCGCCGGCAACGACGCCATGGCCGGCGATAATGCCATCATCTGGCGGCGCGCCGACGACCTCAGCCCACGCTTCAGGGCGCTCACGGCAGCGACCATCTATTCGACGACGATCAACTCGATCACCACGAACGTCGGCACTACGAATCAAAGCGATCCCGCGGACTCGGCCGGCCGTGATATCCAGCTGCTCGATCACTCGTTTGACGTTCAAGCGAACCCGCTGGGCCGCTTCGGCAACGATGTCATGGCAGGCGGCGCCGGCAACGACGTGATGTTTGGCGAGCTGGGCAACGATCTGATGGAAGGTGACGGCTTGCTCGGAAAGTCAGCGGACACCACAAATCCGTTCAATGTGCGGATCCTCGTAACCACCGATTCGGGAGTGCCGGGCAGCGGAGGAACTCTGTACTACAACGTGCCCGAAGCCGCGACTGACGGCGACGACTACATGGAAGGCAATGGCGGCAGCGACACGATGTACGGCGGCCTCGGTCAGGACGATATGATTGGCGGCAGCTCCGAACTGTTCGGTTTAACGACGGCAGCGATGCGCCCAGACAGTTCCGATTACATCTTCGGTGGCGCCGGAGACCACATCAGCCGAAACGACCCCGGCGACGCAACCGTAGACGCCAACGGAAACATCATCACGAACCCCGGCGGTCATGCGCGAGACGCGGACTTCATCATGGGGGACAATGGCGATATTTACCGGCTCGTCAAAGGCGGAGCGAGCGGTACCAACCCCAACGATCCAAATGACGTTTTCCTGACGTTCAATTACGACGATCCCACTCTCTTTCCTGGCAATGGCTACAGCAGCCTGAGAATTATTCCTCGCGCCATGAAAGAGCTGGATTACACGCTTGGCGGCGCCGATTATGCCGGCGGAGGCTACACCGCCAACGGCGCGGCGAACAACGATAACGGCGCTGCGGACGTCATCCATGGTGAATCCGGTGACGACGTTATTTTCGGTGAGACCGGCAGCGACGTCATCTTCGGCGACGGTCAGGACGACGCCATCGTTGGTGGTTATGGCAACGACTGGATCTCCGGCGGTACTGGAAATGACGGCATTCTCGGCAGCGATGGTCTCGTCTACATCAGCCGAAACAGCACGATTGGCGAGCCGTTGTACGGCGTTGCCGGACTGCTTGCCAAAGACCCGGATCCCAAGAATCCGAACGGGAATGTTCTCAACGAAGTGATATCCACTCCAGGCCAGATCCAGTACGCTGTCATCAACAAGTCTGGTGACTTGAAGATGTCGATGGACATGGTTCCGTTCAGCTTCGATCCCACCTGGATCGGAACCGACGACGAGTATCCCAACAATGCAAACAATACGCCATTTGATGATGACATCCTCTTCGGCGGCCTTGGCAACGATTCGGTGCATGGCGGCTCCGGCGACGACGCGATCTCGGGTGCCGAAGCGCTCGATCATGCTTATGTACCGAACTTCGATTCAACCGGCAATCCGATTGGAATTATCGATCTCGGCTTCAGCGCTGTGGGAGTGCCGGCTCAGGAAGATCCAGGTAACGTGCTCGCCTTTAACCCTGTAGACAAGGGCGGGGTCAAGAACAACAGATTCCGTGCAGGTGAGTTTTTCCTCTACGACGAATACGATCCGTTGCGCAAAATACAACTCGACAGCACAGGTCACCTGTGGAAAGACCCCTCTCAAGGTACGGCCTACGAATTCCTCCTCAATTTCAATCCAAACGAAGGTGTGCTGCGTCCCGGCGGCACGACGACGTCGAACGGTCAGACCATCAACTATCCCGCTGTGAACGACGACGGCGAGGATGCTCTCTTTGGCGACAACGGGAACGATTGGATCGTCGGCGGCACGGGACGCGATGATATGTACGGCGGCTGGGGTAACGATCTCATTAATGCCGATGATAACCAGTCAACCGACGGCAACCTGAACGACCAGCCGGACACCCAGCCGTATTTTGAAGACCGCGCTTACGGCGGTGCTGGACGCGACGTGCTGATCGCCAACACCGGAGGTGATCGGCTGATCGACTGGGTCGGCGAATACAACACATACCTCGTTCCTTACGCACCGTTCGGCGAAGCGTCCGTCAGCAGAACACTTCAGCCTTTCCTTCAGGAGTTTCTCTACGCGCTCTCCAAGGGAGACGGCGCCGATCAAAGCCGGCCGACGAAGACGGGATCGGATCCTTTACGTAACGGTGAACCGGCTGCCGAGATGGGTTTAGTCCTGCAAAAGGACTCTGCATGGCAAGCTCAAACAGGCGCCCCTTCGGACCCGCAGGCCGGCAATATTCCTGGCGGGCAGCGTGATGTACTGCGGACCGCTTCATTCGATGATCCCGTCAACCCGGCATCCAATTTCTATGCCGATACCGGCAACTGGGCCGTCGTGAATGGGCGTTATCAGGTCGGTCCGGCCGTCGCGGGCGGCGACGGGTTGAGCGTGTTCGACGTCAATGCCTTCGTACCAAGCTATTTTGAGATGCTTGCAACGGTCAATGCGGTAAAGCCGACGGCAGGCCTCAAAGCCAACGCGTATCTGGTCTTTGACTACTACAGTTCGACGGACTTCAAGTTCGCTGGCATCGACGTTGCAACAAATCAGCTGGAGATCGGACACCGGAATGCTACAGGCTGGATTGTTGATAAGCAGGCTCCGTTCCCCGGTAGCCTTACTCCAGGGACCGACTACAACTTGTTCCTTTCGGTGAATGGCACAGCCGTTACTTTGATTGTCAACAACAAGATCTCGTTGAGTTTCGCCTTCGCACCGCGGGTCGATGTTTACGGCATTAGCCATAACATTAACGACGGCATGGTCGGCCTTGGCGCAAATAATTCGGTAGCACAGCTCGATAACGTCGTTGTCCAGCGGCTCGCACCGACGATCACCTTCAATCAAACCGTGAATTTCAGCTCGGGCACAACGTCCCTCCTCAATCCGCCTGAGGCCGGAACGTGGACTCTCTCTGGTGGCCGATATGCGGGAGCTCCGGGAACTACGACGCCGGCCGTGGATTTGGTTTCATTTGTTGTTTCACCGGCGTATCTGATCGACCTTTCCGCAACCTTCAACACATCGGGTGAGGGCGGCCTCGTCTACGATCACTACGCGGTCAATAACTTCAAGTTCGTGACGATAAAGGCGGGCGTCATCACATTAGGACACGTTACGTCAAAAGGGTGGTTCACGGACGCCGTCGTCAATAAAGCCAGCCTCGTTAATGGAACCGATTACACGCTGGAAATAACGCTGACAAATTCGACAGTCAATGTGTTGCTCAACGGTTCTACAGTGACAAGCTACGTCTACAACGCGTTAGTAACCGACGGAAACTCTGGGTTGTTGAGCCGCACGGGCACGACATCATTCAAAACCGTGACCGTCAAGAGCAACGATCCGGGTCTTGCAAATCTGACCTTCACTTCACCCGCTGTTCAGACGAGCCCGCTAGGCGAAAGCCCGTTGGGCTTGATCGATTGGCAGACCGATTCGAAGGGCGAGAGCGACTGGCAAAAAGCCGTGGACCCGGTCGCGCAATCCGAGTTTGCATTTGTAGGTTCGGACAGTATCGCCATTGAACCACATCAGGAAGTCGAGTGGCTGATGGATATTTAGGCAGTGCTTAATGACGGGATACAGTCAGTAAGGAAAGTTGAACTTCAAATCGGGTGTGCGACAAAACTGTAAGCGACACTGAAAAGTAGCGGCCGATATTTCTTCTGGTGCGTATTATATACGTACCAGAGGAGGCCAGCCGGATGACAGATTCGATTCAGAGTTTGGAGCACCGCCGAAAGCAACCGGTTCGGCAAAATAGACGAATTGGGCGACTTTCGTCCCGGTCGGTAACGGCAATCCGAAAGAAATGCGGGAAAGCGAACTGCTGCTGTTTAGAGGAGCAGCATCCGGGGCACGGTCCGCATTGGCGATTGACCTACAAAATTAAGGGAAAACCTATTCGGAGAGTCTGACGGGTGATGCGATAGCGAAGACTGAAGATGAAATTGCGGAATATAGAAAGTTTCAGCAATTGAGCCGCGAGTTCGTAGAAGTCAACACGGCGATTTGTCGGTTGCGGGGTGTCGATTGGAGGCGAGCCGAGGAAAAAAACGGCAGAAAGCATCCAAAGCGAGGTTGCCCAAGAGTTAGAACAGTTGCTGCGGGTGATACTGGCGGATTTACGTAAAGCCGGAAAGTTGGATTTAGAAGCGGTAGAGATGGCGACCCGTGCCACGATGCACCGCGCCGGTACAGCCGTTTTGAAGGAGTTGTTGCAGAAGACGCAAGAACAGGTCGTTCAAGAAGTTGCTTGCGGTTGCGGCCGGCGTGCTCGCTTTCATGAAATGCGGCCCAAACAAATTCTAACCGTAGTGGGAGCGTCTATATTCAACGGGCCTATTACCTTTGCCATCACTGCCACAAAGGCCAAAGTCCACTCGACATTGAATTGGATATACAAGGTACGGAATGTTCACCCGGCGTTCGGCGCATGATCGCTCTAGTGGCGCGTACCAGTGATTTCGGGACTAATGTGAATCCTGCGGCGGACATCTGAGTAGCTCCATTTGATGGGCTTGGGATTTTGTTTCCTTCTCGAATGTAGCGCATAAGCTTTCGGCTTAGGTCTGGTGTGGATGTGAACACACCTCGCGCAATCATGTCCCGTTCGACCTTGTTAAACCAGAGTTCAACTTGGTTCAACCAAGACGAATAGGTGGGCGTGTAGTGCATCGTCACGTTCTTGTGTTCGTCTAGAAAACTGTCAACGCGTTTCGTCTTATGAGCGGAAAGGTTGTCGGCGATGATATGGATTTCGCGGTCTGCCGGCTGGTGTGCGACGATCTGCGCCAGAAATGCGACGAATTCTTCACTCGTGTGGCGTTCTGCGGTCTTGCCGAGAACTTCACCGGTCTCGGTGTTCAAGGCTGCGTATAAGGACAATGTCCCGTGCCGGTAGTACTCGAAGCCGTGACGCTCGGCACGGCCCGGTGAGAGTGGGAGTACCGGGTCCAATCGGTCCAATGCTTGAATCGCGGTCTTCTCATCGACGCAAAACACGGCGGCATGCTGCGGCGGATTCATATACAGTCCAATAATATCGGCCGCTTTTGTTTCAAATTCCGGGTCGTTGGATGCGATATAGCGTTCGATCCGCTGCGGCTTCAGCCGAGCACGTCTCAGGACTCGCGAAACTCGCATCGGATTCGTCCCGACTTCCGCCGCAAGTTTTCTCACACTCCAGTGGGTTGAACCGTCCGATGGTTTCTGCTGAACCCGGGCCAGGATCCTCACTTTCAATTTCATCGCCTTCTTCGAAGGCTTGCTGCCTTTATGCCGAGAATACAATCCAGCCAGACCATCCTGTTCGAATCGTTCTTTCCACTGGCTGATATAGCTGCGATTACATCCCAGCGCCTGTTGGATGATCGTGTATGAATTGCCATCCGCCAACATCAACATCAATCGTGCCCGCCGCACGTCTTCAGACGGTAGCGTTCGTGAACGAAGACGCGCTGTCAGTTCTTCTCTCTCTGGAGTATTCAAGGTGAAGGCTGAATTGTTCATGCCTCATGATGAATGTAGCTAGGGACATCTCTGGTTCCCGAAATCAATGGTACGAGCCACTAGTCGGCAGTGAGAGTTCCTTTGAGCACAGACGATTACAGATTCAGGAACTGACCGGATTAGAACTGACCAGCAAGACGGTTGAGCGACACGCCGAATCGATTGGCGCAGACATGGCTCGCCGCCAGGAGACCGAGATACAACAGGCGATCCAGTTGAATCTGGCGGAAGTTGAAATCCCCGACATTCCGTTGATTTACGTTGAAATGGATGGGACAGGCATCCCCGTCGTGAAGTCGGAAACCGAAGACCGGATCGGCAAGATTGAAGGAGAATCCGCGAGGTCAAGCTGGGCTGTGTATTTACGCAAACCACAACGGACGATCAAGGCCGACCGGTTCGCGATGATGACTCCACCACATACACGGGGGCAATCGAGACAGCGGCTCTCTTCGGTAGGCGGCCCTATGCTGAAGCGGTTCGTCGCGGTTGGAACCGCGCCAGAGAGAAAGTGGTCATCGCCGATGGCGCCCCCTGGATTTGGAATATCGTCGCCGAACACTTTCCGGGCGCGATTCAGATTGTCGATCTCTGCCATGCCCGTCAGCACCTGTGGGATCTTGGCGGGAAGCTTTTCGCCACGGATTGCTTTCAACGCAACGATGGGTGAAACAGCTTCAGAAAAAGCTGGATGCTGGCAAGATTGAAGTTAGTCAGAGCCTTACGAACCCTCCCGGCGTCAACGCCTGAACTGACCACTCTCTTGAACTCTGAGGCTGAATACTTCAGCCGCAACGCCGCCCGAATGGTGCAGCGCCGTCCAGAAGAGAGCTTCGAACAGCGCCGCCGGCCGTTTTTCATTGGCGTAAGACAACGTCGATTTGTTGGGCGAACGCGTTATCCCCAGGTGAAGCAACTTGCCGAGGCAACAACTCAGTCCGTTACAGACCGCCGCTACAGCAGACGTAGTACCCCAGTTAGCACCCTTTTTGTGCAAAGCCGATCCGACGATGACCTCCTCGGGGAGTTCTTCAACAGCGAGATTCTTTGAAGGCTCGGCTCCTCGCCCGACCTTTTGCATTCGGGAAATCGTTCTCGACGCGGCGCCGATGACTTTTTCGATCGCCCGCCCGGTTTTTTCCGCAGGGAAAGAAGCCTGATTCGTGACTCCGAAGATCAATTCCACGACGGCGTCAAACATATTCCGGACGAAGAAGATTATTTCGATCGCCGGAAAGATTTTTTCACTCGACCGCAAGTGGCGTGGGTTAAGCCAGTTGCCGAGACGGCGGGCGAGAGGTTTTTTTGAGAGGCACCGCCGATTTTGTGGACGACGCAAAAGATATTCTGAATGACGCGGAAACCGGCCTCCCCGACCGCGACGTCTTTCTTTCACATCGACAGGATTTTCCTCGCGCCGGACACGGTCTTCAATTTGCAGGAGGGAGTTTTATTCGCCGCGCATCCGATTTATTGCACGCGACGAAGATCTCTTCACTGACGCCGTAGATCTGCTCCCGTACGCAAAAGCCTTTTCCATCCACCGCGAAGCTTAACAGAAGCGCCGCAGAACGTTGACGAAAGGCAACGCTATTTGCCGGGAGCAAATATCGTGGAACAAAATGATCGCCTATCGAGTCCTGAAACCTTTCGGGGCGGTCATCGAGTTTCCACGGAGACGCAACTTGTCTTGAAGAGCAAGCTTGAATCGACTTTCCATCCGGTTATATACTCCGGCGCGTCCGTGAGGCACAAGAGCTAGGAAGGCAGAGTCGTGCAGATTTGATTTTCGGGTCCAGCTAACGCCGCGTTCGAAGAATTCGTCTCGCGGCATTCTGGTTTTCGTTCCGCGTCAGACCTCTCTGTTTGGCATCCTTGTTTACAACCCCGCGGCTTTGACAATTTCTATGATCTTTGCGGTGGCCCTTTGGAATCGGCTCATCGATGCTGTACGGAAGCGGCACGCACGTGTGCGGACAAGGCCATCGCTGTTCCGCCTTGAAACTCTCGAAGATCGGTGCCTCCTGAGCGGGGATGTTCTCGCCGTAACGCCTCCGGATGCGCCGAGTCCCGCAATTCCCGCAATCGTTCAGCAGCTGGAAGCCAACGCGTTTGCGATCGACTTCAGTGGCGCTGCCGCAGCGAGTTCAGGACAGACGTTCTACCTGAATTTCGCCGGTGCTTCCGGAGTTACCTATGACGGTCCGGTTCGCGTCGCCAACATTGACGTGAAGCCTTTTCAACTGCCGGCGGGACTTGAAACGGATCGAAACGCATTCATCAGTTCCATCATCACTTCTTTGAATGCGCAGTTCTCCGCTTCCGGCGTCACGTTCACCGCGACGCGCCCTGACGGGAACACGAACTATTCGACCGTCTATGTGGGTGGCGACGACAGCGCGTTTTCCGAGTTCGGTTCCTTCAAGGGGCTCGCCGAAAAGGTCGACGTTGGGAATCAGGACCGAAGCGATGACGCGTTCGTGTTCAACGACGGGATTTTCGAGCACGGTATGAGTGTCGACGCATACGCATCGGCGCTTGCCGCGGTTATTGCGCATGAATCCGGTCACCTGCTCGGCTACGAACACGCGGATGGCGAGACGGCAGGATTTGCGGCAGTCGCCGACGGGACGCCGGCGGTCCCGCCTCCCGGCGCGACAATCACGGTGAACAGCCCGACCGTGAGCGGGGAAGGAAAGCTGTCACTGGCGGATGCCATTCGCATCGCAAACGGAGAACTTGCCGTGAGCCAGGACTGGCGGGATCACGGCCTCGTCGTTGGGAATCCTACTGCGTTCAGCCTCGATAGCATCATATTCGCGTTGCCGGGCGACGGCGTGCGGAAGATTTTCGCGCCCCAGGGCGGCTTACCGTTTATCACCGATGCCCTGTTTATCGACGGCACCCGCCAACCGGGTTGGGACCCGGCGACACAGATGCCGATCGTCGAAATCGATGCAAGCGCCGGAGGAGCCAATAAGATCGGACGCCCAGCTGCCGGTCTGGAGATTGTCGGCGGAAACAGTACGGTCAAGGGTTTGATCATCGGCGGTGCTCCGGGTGACGGCATTCTCATCCGCAACGGCGGTGGGAACACGATCATCGGCAATTTCGTGGGTACTGACCCGTCAGGCAGTGGCATTTTCGCCAATCAAGGTGATGGGATTAAGATACTGGACTCCGCCAACAACACGATCGGCGGCCGCCTCTACGAACCAGGCGAGCGTAATGTGATTTCGGGTAATTCCGGAAACGGCGTTGCGATTCTTGATGGGGCGTCCACCGGAAATCATGTCCTCGGTAATTTCATCGGCACCAATCTCAACGGCGATGGAGTTCTTCCGAATGGTATTCACGGTGTACTCATCAGTGCCCTCGCCGGGCGGACGGACTACGCGTCGGGTAACTTTATCGGCGCTCCGCTTACCAATAAGGGAAACGTCATCTCCGGAAATAAGTTTTCCGGAGTGCTCGTCCTTCGCGGCACCGGCAATCTCATCCAGAACAACTTCATCGGCACAACGAAGGACGGCGAGGGGGTTTTAGCAAACGGTCTCGACGGTATCAGTGTTCTGGATGCGCCGAACACGCTGATCGGCGGTTTGGAAGCGTTGGCCGGAAATGTGATTGCGGGAAATGCGAATGACGGAATCAACATCGTCGGTAATGGCGCGAAAGCAACGGGTATTTTTCAAAACGCCATCGGCACCGATCTTGCGCGCGAAAAAGCTCTAGGCAACGGCCATGACGGCGTGTTCGTTGGCGCGTATGGGAATTCGGTGTTTTTGTCCATACCTGGGCCGGCGACGGAACCGCCGGTTACCGGCGCCCCATCCGATACGCGCATCGGAGGAGAACTCGCCTTCGCACACAACTACATTTACGGGAATGGCCGCGACGGCGTTCGTATAGCCGACGGCGCGACGGGCACGATCATCCAGGGCAACTACATCGGCATCAGCATTTTCAATTTACCTCGGGGCAACGCCGGAGACGGCGTCGCCATCATCGGTTCGCCGAACACCACGGTCGGCGGAGTTGTCGATGCAGCGCATCTGATTTTTCCGAACAATGTCATTTCAGCGAACGGCGGCGATGGCGTGAGCATTACCGGTACGGGCGCGATCAACAATCACGTTCTCGGTAACTATATCGGCACTGACGATGACGGCGAGGGGACGGGCACCGCGTCATTCCCGCTCGGCAACAAAGGCAACGGCGTCTCCATTGTCGACGCAGGCGCCTTCCTGCTTCCTTCCGGAAATGTCATTGGAGATACGACGACAGGCGGACGCAATGTGATTTCCGGGAATGCGCTCTACGGCGTTCTGATTAAGGGTAAAGCGTCCATCGGGAACATCGTTGTTGGAAATCACATCGGCACCGATCTGGAGGGTAGGTACGCGTTAGGTAATAAGGCGAGCGGCGTGGGCGTTTTGGCGTCCGCCTCCGGAAACATCATCGGCGGCGATTCGGCCGCCGCCCGCAATGTGATTTCGGGTAATTCTCAGGCCGGCGTCATCATTTCCTTTGGAGCCTTCCAAAATAAAGTCTGGGGAAATTTCATTGGTACGAATGCGTCCGGCAATGCGGCAATACCGAATCAGGTATACGGCGTCCACGTTCTTGGCGCATCCGATAACGACATCGGCGGGCTGACAACGAAGCCAGGCGTAGCGCCGGGAAATGTGATTTCCGGCAACAAAGGCACTGCCGTAACTATTGAGTCACGCGATTCCTTGCATGATTCATTTAACGTCGGCCCCACCGAATCGAACCGCGTCCGTGGAAACATCATCGGTTTGGATGCATCCGGTGTCACCGCAATAGAAAATGTCGGAGCGGTGTCCGTTTTTGACGCGGACAAAAACACGATCGGCGGGAAGACAGTTTCCGAGCGCAATGTTATTTCCGGAAACATCGGCGACGGAGTTTCCTTTATCGGCGGCAAAGACAATGTGGTACTGGGGAATTTCATCGGCACCGATATTACTGGAACGCTGCCCAGGCCAAACTTCGGGAACGGAGTTTCCGTTAATGACGCGTTTGCCACCGTCGGCGGTCTGGACGCCGGATCCGGGAATCTGGTTTCAGGCAACGAAAAAAACGGTATCGAGCTTTCATTCAGCTTCTTTGTTGACGATGGCAGGACCCACGCCGTAGTGCAGGGCAATTATGTGGGCACGGATGTCACGGGTAATTCTGTGATACCCAACCAGTTGGATGGGATTCTCATTCTCAAATCCGACGAAAACACCGTCGGCGGCCTGACAGCGGGCGCACGCAATGTTATTTCGGGCAATCTTCGTTACGGAGTGGAGATCACTGCCAGTCCCCAGCCGGTCGAAATCCAGAGCGAACAAAATCGCGTGCAGGGAAATTATATTGGAGTCGGTGCCGATGGCATCACCGCTGTCGGCAATGAATTGGGCGGCATCTTCATTGAAAACTCGCATGACAACTTCATCGGCGGCGATGAAGCCGGAGCCGGCAACATCATTGCGCACAACGGAAGCGAAATCCGGCAGAAAGCCCATGGCGTGGAGGTGGCGTCCGGCACGAGCAATCTGATTTCGCACAATTCCATTTTCGACAATACCGGACGTGGAATCGATCTCGGCAACGACTCGTTCACTGCCAATGATCTTGGAGACGACGACCTCGGCGCGAACAATCTGCAAAACTACCCCGTCGTGGTTTTCATCCAATTCACAGCCACGAAGACCGTCACGTGGGACCTCCGCAGCACGCCACGTTCGTTATTTAAAGTCGAATTTTTCAGTAATGACACGCCGGATCCTTCCGGCTATGGAGAGGGGAAGACGTTTCTGACATCAACGGTTGTGACGACCGATAGTGACGGCTTTGTTGAATTTTCAGAGACGTTCCCACTTTCCGTTGGACTTATATCCGCTACGGCGACCGACGCTAAGGGCAACACTTCCGAGTTTTCAATGGTGGACTCGGATGCGGATGGGATCGCCGACGCCTGGGAAGATCCGGCAATCAGCAACAAACACAACATCGACGTGAATGGAGACGGCGTTATCAGTGGCGCCATCGACATCGATGAAGACGGAATTCCAGATCTGGAGCTGCCCGGCGCAAATCCGGAACACAAGGATCTGTACATCGAGGTCGATGCCATGATCGGCCGCGTGCCGGATCCGAACGTATTGCCTGCCGTCGAAGCTGCCTTTGCGGCTGCTCCTGCCTTATCCGTGAACAACCCGGATGGAAAGCCGGGCATCACCTTGCACGCGATCCTGGATGAGAAAAACCTGCCGCTGTTTCCGTTCTTTCTGACCGACCAGACTCCAGGCTTTTGGCCGGAATTTGACGCGGTCAAGAGCCTTCATTTCGGTACAGTGGCTGAACATGGTAATCCGAGCGCGTTGGCTGCGAAAGCTCTGGTTTACCGCTACGCTTTGTTTGCGGACAGCTTCGGTTTAACAAGTGCCGGCGGCATTTCCGAACTCGCGCAGCATGACGGGCAAGGCTTCGGAGGCAACGACATCCTGCTTGCAACGGGCACGCGGTTCAGGCTCTCCGCCGTTGATGGAGACGGTAACCCGAGCGGCAATCGCGGTGGCGAGACACTGGACCAGGAAGCCGCGTTCATGCACGAGCTTGGCCACAGCCTGGGCCTGTTTCACGCGGGCGACCGGCCGGATATCGAGAATTACAAACCCAACTACCACAGCATCATGAATTATCTATGGAGCGATCCCGCTCCATGGATGGACGAGGACTCCAACCAGAACGGTATCCAGGATTTCTGGGACATTAACGGCAACGGCATCAAGGATCCTTTTGAGCCCTATACCGAAGTCGATCGCAACGGCAACGGCTGGCACGCGACCGACACCACGTTCCACCTTACCTATTCCAATTACGCCTTTAACGACCTTGCTGAATCTTCGCTCGATGAACTGTTCGGGATCGGTGGGGATAAAGGCGACTGGGTTTTGACGGGGCCGGAAGTCGATGGCAATTTCCGCATCGTTCCTGAATCCGGCCCTGTGGACTGGAATTTAAATGGGAACATCGACCTCCTCCCGGTGGCTGCGGATCTGAATTCCATTCAGACGAACACTGGTCTCGGGCAGGTGTTGCACGGTTCAGAAGACTGGTCGCATTTGCGATTTTATTTCCGAGAGTTGCCGCAATTCCAGGAGGGGAAGCACGGCACGGAGTTCGCGCTCGATCACATCACCGTGCAAACGGAGGAAATGCTGGATTCGCTCGGCGACGAGCCCGGCTTCTTCCAATTCAGTCAGACCAACAGTTTTCAGGTCGATGAGTCCGCCGGATTTGCCACTGTGGTTGTCACACGCGCGGGCGGGACTGTCGGGGCTGTCTCGGTGGACTACTCCACATCCGATGGCACCGCCCTGTCCGGTTCCGATTACACCGCGACGAGTGGGACGCTTACTTTCGCAAATGGGGAGTATCTGAAGAGTTTCGATATCCCCATTCTGAATGATGCCTCGAGCGAGAGTACCGAGACGTTCCACGTGAGTTTGAGTCATCCGACCGGAGGCGCGAATATCGGAGGCCCTCGCACTTCGGCCGACATCAAGATTTTCGACGACGACGGCCATGGGAATTTCCAGTTCAGCAATCCTGCGTATCTTGTGAATGAGACCGATCACACCTTGACGGTTACGGTTAATCGAACGGGCGGGACCAATGGTGCGGCATCGGTGCATTTTGCGACGCAGGATCTCAATGCGAAGGCTGGGCAAGATTACACCGCCACATCGGGAACTCTGAACTTCGCCAACGGCGAATCCAGCAAGACGTTCACGGTTACAATCCTCGACGATGCGATCGTCGAAGGGACCGAGGCTTTCAACGTTCTGCTCAGCAATCCCAGCGGAAGCACCGGTCTTGGGTCCATCAGCAACGCCCTTGTCATTATCAAAGACGTCGAGGCCGGCGTGTTGCAGTTCAGCGATCCCGTCTATGTGATCGGAGAAGCCGGGGCCACGGCGACCGTTACCGTGACGCGCACCAACGGGTCGGATGGGACTGTGTCGGTGAACTACGCCACCTCGAACGGCAGTGCAGTCGCAGGTTCCGACTACACTCCGGCGTCAGGCACGCTGACCTTTAACGATGGCGAAACCGTTAAGCGCTTCACCATTTCGATCGCAAACGATGCCATTGCCGAAACCACCGAGACTCTGAACCTGACGCTGAGCAATCCCGCAGGCGGGGCGGTTCTGGGCGCTGCAAAGACCGCTCAGGTTGAAATCCTCGACGATGAGCCCCCCGCCTTTGCGTTCCATGCCGTGTCGTATGACGTCAACGAAAATGGCGGGACGGCAACAATTCAGGTCGACCGCCTGGGCACGCTCGCCGCGGCTGGTTCTGTGACTTTCGCTACCGTCGATGGCACGGCGAAGGCTGGCGCGGACTACGTACCGGCAAACGGTACGATCCAATTCGCCGGAGGCGATAGCAGCAAAACATTCACCGTCACCGTGATTGACGACCAACTGGGAGAGGGAATCAAAACACTCCAGGTCGTCCTCAGTAATCCCAACTCGGGCACGCAAGTGGCGAGTCCTTCCACCGCGACCGTGAGAATTATTGACGATGAGACCGTCAACGCTTCCACCTTTGTGGTGACCAATACGAATGACAGCGGCGCCGGTTCGTTGCGGCAGGCCATCCTTGATGCAAACGCGCATGCCGGCACGGACTTCATCACATTCAACATTCCGGGCGCGGGAGTTCACACGATCCGGCCGGCGTTCCCGTTTCCGACCATAACGAGCCCCGTGACGATTGACGGTTACTCACAGCCCGGCGCCGCCCCAAACACGTTGGTGTTTGGAGACAACGCAGTTCTGACGATCGAGCTGGACGGCAGCAGTCTCAGCGACGCTGAAATTCAGATTACGGCAGGCAACAGCATCGTGCGCGGGCTGACGTTCAATCGAAATTCGGGAACAGCGATCCTGATCGACGGCAACGGCGGAAATCTGATTGCCGGCAACTTCATCGGTCCGGATACGACCGGCATGGTCGACATCACGAACGGGGGTGGGATAGCGATCGGGAATAACAGCTTTAACTCCGGCCACTCCTCCAATAATGTGATTGGCGGGTCTTCGCCGGAGTTGCGGAATGTCATCTCCGGCAACGGCACGGGCATATTCATCTTCAGTGATCCGAGAACTGGCGATAGTGATCCGAGAACTGGCGAGGCCTTACAGTCGCGAGGCAATAAGATTCTCGGCAATTACATCGGCGTCGCTGCGGACGGTCAGAGCCCCCTCGGTAACTTCACAGGTATCGTTATCAACACTGGCGAATTCCGTACCGGAACAACGGCGGGCAACACGATTGGAGGTATCGGGGCTGGAGAAGGCAACATCATCGCCTATAACTTCAATGTCGGAGTCGCCGTTAGTGCAGGCTATGGCAATTCCATCCGGGGCAATTCGATTTTCGCCAACAGTTCACATCAGGACCCACTCCACAGCTTCGTCGGAATTGCATTGTCGAATCAGAATCCAGTGGGAACGTTTTCGAGTCAGCTCGCCGTTAACGATCCCCTGGATGCGGACACCGGCAATTTGCTGATCCGTTTCGCCGACAATTCGACCCTTCTTCTTGCCGGCGCCAACCGGGGACAGAACTACCCGGCCTTGTCGTCAGCTGTGCTGGCGAACGGCCAGATCACCATTACGGGCCGGCTGGACAGCACTCCCAAAACGACGTATCAAATCGATCTCTTCGCGAATGACGTTAGTAATCCCACGGGATACGGCGAAGGGCAGACCTATATCGGAACCACGTCCGTAACAAGCGATGTCCTGGGCCATGCCGAGTTCTCGATGACACTGCCGGTGAATATTCCGAACGTGCACTTCATCACCGCGACCGCCACGGACCCGGGAAACAATACGTCGGAATTCTCCCAGCGATTGACGGTGAACCAGACGCTCGGAAACGTCTACACCGTGAACACGACGGACGATCATGATGACGGCGTGGCCGACGCGCAGGACACCACGCTGCGTGAGGCGATTCTGGCGGCCAATAACCATCCGGGGCCGGACACGATCAACTTCAATATTCCTGGAAGCGGTGTCCACACGATCACGCTGCTCTCCGCTCTCCCGCCGATCAGCGATCCGGTGACGATCGATGGTTACACACAGCCCGGAGCAAAGCCGAATTCCCAGACCAACGGCTTTGATGGCGTGCTGCTGATTGAGATCACGATCAATCCATCCAGTAGTATCCCTACAGGGCTAACGCTTTCCGGCGGCAATAGCACGATCCGCGGTCTCGTCATCAATCAAATGCCGTATGGGATCGCTGTGGAGGGCGGCGGCTACAATTTGATCGAAGGAAACATCATCGGCGTTGATCCGACGGGAAATCTGGTTCGTTCGAACTCGACCATTCTTGTGGCCGATTCCAGTAACAACACGATCGGCGGAAGTACTCCCGATGCCCGGAACATCGTTTGGGGAGTGGGTCTGGTCAGCGGGGCGAATAACAATCGCGTTCAGGGCAATTACATCGGCGTGCGCGCGAACGGGATCAGCAAACTGGGGGCGTTCAGCAGCGGCTACGGCGTCGACATCGGGCGATCGTCGTATAACCTGATCGGTGGGACGGCGGCCGGGGAAAAGAACGTGATCTTCGGCACAGTCAACATTTCCGGCCAGCCATTTTTCAGCGGAGCCGTTGACTACAGCTTCACCTCGAGCCTGTATAACCGGATCCTGGGGAATCTCATCGGTGTCGGAATTTTCAACTCCGTCCCACTTGGAAACGATAGTCGCGGTGTCAACATTTACGGCAACGTCAAGGGCACACAGATCGGTGGTATCGAGCCGGGGGCCGGAAATGTCATCGCGTCTAACGGGCAGGAAGGAATCGTCATGGACGCGGGATTTGATACGACGACGAACCTTCCGACCGAGCCCGAAAGCAATACCATCCGCGGCAATTCGATTTTTGCGAACGGCCTTCTGGGTATCGATCTCATCGGCGACATCTATTCATCCTATGTCTCGGGAGTAACGCGCAATGACAACACCGATCTGGCCGTCGGCCCGAACCATCTTCAGAACTTTCCGGTGCTGTCCTCGGCGATCAGTTCGAACGGAAGCACCGTTATTCAGGGCCGATTGACCAGTACGCCCAACAGAACATTCCAGATCGATTTCTACAGCAGCTTTGCGATGGATCCGTCGGGCTACGGAGAAGGGCAGACCTATATCGGCACGATGCCGACGACAACCGATGCGACCGGCCACGCCAGCTTTAACGCGCTGCTGCCGGTCTCCGTGCCCGATGGCTATTTCATCACGGCAACGGCGACCAATTCAGCGGGTGACACATCCGAGTTTTCTCAACGCATCCGAATCGGCGATACGCCTGGAAGCGTCTTCGTCGTCAACAAGGCGGACGATCACGACGATGGCATAGCCGACGCCAATGACACCACGCTGCGTGAGGCGATTCTCGCCGCCAACAACCATCCGGGACACGACACGATTCTTTTCAACATTCCCGGAAGCGGCGTCCAGACGATCTTCTTTCAGCGGGACCTGCCGCCGATCAGCGATCCGGTGACAATCGATGGCTATTCCCAGCCCGGCGCCAGTCCGAACACGCTGGCGGACGGCGATAATGCCGTGCTTCTCATCCAACTCCAGGGCAATTTGCAGAATACTTTCACGGGACTCGATATCCGCGCGGGTGATTCGACTATTCGCGGTCTGGTGTTCAACGGTTTCCCGACTATTTTCATCGCCGAAAACGGCGGAAACAAGATCGAAGGCAATTTCATCGGAGTGGATCCCGCGGGTACGACCGCCACTGGCACCAATACTTTTGTCACTATCTTCGCTTCGTCCAACAACGTGATCGGCGGCACTACGCCCGATACGAGAAACGTCATCGCCGGCAACGGGAGCATTATCGGGATCAGCGGAGGTAATGGACCGGCGATCATTCCGAATAAGGTCCAGTTTTACGCGGCTTCAGGAAATCTGATCGAGGGAAATTTCATCGGGACCGACAGGACGGGAACGATCGCTCTCGGCTCACAGGGAATCATCGTCAGCGGTTCGGGCAATAACGTCATCGGCGGGCTCACGGCTGGAGCGCGGAACGTTGTCAACCAGGTGATCTTGAACGGGAGCGCTGTCCCGGGCACTCCGACGAACAACGTCGTCGAGGGCAACTACATCGACACGGACGTTACCGGTCGAGTGAGACTAGGCGCCGGCGGCATCTTTACCAACGATGTTGGGAGCATCATTGGTGGAACAGTTGCGGGCGCGGGCAATGTCATTGGCGCAACGATCTTCCTCGGCGCAGATGTGAACACTTCTTCAACGGCGGGCAGCCACATCGTTCAGGGGAATTACATCGGTGTCGCCAGCGACGGCCTATCGGCGTTGGGCAATCCGGGAGATGGGCTCCAAATCTACAGTTCCGGCAATACGATCGGAGGCCTGACGCCTGGCTCGGCCAACATTGTCTCCGGCAATGGCGGAAACGGTATTTCGATGTCCGGAGTTTTTGCGGATCCTCGGTTCGGCGGTAATCGTCCTTCCAGCGGGAATCTCATTCAAGGCAACTTTATCGGCACGCAGGCTGACGGCGTTAGCCCGCTCCCGAATCTCGGGGATGGAATTGCGGTCCTTCCGGACTTCAATGGAAATAGCGCCGCCGTTGGCGCTCTGAACAGCACCATCGGCGGCACTGCGGCCGGCGCCGGAAACGTGATCGCGTTCAATGGCGGAAATGGTGTGAACCTGAACGGCGGCACGGCAACTGCCGGAACCGGAATTGCGATCCTCGGCAACTCGATCTACTCCAACGGCAAGCTCGGCATTGACCTGAAGGGCAACGGCCCCACGCTCAACGATGTCGGCGATTTCGACGGTGGTGACAATAATCTGCAGAATTTCCCGGTGCTGACATCCGTCACCAATAACGGCGGCAGCATCGTCATCAACGGCACGCTCAACAGCGCGCCCAACGCCACATACCGGCTCGAGTTCTTTGACAACGCGGCCTTTGATTCCTCAGGTTT
The DNA here is from genome assembly GCA_964584785.1 of uncultured Solibacteraceae bacterium. Lineage (GTDB taxonomy): Bacteria > Acidobacteriota > Terriglobia > 20CM-2-55-15 > 20CM-2-55-15 > JAHFTY01. The sequence continues at coordinate 39,058 of CAZPBY010000001.1, forward strand.
TGGCGAAGGCGCTCGCTTCATCGGCGCTTTAAGCGTGAATACCGATGCGAGCGGCAACGCGTCGTTTACGGCGAACTTTAACGTAGCAGTGCCGTTGACGGATATCATCACGGCCACTGCAACCGATCCCGCCGGCAATACGTCGGAATTCTCGGGACGGCAGCCGAACACGAGCGCGGGCGCGACCGCCAATCTGTCGGTGACGAAAACCGATGATCCCGACCCGATTTTTGCGGGACAACTGCTGACCTATACGATTACGGTTACCAACAATGGTCCGGATCCGGCCACGCATGTGATTCTGCTGGATACGTTGCCTGGCGGTGTGGTATTCCAGTCTGCCACTGCACCGCAGAGCGCCTTTGATCTGATCGGGAACACGGTTTTCGGCAACCTCGGCACGATCGCCAGCGGGTCTTCGGTAGTCGTGCACGTGAAAGTCGTCCCACTGACCGACGGCGTCGACACAAACACCGTGAGGGTCTCGAGCGATCAGTTCGACCCCGATACCACGAATAACAGCGCCAGCGCGAACACCACGATCAACACGAGCGCGGATCTGTCCATCACGGAATCGACACCCATAACGGGCTCGGTCGGGGTCGGGAACATCGTGCAATTCACCATCGTGGTGAATAATAACGGGCCGCTTTCGGCCTCCTCGGTGATCGTTACCGATACGCTGCCCGATTCTCTGACCTTCTCATTCTTTGGCGGCGATGTCAGCGGGACGCAATCGGGGAACACGCTGACCTGGAACCTCGGGTTCCTTGGTTCCGGTGGGACGATAAGGCTCCTTGCGTTTGCCAGCCCCAACACGCCGGGTTCAATTAAGAATACCGTTCAGGTCAGCTCGAGCACATTCGATCCGAATCTCGCCAACAACAGCGCCGACGCCTCTGTTCTCGCTGTTCCGCAGGCGGATCTGACACTGACGGATACGGCTTCGCAGACCCTGATCAAAGCGGGTTCGCCATTGACTTACACGCTGACGGTCTTCAACAACGGACCATCGGATGCATCGAGCGTCGTTCTCGCGGATACGCTGCCGGCCACGGTCACTTTCGACTCTGCGTCGGTCAGCCAGGGAAGCTTTGAGTTCGCCAACGGTGTGGTCCGGTTTGATGTCGGGACTCTTTCGCCACGAGCCACGATGACCGCTCGTGTCTCGGTGATTCCGAATGTCGGCGGCACCATCCTGACGAATTCGGCGAGTGTCACGGAGACCAGCCTCGATCCCAACCTGGGCGATAACGTTGCCACCGCGACGACGTTTGTGCTTCCCTCAGGAACTTTTTCGGCACTCTATGGCGTCACCCAGAGCGGCGGCGGACCGAGTAAGCTTTACTCCATAGATCCGCTGACCGGAGCTGCGGCCCTGATTGGCCCGGTGGGCTTCAACCAGATCAGCGCGATCGATTTTGATCCGCGAACCGGCATCCTGTACGGCATAGGCCTGCGACCGAGCGATGGCGTGTCCGTTCTGATTACAATCAATGCAACGACCGGAGCCGGAACCGAGGTTGGGCCGACGCAGATTAAATCAATCCATCAGGACTTTACAGCCACCGATATTTCGTTCCGCAACTCCGATGGCGTGCTGTTCGCTTACCTGCTCGGCCGCGAGGATCTGGCAACAGTGGATATCCACACCGGGCACGCGACTCTGGTCGGATCTGCGTTTGTCGGTGGCGGCTCGGGGAACGGTCTCGCGTTCTCTCTGGGCGACACGCTATACCATGCCGACGACGAGAATGTCGATATCATCGATGCCTCAACCGGCCTGGTGACTTCGTCCGTGCAGTTGAACTATCCAGCCGATGAACGCTTTCCTCGCGTCAACGCGATGGACTTCGATCCCAAAACCGGCGTCCCGGTTGCGTCGCTGAATACAAATGGCGGAAACCTTCTCGCGGTTCTCGACATTTCTGGCGGAGGGGTGGCCGTAATTGGTCCCACGGTTTCCGGCCTGGATGCGATCGCGTTCTTCGCCCAGCAGACTCCGGTGAATCGCGCTCCTGTTGCCGGCAACGATACTTACATCACAAGCGAAGATGGCGACTTGAACGTTGACGTGACACATGGCGTGCTGGCGAACGATAGTGATCCGGACGGGAATACAATCAGCGCCATCCTGGTATCGAGCGTACAGCACGGTACACTGGCCCTCAACGCCAACGGCTCGTTTACCTACACGCCCGCGTCCAACTACAACGGTCCGGATGCGTTCAGCTACAAAGCCAACGACGGGCAGTCGTCCGATAATCTGTCGAATGTCGCGACGGTGAACATCACGGTCAACTCCGTGAATGATGCGCCGCAGGGAACGAGCAAGACCGTCACGACGCTGGAAGATACGGCCTACACATTCACGACTGCGGACTTTGGTTTCTCCGATCCGAACGACACACCCGCCGACACTTTGTTGGCGGTCAAGGTCACAACGCTGCCGGGTGCGGGCTCCCTGAAGAACAACGGCGTCGCTGTGACGTTGGGCCAGTTCATTCCGGTTGCGGATATCAACGCAGGCAAACTGATTTTCACGCCAACCGCGAACGGCAACGGAGCACCATTCTCAACGTTCACGTTCCAGGTTCAGGATAGTGGCGGTACTGCCAACGGTGGTATCGATCTCGATCCGGCGCCGAAGACGATCACAATCAATGTCACGCCGGTCAACGACGCGCCGGTGGGGGCAAATAAGATCGTCACCACACTGGAGGACACCGCCTATACCTTCACGGCTGCAGACTTCGGCTTCTCCGATCCGAACGACACACCAGCCGATGCCTTCCTCGCGGTGAAGATCACCACGCTGCCGGGTACGGGTACGCTGAAGAACAATGACGTCGCAGTTACGTTGGGCCAGTTCATTCCGGTTGCGGATATCAACGCAGGCAAACTGATTTTCACGCCAACCGCGAACGGCAACGGAGCACCATTCTCAACGTTCACGTTCCAGGTTCAGGATAGTGGCGGTACTGCCAACGGTGGTATCGATC
>CAZPBY010000001.1:42159-244929 GCA_964584785.1 uncultured Solibacteraceae bacterium
CGTTCACGTTCCAGGTTCAGGATAGTGGCGGTACGACCAACGGTGGTGTCGATCTCGACCAGGCCTACAAGACAACCCCCATCAACGCCACGCCGATCAACGACGCGCCAGTGGGAACGAGCAAGACAGTTACGACGCTGGAAGATACTGCCTACACGTTCACGACTGTGGACTTTGGTTTCTCCGATCCGAACGACACACCCGCCGACGCTTTGGTCGCGGCGAAGATCACCTCACTGCCGGGTGCGGGCTCCCTGAAGAACAATGGCGTCGCTGTTACCCTAGGCCAGTTCATTCCCGTTACGGATATCAACGCGGGCAAGCTGACCTACACGCCGACGGCAAATGGTAACGGCCTGGCTTTCGCGACGTTCACGTTCCAGGTTCAGGATAGTGGCGGTACTGCCAACGGTGGTATCGATCTCGACCCGGCGCCGAAGACGATCACCATCAATGTCACGCCGGTCAACGACGCGCCCGTAGCGGCCGACGACAGCGTGACGACGGATGAGGACACCTCCGTAGTAATCAATGTCATCAACAACGACACGGATGTTGACGGTACCGTCAATCCGGCGACCGTGACGATTACTTCCACCGTTGCACATGGTTCCTTGAGTGTGAACCCGTCGACAGGAGCCGTAGTTTACACGCCCGCTGCGGATTACTTCGGTAGTGACACTTTCCGTTATACGGTAAAGGACAATGAAGGTTTGGCGTCGAGTGAAGCCACTGTTTCCATCACCGTCAATCCGGTAAACGACGCTCCTGTAGCGGTCAACGATAGCTACTCTGTGCTTGAGGACGCCGTACTCGCCGTTAGTACCGGCGCGGGAGTGCTGGCCAATGACACGGACGTCGAGAACAACGCGCTATCGGCGATTCTGGTGTCGAACGCCGTCCACGGTACGCTGACATTGAATGCTAACGGTCGGTTTACTTATACGCCGGCGGCGAACTTCAATGGTTCAGACAGCTTCACCTATCGAGTGAGCGACGGCCAGGCCGCGAACAACTTGTCGAATATCGCGACGGTCAGTATCCGGGTCGATTCCGTCAACGACGCGCCTGTGGGCAGTTCGAAAACCGTGACGACGCTCGCAAACACTCCGTACATCTTTAAAGCTGCCGATTTTCCAATCTCCGATCCACAGGATACTCCGGCGAACAACCTCCTGGCAGTCCGTCTGAGCAGCCTTCCGCTGGCGGGTAGCCTGACAAACAACGGCACGACGGTGACGGTTGGACAGTTCATCACTCTCACCGATATCCAGGCCGGAAGGTTCCGGTTCACTCCAGCGCCCGATGCGGGCGGTGATGCCTACGCGACGTTTACCTTCCAGGTCCGGGATGACGGTGGAACGGCCAACGGTGGTATCGATGTCGATCCCACGGCCAAAACAATGACCATCAACGTCACACCCGTGAACCGCTCTCCTGTATTCGCCCAGTTGTCTCTAACGCCGGTTATCTCGGAAAACGAGTCGGCCACGTTAACCGGCAGCTTCACGGATCCCGGCGACTCCGGAAGTCACACATTAAAGGTCAGCTGGGGTGAAGGATCGCCGCAAGTGATCCAGCTCGATCGGGGTGTCACAACTTTCCAGATCACGCATCAATACTTGGACGATGACCCCACCGGCACCGCATCCGACAGCTACAGAGTCGATGTCCGGATCATCGATGATCAAGGCCTTAGTGACGCAAGAACCCTGACCGTGACGGTCAATAACGTCGCGCCGGCTGTGTTGCTGAATGCGCCGGCAAGTGGTGTTCGCGGTCAGGAGCTGCAGTTTACGGCTAGCTTTACCGATCCCGGCACCTTAGACACACATCGCGTGAGCTGGGATTTCGGCGACGGCACGTTGATCGCCAGTCACTCGAGCAAGGATGCCGGTGCGCTGGCGCCGGAGCATGTCTACACTGCCTCCGGCACATATAGCGTGAAGGTCACCGTCGCCGACGACGACGGCGGAACAACGACGGTCACCAGGCAATTGGCCATCAAGGCCGCCGATCTTCAGACCGATCCATGCGATTCCACAGAGACCGCATTGGTTGTCGGGGGAACCAACGACCGCGACACTATTCGCTTCGTGCCACAGGGCAACGATGGTGACATCAAAGTGCTCATCAATGGCACGTCCCAGGGCATATTTCATCCCACCGGCCGCATCATTGCGTACGGTCTCGGCGGAGATGACGATATTCAGGTAGCCGACAGCATCACGTTGCCCGCAGTCCTCTATGGAAACGATGGCGACGACCGGTTGCAGGGAGGAGGCGGACCGACCATCCTGCTGGGCGGAGCGGGCGATGACAACCTGAACGGCGGCAAGGGGCGAAATGTGATGATCGGCGGGTTCGGCAGCGACCGTCTGGTCGGCGGCGCCGGCGACGACATTCTGATCGGAGGCACGACGATTTACGACGACGATCATCTGGCGCTTTGCGACATTCTGGATCAATGGAACCGTTCGGATCTGAGCTATGCCCAGCGCGTCGGGAATCTGAGCTCGGGAATCGCCGCTCTGACCCCGGCCTCCGTCTTCGATGATCAGTCCGCAAACACGTTGACCGGCAGCGCCGGCTCCGACTGGTTCTTTATCGGCGTCAAGGACAAAGTCACGGACTCCCATCCCTCTGAAACCGTGACGCCGTTGTTCTCCTGAGCCAGGCTAGGATGAGCGCGAATTCGCCTCTCTTGCATAAGATACAGCACATCTTTTCCCTAATGAGCCGATGCGGGCTCCCGCGAGCTTCAAACACCCGTCGCGCCGCGAATCTGTTCGACAGTAAACTGCGGGTTTTCAACTTCGATAATCAATTCCGAATATCGCTCGTCGTGAAGTTCAATAATGATGGTTTTTTCGGGATCGTGCACATCCCAAAACACCCGGCTGCCATGCTGAATGAAAGTTCCAGCCGTTATCACTCCCGGAAGATTAGTGCCGACCAACTTGATCCCGTGCCACCAACCACGCGCAGAATTGGGATCATGACGAACACTGCGAATATGCCGAAGCGGAATGTCGAGCTTCCCTCGGAAGGACCACAATTTGTCCATTCCGCAAACTTCCACGTGAAGTTGGTCGCCGGCAATTGAGATCTCAACCATAGGGTTACCTGGGTCATAATAGCAATCCTTACCATGAAAACCGGCTGCAAACTGCTTCCGATAGCTGTTCTGATCGGTTGCGCGTTCCTTTCCGGCGCTCGGGCTCAGGTTCCGGCTGTAACCGCGTACATCGAAACCCACACGCACTTTGATGAGAAGGATATCGATGGCTCAATCCGCTCCGCTCTTGCGGCTTTGGATCGCCAGAACGCGGCGAAGATTTTTTTTCAGATGCTGCCCGACACGTTTGATCATCCGGGACACTACGACGCCGAGGTGATCCTGCCGGCGGCAAAGAAGTATCCCGGCAAGCTCGCCGTACTTGGCGGCGGCGGTACATTGAATGCCATGATTCAACAATCGGTGGCCTCCGGTGATCGGAGTTCCGGGCTGCGAACGAAATTCAGGAACCGCGCCGAGGAGCTTCTTCGCGAAGGGATTGTCGGTTTTGGCGAAATGACAGCAGAACATTTCGACGGAACGACGCCTTATCAATATGCGCCGGCGGACCATCCGCTCTTTCTTCTGCTCGCCGACATTGCCGCGCAGCACGATGTTCCGATCGACCTTCACATGGAGGCAGTACCGGCCGAAATGCCGCTGCCGTCCGGACTGAAATCGCCGCCCAATCCGGCCCGGCTCCACGAAAACATCAAAGCATTTGAGCGTCTGCTTGCCCACAATCGCAGGGTTAAGATCATTTGGGCCCACTTTGGCGCGGACGCGACGGGATACCGAACACCCGATCTTGCCCGCCGTCTCCTGAAGGCGCATTCCAATCTCTACATCGAGATCAAAGCGGATCCGTTGAATCCCGGCAAAAACTATCCCCTCCTCGATGGCAAGATCAAACCGAACTGGCTGGAGCTTTATCAGGATTTCCCCGACCGCTTTATCATTGGAACCGATCAGCACTACCCTGAGCCACAGACTTCCGAGCAGCGTTGGCAAACCGTGGTCCTGCTCCTAAATCAACTTCCCGAAAACTTAAGACGCAAAATCGGAATGGAAAACGTTCTCCACATTTACGGCCGCGTAGCCGTGTCGCGAAACTAGATCATCAGTGGGAAATAAAAAAAACTCAAGAAGGCGGGGATTGAAGCATTTGTAACTCGATTTCTCGAACGCGCGTGACCAAGGCCTGATGCAGCTGATTCAGATTTGGAAGATGTTGGGGAAGATTGTTGAAAACTTCCTTAGCCATCTCTTCGCGGTACGTATGCGATGTCTTGTTTCCTTCTTCGAGCATATCGAGCCAGGCCGCTTCATTTTCGATCCAACGATTACGCCATGCCGTCGAGAAAGCGGACCGAGGCGATGAACATTCTTGTCCTTCGAGTCTGGCCGCGGCTTGTATCGCCTTCCACGCAAGCTCAAAGCTGAATTCAAAGCGCTGAATTGCCGCGTCCCGAACGAATTCGTCTTCAGGTTGCTTTAATACGTTATCGAAACGCCGGAGGGCTTTGTTCAAATCCGAAAGCAGCAGGTTGGCCTTCTTTAAAAGAAGATCCCTAGAGCTGTTCGGCATGCGAAAGCGCCTTTGTCTTGAACGATTCGTCAACCTGACTTAGGTCGACCACATCGAACGCGCGAAGCGTCCGCAGAGTTTCGAGCTCGTCCCGTATTCTTTGGATAACGGCGCCGGGAACCGGCGCGGGACCGAGGATGCCCAGGTCGATATCGGAACATCGGTCCGCTGTCCCTGACGATTCCGAACCGAAAATGAAAACGGAAAATTGTTGCGGATCGAGAAACCTTCCGACCACTTCGCGAATCGCCTGACGAAGAGCCGCGCCGGATAGAGCCGGCCGGGAATCATTGGACATGGAGTTATTGTAGTCCGGTATTCTCAGCACGCGGAAGCCGCGTGTGATTTCAAAGTCGGCGACTACTCGTCGCGTAGCGCCACCAACGGATCGACTTTGGTTGCCCGCCGCGCCGGGATGTAGCAGGCCAGCAGAGCGACGACGGTAAGTAACAACGCCATCACGCCGAACGTCAGCGGGTCCGTCGGACTTACGCCGTAGAGCAAGTCCGCGATCAAGCGCGTCAGCGGAATCGCGCCCGCTGTTCCCAGCATGACACCCGTCAAAGCCGGCGTCATCCCCTGCTTGAGCATCAGGCGCAGAATGTGGCCCGCCTCGGCGCCCAACGCCATGCGGATGCCGAACTCGCGCGTGCTCTGGCTGACAGCGCAGGAGATCAGGCCGTAAAGGCCGACTATCGTGATCAGGAGCGCGACAACGGCGAACAGAGAGATCAGCAGCGTGTTGAAACGCGGGGCGGCGAGCGTGCCGGCCAAATATTCATCGAGGGTACGGAAGCGAAAAACGGGCACGTCTTTGTTTAGCGCGCGCAGCTCGTCGCGCACGGCGTTGACGAGTGCGTGCGGGTCGCTCGCACTGCGAAGCACGCCCGCCATCGTTCCACTCGGCATCTGTGTCTGGGCGAAATAGATCTCGGCCGTCGGCTCGTCGCGCGGCCCGGCGTGCCTGGTATCGCCGCCGACGCCGACGATTTCGCGCATACGGGTAGCGCCGGCGGACGAGAAGCTCGGCTCGATGCGTTTGCCCAGCGGATCTTGGTTCGCGAAGAGGCGGCTGGCCAGTGTCTCGTTGACAATCAGGACGGGCGGTGCGTTCAAATCGTCGCGCGCCGTGAACTCGCGCCCTTTGAGCAGTGGAATGCGCAGCGTGCGGAAGTAATCCATGCCGACGGCGTGAATCAGAGCCATCGGCGCACGGCCTGGCTCTTCCGGGCGACCCTCGATTTTCAAACCTGTACTGGCGGCCCCATCACTCAGCGGCAGCGCGGAAGTGACGCTGACGCCGGTCACGCCCGGCAGCGACCTGAGGCGCTCTTCGACCCGTCGGAAGAAATCGGCAAACAGCTGCGGGCCTGCGTCCTGTCCGCCCAACGCATCGCTCGAGACCGACACGCCAACAGTCAAGACGTTTTCAATGTCGAAACCGAGACCGCTGCGTTGCAACCGCACCAGGCTCTGGACGAGCAACCCGCCGCCCAGGAGCAGCACAAGCGCGAGCGCGACTTCCAAAATCACCAGCAGACGGCGCGCGCCACTCGTCCGCGCGCCACCTCCCGCTCCACGCCCTCGTTCTTTAAGCGACTCGTTCAAGCTCACGCTCGAAGCGGCCAACGCTGGAGCGGTGCCAAAAAAAATTCCAGTCGCCAGCGAAACCAGGACGGTAAAAGCCAGGACGCGTGCGTCGAGCCGCGTGTCATGGATGCGAGCAATGCCTTCCGGGCTTAACGCCACCAGTACGTCTTTGCCCCACCAAGCCAGGAACAATCCCAGCGCGCCACCGCTGAACGACAACAACAGGCTCTCCGTCAACAGTTGCCGGGCGATGCGCCAGCGGCTTCCGCCGAGCGCCAGACGGATGGTGATCTCCTTCTGCCGGACGATGGCGCGTTCCAACAGCAGGTTCGCCACGTTGACGCAAGCGATCAGCAACACGCAGCCGACCGCCCCCAACATCAGTAACAAAGTCAGGCGCACGCCGCTCACCAGCGAAGCGAGCAGCGGCGTTACCGTGATTCCCTCGTCACGGTTGGCTTCGGGATATTGGGCTCTCAGATTAGCAGCGACGACACTCATCTCCGCTTGCGCCTGCACGAGCGCAACACCCGGCTTCAAGCGCGCGATGGTTCGCCAGACACGATAACCGCGCGACACCAGGATCGAGCCTTGATTGATGCTCTCGGCGTCGCTCGCAATCGAGGTCCAGATTTGAGTCGGCTGTGCTTCGATTGGGAAAGCGAATTGGGCTGGCATCACCGCGACGACGACGTAGTTCTGGCTGTTGAGTCTGAGTGCGCGTCCGACGATGTTGGGATCGCCGCTGAAATATTGCTGCCAGGCCTCCCAACTCAGAATTGCCGGGCGCCCTGCGCTCCCGCCACCCGGTTGTTCATCCTCAGGCAGGAACACGCGCCCGAGCAGCGGCGCGGCCCGCAGCAGCTTGAAGAGGCTGTGGGTGACGACCGTGCCGCGTAGTCGCACCGCCTCGCCCTGGCCCGTCAGCGTAAAGACACCGCTATAGTAAGCCGCCATGTCTTCAAAGACCGAGTTCTGCGCGCGCCAGTCCACAAAATTGCGGTAGGAAGTGTTGGACAGTCCCGCGCGGTTGCTCGGCTCGTTTTGCCCCACAGCTACCAACCGCTCCGCGTCATCAAAAGGCAAGGGACTGAGCAACACGGCGTTGACTACGCTAAAGAGTGCCGTGTTCGCGCCGATGCCGAGCGCCAACGTCAGGACAGCTATCAAAGTGAAGGCAGGTTTCTTTGACAGCATACGAGCGCCGTAGCGCAGATCTTGCCGGATTGTTGTGATCATCTCGTGCATATAACAAGCAGCGTGCCATTCTCACCTCGAGATATAGCTGTTTTGAAGTGTGGAACTTGTGCCGGGTTGACCGAGGTAACAAAAGCAGTCGGGTGTCCGCTTCTGGGATTGCCTTTCCCTAAATTACTTCAAGCGGTGGTTACGCTCGCTGCGCTCACTAACCACCATCAGGCTACTCTCCGAGCAAACACAAGGGTTACGGATATTTCATCGAGTCGGCGATCAACCACTCCGTGATGACCGTACTTGTGGCAGATTCGTGGCACGATGTTAGTATTGATGTATGAGTAAACAACGTCTATCGGCGTCCGTCGACTCTGAGCTGATTGAAGCCGCTGAGAAGGCGGTTGCGCGAGGACGCTCCGAAAGCGTCAGCGCCTGGGTTAACGAGGCGTTACGGCTCCGACTTGAGCAAGAGCGCCGGCTTGAAGCGCTCGCAACCTTCATATCTGCCTATGAATCGGAATATGGAGAAATCACCCCGGAAGAAATGCAGAGAGCGGAGCGGCGCGCGCGAGCAACAGCAGTAGTCGTGCGAGGCGCGACCAGGAAACGGGCCATCGCGCCACGCCGGCGGAGGACGGGATGAGTCTCGTTTTGGACTGCGGCGCCCTTGTTGCGGTCGAGAAACGAGATCGCAACACAATCGCCCTAATTAAACAGGAACTGCTGCGCGGCCGGAGTCCGCTCACTCACGGCGGCGTTGTCGGTCAGGTCTGGCGCGGCGGCGCCGGCCGCCAAGCCAGCCTCGCTCGCCTGCTTCCCGCACTCGACATCGCCCCGCTTGACGATACGCTCGGAAGAAAGGCCGGCATTCTTCTCGGGCGCGCCCGAAGGCGTGACGTTATCGACGCCGCGTTGGTCCTCCTTGCGACGGATGGAGACTTCCTGTTGACATCCGATTCCAATGACATCAAGCCGCTTGCCACTCTTGCCGGACTTCACATCGACATTGTTCCAGTTTGAATACATTGCGCAAAAAAGGACGAAGGAACAATTCGGCGTCGCTAAGCTCTCAGCGTTACCGAATATTCCTCCGTCCTGAATTCGAACCTACTTCTTCGCTACCACGTTATCGCCTTTGACGAGAGCGACGGGGTCGAAATTGACATCTGGGACCACCAGACCCGACGGGTTGACCAGCTTGAACCCCAACAGATCGTTCGTTCCGCCAGTGCCCTTGTCAATTATCCGGGCGATGAAGGAGTAGTTGCCGGTGACGAGGGTTTTCGTGCCGAAGGTCGCTTTTCCGGCAAGCTGCGCTTCGTTGCCGCCCGTGATCGGAATGACCGCCAGACCATCCAGCGCGTTGGCTTTTACGGTGTAGTCTCCGTCGGGCCGGTGCTCGACGTAGAGGAACGAGCCTTGTGCGGTACCATTCTTCAAGTACTTGACGGTACCTCCGAAATTGGCCTTGTTGCCGGTACCCGGATTGATGATCACTCCGCTTCCCGAAGCGTATCCGGCGCTGGGATCGAACACGGTAAAAGCGGTCGTCCCGGTCCCCGCGTAATAGTTTCCGCCGATGACGAACGCGACTTCATACACGTTGACCGCGGCGTTTGCCAATTTAAGTGTGAAGCACGTGGTCCGCGTTTGTCCGGAGCCTCCGCCCGAGAAGGTTACTGCAGACGGCGTGATCGCGCTCGCGCTGCCGGCTCCGACGGCGTTGATCTGTATTGTTGCTGCGTTGATCAGCGACGTATCGCCCGGGTTTCCGTCCGCAACTTCGGTGTCGAAGCACACTGGACTCGTTGTTCCCGACGCCGTTCCGCCGGCTGATGCAACCTGCATCGATACCGGGTTGGTCAGCTTCGGCACCGCCACTGCAACTTCGCGCTTCACCGTGATCGTGAAGCCCGCGGTGCTGGCTGCCGAACCGTCACTGACTTTTACGCTGATCACGTAAATTCCGGCGGCATCCAGCACCCTGCCATTGATCTGAGTGACCGGACCCCAGGCGCCCTGCGTCAAGCCATTAGGCAGGCCAGCCGTGACGGCGCCGCCGTCCTTTGTGTATGAAAATGCGGCAGACAGATTCGCGAAGGGAGTGTCGACGTCGGATGACGTGATCGTCACCGTCTGAATCGAATCGGAATACAGAACTGTCTGTGTCGCGGGGCCAGCCGAAACAACCGGCGCATCGTTGACGGCTACCACCTTGATCACCACGGTGGCCGTGTTCGATGTAAACGCGCCGTCGCTGGCCGTGAACGTGAATGCGTCGCCGCCGTTGTAGTTGGCATTGGGTGTGTATGTAAGGACACCGCCGTTGAGCGAAAGAGAGCCGTGGGCCGGGGCCATCCGCAGTTTTGGCCGGGAGTTCACTGAAATCGTTGCCCATTTCATTCTTGCCGGCGTATTTCAGCCGGATGAGACTTCCGGGATCTTTTACAGGAAGGGATTTCAGGAACAGGCCGTCAACCGCACTGAACAAAGCCGTGTTGGCGCCGATGCCGATTGCCAGAGACAAGACAATGACAGTCGTCCAGCCTTTGTTCTGAAGAAGCATGCGGACGCCCTGTCGCAGATCCTGAAGCATCGAACCTCCCAATCTTCAATACCGCTGTCCGCGAAAACGGCTATCTAACAATACATCCGGGACCAACCATTCAAATGTGTATCCAGAACGTTGATCAACTTAAGAGTTGCGGCCTGCGGCCATTCGCAATTCATCAAAGGCCTGTGTCAGTTGTTCTTCGAGATCGACGGCTCCCATCCGCCCCAGCGGCGCTCCAGTTGAACCGTGTCTCCCGGGAGGGTGAGCACCGCAACCAGCGTCCCGTTTTCTCACTGGCTCATCGATCCACGAGCAGTTTCAACGTGCGCGATTTCCAGTGCTCGTAGAGCAACGGATAGACGAACAGTTCCATCAGAAATGAGGTGGCGAGTTCGCCGATGATCGGCGCCGCGATCCGCTTCATCACCTCCGCTCCAGCGCCGGTGGACCAGAGAATCGGTACGAGGCCTCGAACGCGGCGACGATCACCGCAAAGGCTAAGGGACTATTCCAGCTTTATAGTCGCTGAGGATTTCATTGGCAGCGCGAATGCCTTCCTGCGCTCCACCTTCCATAAAGCCTTGGAAGTTGATGGAGCAGTGTTCGCCTGCGAAGTGGCATCTGCCGGAACGCTCGCGTTCGGCGCCCGCAATGGTGGTGTACTGGCCTTGTTTCCAATAGGAATATGAGCCGAGAAGGTAAGGGCTGCGCGCGGGCGTGTCGAGCGTAGCCCGGCCATTCCACAATCGGCCGATACCCGGAAACACCGGTTGTAATTGGCTGAGAAACTGAAGTGCATAGGACTGCAGGTTCGATGCGCCGAGACTATCAGCGAAAGAAGCACCGATGCTGCCTCCGGTGTAATCCACCAGAATCCCCGTCGCTCCGTTTTGCGCGCGCGTCACGTCCCAGGTGTTTTGGTAACCCGTATCGGAAAAGCTCGAACCATTGCTCACTCCCCACGGACCGGATTCATTCCACAGTCTGTCACTGAACTGCAGATGAAGCTTTGCATTCGTTCCGTAGCCCAGTTGCTGGATCGCCGCAACTTTGACGGCATTGAAGCCTGCCGCATGAAAATCCAGGTTCCGAAGAATAGAAAATGGCAGGGCGAGAATCACACGGTCAGCAGTGACGTTGAAGTGTGATGAACCAGTTCGGAACGTAAGGCTATACGAGCCATCGCTATTCTTCGCGATAGCTGTCAGTGCCGCCCGGGTTTGAATAGCACCCGGCGCCAATGACTGGGCGATGGCACGCGGCAATTGTTCGTTACCACCCGACATGTGGTAGCGCTCGTCCGAGCGTCCAAACATCCGAAAGTTTCCCGGAATGGGCTGGTAGGCAAGAAGGTAAATGAGATTCAGCGAACTCTGAATTGCTGTATCGGCACCGTACTCGATGTTATATGCAACGTCGAGCAATTGCCCCATCGGCGAACGGTGTCCGCCCGGAACTCGGGTTTCGATCCAGTCATAAATGCTCGTATTGTCGAGCCGAAGGCCTGCGCTAGTAAAACTGTTGTAGAGCGTGGGGTATCCTGCGGCATTCGCATCTTCTTTGAGGGCTTGATAGACCGCCTTGAAATCATCTACTGCCTGACTGCGTGGATAATACTGGCCAAAGAAATAATAGGTCTCTGTGGATTGGCGCGGTTCGGCTGCGCTGAGGTCATCGACGGGAATGTTGAAGCGTTTCGCGAGTCCAAGAATCGTTTTATGCGTGGAGTCGATGAGTTCGCCGCAGTGCTCCGTGACTTGATGGTTCGCCCATGAGGTGGTGTCCGAATGCATCCGTCCGCCAATTCGTGCGGACGCCTCATAAATATTGGATGTGAAGCCGGCATCCTGCAGCGTCAGTGCGGCAGACAAGCCGGCGATCCCTCCGCCCACGATCACGATCCGTGGCGGGGTTCCGGCAAACGCTCCAGTTCGGCCTGCAACAGCTGCCGTTGTGGCCAGTCCGGTTGTCTTCAGGAATTGCCGGCGATTGTATGGTTTAGCCTTTGTTTGTGCTTCGAATTGTCGGTAGAGCTTCTGTAAGTGAGTTAATAACTCAGTGCGCGCCATCACTGCCTCCTGCAATTCGGCGATAGATATTCGAATCAGAATTGGGAATCATCGAAGAATTCTCATCCGAAAGTGCCCAAGGGGGACTCGAATCCCTTCCGTCCGAGTCACACTTTATCACAAAGCACGGACCAGGATTATGGCTTGCGATCCGCCGCTTCTTGTGACCGACGTCAAAGTGCAGTTCAAAAAAGTCAGATCCCGGCGAGCAACCCGAGCAGGGACGGGAAAATCAGAGATGAGAGGCGGCCTGAAATAATTACTTAAGGTTGTGCCGAATTCTGTTTTAGTATAGCGCCGCGTCGTCAGTCCGATTTTGACCGCTGCGTTGCACGCGAGTGCGTCCTACCTCTGCCGTTGCTCGCCAGCTCGACACTGATAAGACCGAAGGAGCATCCATGAATCGCTATCGCGAATTCTGCCAAATCTTGCTTGAGGCTCGCCGACTCATTCGACTGGTGCTGCCACTGGCGCTCGCCGTCATGTTGTTCTCCACATCCGTGGTGCATGCTCAGGATCCGACGCGCGACATCGATCTGGTCGCCGAAAAGGGTTTGTGGTTCATGTCCCAAATCGATTACCGGTGGGCGAGATACCCGATCGCGAATAATTCAGATCTCGGCAACATCACTATCGGCAGCTGTGGTTGCCTAATCGCAGATCTCGCGTCGATCGCGGCACTCTATTCTGCCGGCCCGGTGTCGCTCCCGCTGTTCACGTGGCTACCCATTACGGCGGTTCAGGGCGTTCCGACGAGCCCGGAACTCACTATCTCGCCGAGATATCTCGACGTGTATCTTCGCGAACGGTATAGAGCTCTAAATCCGGATGGGACGGTCGCGCTGAATGCCGATCAGACGCCGCAAAGCGGCTACAATTTCAAGCCGATTGCCGACAACACATGTGGTACGTTTCCGAAACCTTGGGCACTGGGCGCCAGTGAGAGAGCATTGGTCGCAGGCCAGTCGCCCACGGGCATTCAATTCCGTAGAGCGGACCTTGATTGGCGCTCGCGACTGCAAATTCGCGATGAACTGAATGCGGGCAAGCCGGTCATCGTCGGAATCAAACTGCTCAATCCAGATGGCACGCCCCAGACTGATGCCAACGGTACGATCCGGCGTCATGCCCAAATCATCGCGGGTTGGGAGATGCCCCGGACGGATGACAACGGCCAATATCACAAAGGCAAATACAGGATTCTCGATCCTGCGCTCCAACCGTTCGGTCTTCTCGACGGCCACGACTTCGGAACGCGTCGTCCTCAAGCTCCCGGCGATGGTGATGAGGCGGGTTATGATGCCTGGTATAACTCGATCGATAGTGTGATCAGAGTATTCCCCGTATTTGAGAACCAAAACCAAAGGCCAAGGACTTGGCAGGGACAGGATGACCCAAGTCCCGTGGAATTCCTGGTGATTGCGCCCGACGGGCGCAGAACCGGGTTCGATCCCACGCCCGCACGACGAGTCGCAGAAGATCCATCGATCGATTACGGCGAGTTCGGTGGGTGGGCCGACCCGTTTGGCATAGTGCCTTCCGGTCCGACAGCCAGGTACGTGCAGGTCTTCGAGCCCGTCGACGGCACTTACCGCATGCTTGTGACCGGAACAGGTCGGGGGCACGCCACGATCAATTTTTCGAGCACGGACGGCTCCGCGGAAACGGCTCTGCTCAGCGTGGACAAGCCGATCGGGCCCGGCGAGTCACTGAAATATGAAGTGCACTATTCGGCTGGCGGCAGCAGCAGCGTCCAGGAGGTGCCGGCATTCACACCCGAAGCCAAAACCGGCAGCGCGTCTCAGCACACAACCATCAATTCGGCGGTGAACTTTGACGGTACCGCCTCGTTCGACGTGGCAGGATCGATCGTCGGGTATCGCTGGGATTTTGGCGACGGGAGTACCGCGACCGGATCAACGAGTTCGCATACGTACAGTGCGGCCGGTGTCTACTCCGCAACGCTGACCGTGACCAACGACGCCGGTCAGATCGGCACACGCGCCAGCCAGGTGTTCGTCACCGACCCATCTGCACCGCCGCCCAGTGCAACTACAGAGATGGTAAGCGTGACGGAGACCGGACAGCCCGTAGCACCCAACTTCACCAACCCGGCCGCCTTTGAGGGCACCATTACCGACGACGGACAGTTCGTGGCGTTCCAATCCGGCGCGGCATTGGTGGCGGCGGACACTAACGCCGTCCCCGATATTTATGTGCGAGATTTGGCGCACCAAACCGTTACCCGCGTCAGCGTGTCGAGTACAGGTCAGCAGGCGAACGGGCGAAGTAACGGGCCGGTGATCAGCCGGAACGGACGCTTTGTCGCGTTCGTCTCCATCGCGGATAACCTCGTGCCCGGCGACACGAATGGCTTGCCGGATGTGTTCGTGCACGATCGTCAAACGGGCGACATCGAACGGGTGAGTGTCTCGAGTACAGGCCAGCAGGGTAACAGTTCCAGCGCTAGCACCGGTCTGTCGATCAGCGCCGATGGGCGCTTCGTGGCGTTTGTCTCCAGCGCGACGAATCTCATTCCCGAGGGCACGGCAGCGGCCAGCAACGTCTACGTGCGGGACCGGCAGACGGGGACGACGGAGATCGTCAGCGTCTCCTCGACAGGTCAACAAGGCAGCTCGATATGCGACTTCTTCGGGTGCACGCTTCCTGTCAGCGATACGTCGTCGATTAGTGCGGATGGCCGGTACGTGGCCTTTGAATCCAATGCTCGAAATCTCGTCCCCAACGACTCGAATAATCAATTTGACGTGTTCCTGCGCGACCGGCAGACTGGCACGACGGAGCGCGTCAGCCTGTCGAATACAGGTTTCCAGATCACGCGCGGGGAGTCTCCCAGTATCAGCGACGACGGCCGATACGTCGCGTTCCAGTCCGATTACTTGTTTCCAACAATTCAGATGGACGTCTTTGTTCGCGACCGGCAGGCACACACCACGCAGCGCGTCAGCATCTCGACTGGCGATACGGGTGGGAACAACAACAGCTTCACTCCCGGCATCAGCCCGGATGGGCGGTTCGTTGCGTTCCAGTCCCTGGCTTCGAACCTGGTGCCCAGCGATACCAATGGGGGTACTGACGTTTTTCTGCGGGATCGACTGCTGGGGACCACAGAGCGCGTGAATGTTACGAACTCGGGAGGTGAAGCAGGCGGCCTCGGCGGAGGGGCCTTGTCGCGACCCTCGATCAGCCGCGGCGGGTCGGTCGTGTTCAATTCGCAGGATGCGCAACTCGTGCCGTTGGACACGAACGGTCTGAGCGATGTGTTCATTCGCACGAAACCGTCGCCGAAGCGGCCGACTGCCGTCATTTCGGGTCCTTACAGCGGCTGGGCGGATCCCGGTGGCACGAGGTCGTACATCAACTTCGACGGTCGCGGGTCATACGACGCGGCAGGAGTGCCGTTGACTGCCAGGTGGGACTTTGGGGACGGATCGCCCGTTGTGCAGAACAATGCAACGGCGCTGCAGCCGCACAGCTACACGACGTCGGGCACCTACACTGCGACACTGATCGTCAACGACGGTACCGTGGATTCACTTC
Source organism: uncultured Solibacteraceae bacterium (assembly GCA_964584785.1). Classification (GTDB taxonomy): domain Bacteria; phylum Acidobacteriota; class Terriglobia; order 20CM-2-55-15; family 20CM-2-55-15; genus JAHFTY01. The sequence goes on from CAZPBY010000001.1 coordinate 57,774, forward strand.
CCGCGACAACCAGCGTGCAGGTGCTGGCGCCGGCAGCGGCATCACCGGTTGCCACACTTGTCAGAGAATGCGCGTCGCCCGGTGACCAGCTGTCCGTCTTCATGCGTGGTTCACCATTGGTGGCCACCACGGGCGGCTTCAATTTCGGCACCGGCGCACCGTCGTCGACAGGGCTGGCGCAACCGTTGACCAGCCTGCCTCTCGTCTTTTCAGGGCCTGGTGGGGTGACGACGGTTAACGGTTCGGTAATCGGCGTGTCTGTTGACGACGGCGTCGAGTTTACGACCACGGTGCAGGTGAGCATGCCCGCGTTGGCGCCTGGACAATACCTCGTCGGAACGCCGGGCGCGACGCCGGCGACTTTGAAGACGCCGTGCGCCCCCGTAGTGAAGCGGGCCCCGACAGCCGACGCCGGAGGCCCATACACAAGTCTGACCGGTGGCACCTTGAAGTTTGATGGATCGGCGTCCAGGGATCCGCAAGGCGGAACGCTGATCTACTACTGGCAATTCGGAGATGGCGTTACCGGCACCGGCGTCGCCCCGCAGCACGTCTACCAGACGCCGGGTGACTACTTCGTTACACTCGAGGTGGGCAATGGGACGATTTCCTCGCGACCAGCGCCGGGAGACCGCAGCTTCACTCATGTTGTCGTGGTCAACGGGAATCAACCGCCCATCGTCAACGCCGGCACGGCATATCACGGCACCGAAGGCTCCGCCATCACGTTGAGCGGCGCCACGGCGTCCGATCCTAACGGAGATGCGCTGACCTACACGTGGACCGCCAATTCCCCTCGGTGCACATTCACCAGCGGTAGCATCCTCAATCCGGCCGTGAGGTGCACGGATAACGGCAACTTTACCGTCACGCTCACCGCTAGCGACGGTAAAGCCGCAGCGGTATCGAGCGCGGCAACTCTGACGGTTGATAATGCCAATCCCGTAATCACCGCTGTCAACGTGCCTGCCGCCGCGCAAACGATCGGCACGATCCGCATCTCCGCACCGTTCACCGACCTCGGCGCCAGCGATACCCACACGTGCTCCGTAACTTGGGGTGACGGTGCTGCGGCCTCCGGCGGAACCGTCACCGAAACGCCAGGAAGTGGGGCGGGCACATGCGCGGCTTCACGCCTGCTCCCGGCTGGTCTCTACGTCGTGACTGTCGCTGTTCTCGACGATGACGGCGGCCTCGGCTCGCGGACGGCCTCGTCGCCGATCGTTGTGTACGACACGAGTGCGGGCTCCGTCACCGGCGGTGGATGGTTCATGTCAGCCGCAGGAGCAGACCGGGTGAATCCAACCGCGGCCGGTAAAGTGAACTTCGGTTTCGAGGCGAAGTACAAGCAGGGAGCTACGGTTCCGGACGGCGAGACTGAGTTCCAGTTCCAGGCCGGCAACCTGAATTTCCACAGCACGGCGTACCAGTGGCTCGTCGTGACCAACGGCTGTTACGCCCAATACAAGGGCACGGGCACGGTTAACGGCGTCGCTGGATTCGATTTCCTGCTCACCCTTCGCGATGGTGAGCTCTGTGGATCCGTCGGCGCGGATGGCATTCGGATGAAGATCACTCCGGCTGGCGGAGTCCGGTATGACAACTCGGGCGGTTCGGATAACATCGGGCCCACGAGCGGCAACGTGCAGCGGATCGATGGCGGGTCGATTGTGATCCACCGCGGCAAGTGAGTACATCTTTTTCCTAATGAGCCGCAATGGGACGTTTGATAGGTAGACAACCCAACGGAGAGCCAATTGAAATGGTCTGCTGGAAGGTCAAACTGACGCGGGGGTCACTCAGGGCCTGTTCGCAGACGTAAAAAAGGCGGACTGAGAAAGCCCGCCCTTTCCTCTAATCGGAAATCTACCTCAGTTCCGCATTGTGCTTTTGAATGGTCGCGGCGGCATCACGCATCCGCTTGGCTTCAAGAGCCGGGGCTTTGGCGGCTTCCTTCGCCAGTTCGGCAGCCAGGTTATTGAGCTGCGTTACAGCGGTTCTTCGGGCCGTGCCATTTGAGCTTTCGACCTGCTTCATTGCCGCGCTGATGGCATCCGCGCGTTGCTGCGGCAAGGCGCTGTCCCGGGTGAGTTGATCCAGGTAGGCGCGGGCGACAACGAAGCTGGCGGGCCAGGTGTAATGCGGCTGGCACTGCACGTTCAAATCGCTTGGAGCTCCGCAACCTTCCCGGGTCGCCAGCGCGGCCGCGTCAATCTCGTTTTGCGAGAGGTCTGCGGTCGGCGTCAACTCGAAGACGTCCAGGCCGCGCGCAATTTCCGAGCCGTAGAGATAGCCATTGTTGTAATAGACCGACCAATAACCACCGATGACCAGCTTACTCGCGTCAATCGGACCGCGGTCGAAGTAGGCGATCTCCCTGGCGTGGGCCGAATCGGTGAAATCGAAAACGGTGGCCCCGCCCTGATAGAAGGCCTGGGCCATGATGTCGCGGCCGGGGACCGGGACCAGACTTCCGTTGTGAGCCACGCAGTTTTCCGTGGCGGTATTCCAGGCCGGCATTTTGAAATAACCTTCGAAGTGCATATGACGGGCATCGCCGGAACCCTGGATATTGTAGATCGCGTCGCCTCCCCACATTGGAGGATCGAACGACTGGCACATCGGCTGGGTGCCGCCGCCCCATTCGTCGGAGAACAGCAGCTTGGTGCCGTCGTTGTTGAAGGTGGCGGAGTGCCAGAACGAAAACGCGGCGTCGGCGACGTCATCGAGCCGCTTGGGGTGGGCCACGTCGTGGATATCCACCAGCAAACCATTGCCGGAGCAGGCGCCGCCGAGGAGCCCGAAGAAGGGAAAGCTGGTCACATCATGGCAGCCGCTGGTCGGGTTGGCGCTGGGTTCGCCGGAGCCCTGTTGCCGGCCATAGAGACCGGCAATCTGGCCGGTGTTGGCATCGGCAAAGAGATAGGCATGGCTGACCACCGCGGCTTTTTCCGGGTGTGCGAGCGGCACTTTGATCACGTCGATCCCAAAGCTGGACGTGTTGGGCGCCTTGGGATCGGCGACGCAGCCGGCCTTCTCATCGGCGGAGCGGACAAACGACCCGCCCGAGACGTAGACATAAATATTGTCTTTGTCTTTCGGGTCCACGGCCACCGAATGGGTGTGTGAGCCGCGGCAGGTCTGCACGGTAGCTACCTGTTGAGGCTTGTTCGGATTGCTGATGTCGAAGATCCGGACACCATACATACGATTGGGATCGGCCGGCGGCGGCGCGCCACGCCCTTCGCCAGCGGGAGGTGCGGGAGGAGCAGCGCCACCCGCAGCACCATTCGCGCCGATCTCCGCAGCGCCTCGCTGCCCTGGAACTGGAGCGGCTCCACCGCCTCCGCGACCGCCGGCGCCCGGAGGTGGTTGCGCGCAATCGGTCCGGCCGTAGCTTTCCACCGACATGAACGCGAGGTTACCCCATATGGAAATGTCGCCCTGGCCGCCCGGGCAGACGACAATGGTTTTGAGCTTTGCTTCCGACGGCTCGTGGATGTCGTAAAAAATCAACCCGTGGAAGTTCCCCTGGATGGCCATCTTGCTGTTCGCGCTGAAAGCGAGATCGGAATTGGCGTAGTCGAGACTCCGGCCGTTGGGACTGGGGTTCGGGTCGAACATGCCCTCCGGTTGCTTGAGCGTGGTCGCCAGCCTCAAGCCCTTCGCGGCCTGCCCTGCGTCATAAAGACCGGGTTTGAGATTTTCGCGCGGATCGGGCTTGTGACATGGCACGCCCCGCCCGCCGCGTCCTCCGGCAGGCTCCGCAGTCGTACCTGCCGCCTGAGCGGTCATCTCTTCGGGTGTGCAGGGTTGCGGAATTGCAATCTGCCCTGGCGTTGCACCCCGCTGCCCTTGAGCGGCGGGCGCCGGCCCCGCGGCCGGAGTTTGCGCGGTAAATACGGTGGCGGCGGCCGCGCTTAGCACAGCGGCGCCGAGAAACAGTCGAATCATGTTGCGCGTCTTCATGGCAGTTCTACAGGCCTCCCCAATAGTCCATACATGCGAACGATTTCCATACGCTGGTCGTTATCCACGCGGTTCAGGAAGTCAGCGATATTCGGCTCCAGCCCACTGCCTGTCGAGCGCAGGTCGGCCACCATGGTCAACGCGCCCTTGTGGTGCTGGATCATCCCATTCAGAAACAGCTGGTCAAACTGGCGCCCGCGTGCAGCGTCCAGATTTTTCATCTGCTCGGGCGTGAGCATGCCCGGCATCGCGGCCATGTCCATGTTGCCCATCATCGCGGAGCCGTCCGCGTGAATCATTGGAACTTCCTGATGCCGGTCGGTGAGCCAGTCCTTCATGGCCTGGATCTCGCCACTCTGCGAAATCTCGATCTTCTTACCCAGTTCCACCAGCTGCAGCGAGTCCGTGTGGGTAGGAATCATCGCCACCATCAAAAGAGCCTGGTTGTGGTGATGGATCATGCCCTGCATGAACTTCGCGTCGGCTTGAGTGAAGTTATTATCGTTAAACGCCGGGACCTTCGAAACCACCGCCGACGCCTGACCGGGTGCACCGGGCTGCACAATGGCCGGCGCCGCCGGCGCTGCAGCGGCTGTCGTCGACGCTGTCTGCTTGTTCGTGTTATTCGTATCGGAACCGGCACTCCGGCAAGCGCCGCAGAGTCCGGCGGCGATCGCCAGTCCGAGAATCGAAAGCGGAATTCGGATCATAATTCTCCAACCCAGAATATTGACGAGCGGTAGCATACATCCGGCTACAGGATGCCGCGAGGAGAGTTTTTCGGGCTGGGCTGCAAGGTGATATGAACCAGCTGTTCCTTATCTCATGTTCATAGCCGCATATTTCAGATTTCATCCGAAGGGACGCCATTGGCGGCCGGCGTCAAAATGAAATGTTACCGCCACGTGTGCTCGTTAGAAACAGGCAAGGTACCCACAGCCCATAGCAGGACTACGTAGCACCTGATAGGCACCACGGATGCGCAACTAACTACTAAATTACCATGGGTGCTTGTGGGTACGGGGGACATGCGGTTCATTGACAGAGATTCAGTCGGGCGCTAGCTTGTTCGCGCGTTTCGAAATTTCTTCGATTTGTATTTCTCCAGGATGGAGGGTGACTGATGCAGCGGATATTCGGCTCCGCAGTTCGATTGGTCCTGTGGCTTGCATTTGCGGCAGGTACGGTCAATGCGCAAGTTTTTATTAATGTTACCGCAAGTCCTCCAGACGCCGTTCTTGTGACTGGCTCTCTTTTCATGAGTACTTCACTGGCACCGACAACTCTTATACTGAATTTTCAAAGGCCACTGTCGGTAAATCCGCAGATTGTCGGGGCAAGCGGATTATTTACGAGTGTAAGTGTCAGCAGTGATCTAAGTAGCGGTGTTGTTCGAGTCAACCTGCCCGGAGCGGATCTAAATAATGAGTCCGGTTCCTTTAAGCTAACAGGTGTTCCTCTTCCAGTTGCCGCTTGCGATAAACCTGTGTTGCTGACGTTGAGCACCTTCGCCAATGGCTATGTGATGCCGGGAGTAACGTCGATTGGTACGCCTGTTCCGGTCCCGATGCTTACCAGTGCTTTTCTGGATACAAATGGAATTCTCCAGGTTCGCGGCACTGGAGCGTTTTGTTCGTTGCCGCGTGTCTCTCTGGGGTTGATTGAATTGTCTGGTGTCGCGTTCCTGCCAACGAATGACGGCGTAAGCGCCCTTGTTCCGCCGAACATGTCGCCAGGGAGCTATCTGCTGACTCTCCTCTTCGAATCGGGAGCCACTGCCTTTAACCTTACCATCGGTGCCTTCGGCCCTCGAGGTCCGAAGGGTGACACCGGTTCCCAAGGTCCGCAAGGATTTCAGGGGCCACCGGGGATTCAAGGGCCGCCGGGACTGTCCGGACACGAAATCGTCGCTGTGGCGCAAACCCTGCCCGCAAGCTCGAATTTTTCGATTGCCGGCTCCTGTCCGGGTGCGAAGAGGGTCTTGGCCGGTGGGTTGTCGTTGGCTCCGGGCCAGACCTTTGACGATCTAAAACGGGTTCAAATTCTCGAAAGTTATCCCAGTGCAGCCGGCACGTGGACTATAACAGGGACAAATCAGAACCACCTCAACATGCGCGTGTTTGTGAGCGTCGTATGTGCATTTAGCAATTGAGACCGCACGAAGACCGATGCGCGTCTGGCAGGAGGCTATTCCGATTGAATGTCAAAGAATTGTGAAACCGCAAGATTTACTAACCTCTCGATAGCTGCGACAGCATCCTTTAAGGACAGGTGGGCTTCGTCTCGGCGTACTGTGCTGTGTAGGCGAGTCGGTAACATGTTTGCGGCGCACCAAGCGCATTGCAGGAGTTTTCCTACTTCAGCGGGAACAAATTGTTTAGGCCTTAATCTCGTTGCATATCAATTGTCGTGACGATTAGGAGAAAGCGCTAAGAGCTCATATTTCGCCTTCTCGCCATGTTTACCGCCGCGTCGCTTCCTATGAGCCACAGCATTGGAACGGTTTCACCAAACCTATAATTGGTCAAACCCTTCTGCTTCTCGTCCGTCTAACCGGCGGAGACGTCAAACCAAGATTCACAAGCAGCTTGACTTCGTAATAAATCGGGGGCATAAGAGTCACACCTAATTTGTGTCCAAAGTTTTCAGGTAAATAGCCTTAGCAAAAGACATTGAACCGGAGGGCAATATGTTCGGGTCGGCTGTCGGACCGATACAGATAAGCTTGCTCACAGTTATTCTCAGTTTTGTTTGCGTCTGCCCTGTTGACGCGATGGAAGAACGGTTGGATTGTCGAATAACCGATGCGTTCGCAGGTGAGGCCGCAAGTCAGGCCGCCGAGTTTGATGCGATGAGAAACGCTGCCCGCTCGGCCAGCCGGGTTTCCTCCCAGTACGAAGTATTATTTCGTAGAGCCGATACAGGAACAGCCAAAGACCAAGTCATTGCAGCGCTTACTGCGGATCAGCATGGCGGTACGGGAGATTGGGATCGTGCTGAGGCTTGGCTCAACAAGGCAGCAAGTAAACATTTTGGCTGGGCGGAATACCTGGAGGCCTGCAAATACACACCGGCAATACAGGTAATACAAGGGCGTCCAGAGACCACTCTAGCTTATGAACGGGATGCTCGTGATACATTTGACTGGTTCAGGCGCGCTGCTGATGATGGCATTGTCGAAGCGATGTTAGCGGTCGGTAACGGATATTCCGACGGGCGTGGGGTCGCACGAGACTTCAGCGAGGCAATGCGCTGGTACAGCCGCGCAGCTTCACTGGGGGCGGCTGGTGCCGAAAGAGAGATCGCCGTGATGTACTTCTTTGGCGTCGGCGGTGTGAGTCGAGATAACACCATTGCCGCTGAATGGGGACACAGGGCGATCAACCACGGATTAAAAGGGGACTACGTTCTCGAAAAACTGTTCGAACACCTCGACCCGCCTTGCGGGGACGAATTCTGTATCGGGTTGCGAATGATCGATTTTGACAGCCGCTGGGATTTTGAACATCTAAAAGGAGACGCCAAAGATACGCGACATTGGATCGGGCGTGTTGCCCTGCCAGGTGGTAAATCTTCCGAATGTCGGGTCTTAGAGGACGGGAATCAACAATCCTACTACAGTTGTGACTTTGGATTCGTCTCGCTATCGACCGGCGAACAAGCCTTCAAACGTATAGTTGCGGACGTGCAACGGAGTCTTCCCAGAGAGGGAAAAGGCGAGTCGCTACCTCTCCCTGAACCGATTGGAGATTATAAGGTTGCAGGGTTGTTCCGAGCGGGACCCGTAGAGGTTAGCCTCGCAACCCACTTCCTTCAACTATATAGCGTTTCACTAAGATTCGTTAATATTCGTTAATATTGGACGGCTTATTTTCAAATCCAGTGGGTTACGTCGCACCTGTCAAACAAAAAAGGCACCGACGTTCACCTCTGGACCCGTTCCTGGGGAACCTTGCACAAGTGAACTCGACCGGCTTCACCCCCAACTGCCCGACGGCCGGACGCCAACGCCCGCAGCCTTCAAATACTGGCTGATCGTTTCTCGGCACACACCAGTGGCTTGCTCGATGCGCCGCAGCGTCCAACCGAGCTTTCCCAGTGCGATGATTTGCTGCTTCTTTTCTTCGTTCAAGACATTGCTCATGCCGACGGAGGCTATCCGTCGAAATCAACGTCTCAAAACGTCGTTTATCGTTGGCCGGTTTTCAGGTGATAACCGTTTGCCGGTTTTGGGTGATCACGGAGGAGTCATCCTCACATCTGCCCGGTGTTCGATTTCGGCGAGCAGGACGGCATATGTGCATTTAGCAATTGAAACCGCACGAAGACCGATGCCATCGAGCGGTTGAGTCCAGACGTTGAAAGTGCCGAGCTTGGTCTTGACATAACTCAGAGCCTTGCCGTCGCACGTTCAACGGACCTCCAGGTTAGGAAAGCGGAAAGTGCGTGGCGAACTCATGAAAAAAAGATCGTAGCGAAGGCGTGGTTCGATGGCATCCGACCCGGCGTTACGCTCGCCCACGTCACCAATCCCCGGCGTGCTATCACTGGTATAATGGCGTCAATGACGCAATCCAGAACCATCGTCGATAAGCGGGGCCGTACATGGACGGCTTCAAAAGTCCGCTGGACGGATGCGGAAACCGAAGACTTTCGGTTCTGGTACGAACGATTGACTCCCGAACAACGCGTGGATGCGGTTTTATGATGCGCTGGAGAGTTCGTTGAAGGCGAAAGGCATCCATGAAGTCCCGCGATTACGAAGAGTTCATCGTCGCATTAAACGATCATCACGCACGATATCTGATCGTCGGCGCGCACGCAGTGGCTTACCACGCTCGTCCTCGAGCGACTAAGGACTTTGACATCCTGATCGAACGCACCCCGGACAACGCCAGTCGAGTCCTCGCCGCGTTGAAATCTTTCCTGGGCGCGGATCTCGGTTATACCGTCGACGATTTAGGCGACCCCGATACCTTCATCCAGCTTGGTGTTGCACCCGTTCGAATTGATCTGATGTCCAGCATAAAAGGCTGTGGAAATTTCGCTCTCCTTTGGAAGCGCCGGGTCGAAGCTGTTTTCGGTTCATTGAAGCGGCAGAGAAAGCGGTTGCGCGGGGGCGTGCCGAAAGCGTCAGCGAGTGGGTTAACGAGGCGTCACGACTCCGGTTCGAGCAAGAGCGCAGGCTTGAAGCGCTCGCGGCCTTCATATCGGCCTACGAATCGGAATCCGCTCGCGACTCTGGATCGACGGTTATCCAAAGGCGAAAGGTCCGAACTGTGATTTCCTGACGCCGCATCGCTCATAAGAGCATTCTCCGTGTTGAATCTCCTTAATTACTTAATCGCGAAGGCACGAGTTGAAAGCGGGCGGGGTCCATCCCCGCCGCTTTCACTTCAGGCTACCAACCTAATTCAGTTGACTTAGTGGGCCGAGCCCGTTGGCTAACGGCGTCGTATGCAGCACCTGAATACCTGCATTGTGTTCACCATTGAAGCGCGTCTCCGTTGCGGGGCAGCCGGCCTTCGCGGCGTCTGCCGGAGAGTTGAACCAGATGCCCACGTGGAATGTGTGAATCGGCTCGAAAATCGGATTGAAGTTGGCGTCCGAGACCAGCGATTGAGGAGGATTGTGAACCACGGGAGCTGGGATCGCGCCTTGTGCGACCGCGAACGTTTCAATGTTGAAGCGGCCGACGTAGCGCTGACGGCCTTCGCCGTCGTCGTCGGTGTCGATATCGCCCTGATACCACGCGACGCCGAACGGCGCGAGTGGATCCTGGAGGATAAAAACGTCGAAGCCGGTATTGGGAGGTAGATTCTTTACGGTCACATCCATGAACTCGACGGGACCCGTTGGAATCACTTTGACTGTCGCGGTTGCGTTCGGCAGGCACTTGGACGCGCCGCCGGAGACCACCATTTTGAATGTAATAGGCGACCCGGCCTTCGGTCCTATTCCGGAGTTGGCTTGCGCTCCCGCATAACCGGTGTTGATAGCGGCCAGCGCAAGGCCCATAGCAACGAACCGGGCGCCGACCAGAGTGGATGCGGTTGCAATTGAAATCGCCCGTTGGGCTCTCTTTGTAAGCATCGTAGTCACGATAATTGTCTCCTTTGAATTTCTGATTTGAAACTTTCGAACTTGACGATCCGTCAAGCCGATTTGGAAAACGCAAGTGATGCACCGCAACTGGTTCGTCGAGCTTCGCGGCCTTAAGAGATTGATTCTTCATGTAGGGAGCCGGGACGGGATGACAAGCAGCAGGAGAGTCCGCTGGTCGCAACACCATCGTGATGATGGTGTTGCAACATCGTTTGGATGATGTTTCCGATTTACGAAATTGTTCGAATAAAACAAGAAACCCAGGGTATATGCCTATAAGCACGTTTACGTATGCATGCTACAATCAACCAGGAGGGACAAGTGGCGACGAAAGGCGCTCTGACGCGAAAGAGTTTTTATGTCGATCCCGAGGCTTTACGGCGTGCGAAACGGGCTCTCCGCGTGCGCACCGATGCAGAGGCCATACGGTTATCCCTTGAGCGCGTCGCCGAAATGGAGAAGTTCTGGCAATTCATGGCGAAAACGCGAGGCGTCGTCAAACGCGGCAGCTTCGAGGCGTCATAGGTGCCGTTCGCAGTCGTCGACACCAGCATTTACGTCAATCACTGGGAAGGCCTTCTCGACGTCAATTCTTTATCTAGTCTTCAAGAAGGATTCATCGTCCGTCAGTCTTCTGTCGTTCTTTCCGAACTCCGCCGAGGCGCTCGTACGGCGCACGCACGCCGTCTGGTCGAAAGCTTGCGCCGCCTCGCGAAGATCCAATGGGCTCCAGTCACGGAGGACTGGTGGCAAGCCGCGCTGATCATTCAAAAGATCGGGGACGCGCAGAAATGGGATCGACGGAAACGCCAGGAATTTCAGAACGACACGTTGATCGCTCTGTCCGCTCGAAGATACGGCGCGACAATCCTTACTGCGAACCGGTCCGACTTTGAGTTGCTGTCTCAAGAACTCGACGTTCCGGTTCTTTTTGCAGGCCCAGAAAACTAGCAGAGGCGAATCGCAGGAACAGTTCACCGAACTAATCCGCACATAACGCCATCAATATTTCGGACGCGCCAACCAATTCCAGCGGCAGATCGCCGATCGGAGCGACCGGAGGTTTCTTCCTGTCGATGAATCCAGCCGGCGAAGCCGCAACGAAGGGTTTCTCCGAACCCCTGAAGGTTGCGTTTCTCGCAAATCAAACCTGAGTCAAGGCAGACTCAATGGACCGCGAAGCTTGGATAGTTGCCTGAATGAACGAGTCCATCGCCGGCGTGACCACTAAAACAAAATCCGTCTTGAAAATGATCTTCTTCGCCGCTGAAAAGATCTTTTCCGCGACGTTGCAGGTTTGCAAAATCGGGTATGCCGGCAACCGGAAGAAACCGAAGGATCAAACGTGCGCCATTGTTAACTGACAATAGACCGCAGAAAATCGCCGGCGCCTTTCAAAAGATCGCGGGCGAGCCTTTGAAGGTTTTCTTTGAGACGCGGCCGATGTTTTCGGTGACGCCAAAAATGGACAGAGTTGTGTGGAATACCTTGCGGATGCCGGCGATAACCGCTTGCTTCAGAACTAAGGTTTTTCTCAGTCCGACGCCGACTTTCAGTTCGCCGCCGTCTGTTTCCCCGGCGCCGAAATCCATGCTCCCAGGGCTTCAAAATACTTTCTTCAGGCGTGTGTAGCTTGTCTGAAGCTCTTCCGGCAGGACGCGGGTTTCGCCGACGACGCTGACGAAGTTGGCGTCACCGGTCCAGCAAGGGACGACATGAAGATGATAGTGGTCGCGAACGCCGGGTCGGCGTTAGTGCGCTTCTCTCAATCCCGCAGCGCTCGCACGGGATCGACGCGGGTGGCGCGAGCCGTAGGAACGATGATCGCCAGGATCTCGACCGTTGCGAGAAACGCGGACACGGCGGCGTAGATGGAAGCGGTGGATGGCGTCACGCCAAACAACAATGTTGCCATATATCGCGCCAACACGTACGCACCGGCCAGGCCCAGCGGAAAACCGATCAGCGTCATTGTTCCGGCCTGCCGCGCCATCAACTGCAGAACGTTTGCACGCGACGCGCCGAGCGCGAGCCGAACGCCGATCTCTCGAGTCCGTTGCGCAACCACGTAAGACATCACTCCGTACAGGCCGGCGGCGCTCAGTATCACCGCGACCAGCGCAAAGCCCGAAACCAGCGTCAGAACAAGGCGACGCGCAGCAACCGACCGTGCGATCAGGTCGTTCAATGGGACGACGACGCCGACGGGCAGTTGATCGTCGAGGCTCTTCACGATGCTTCGCAGGAACGAAGCCATCGACCCGGGATCCGACCCTGATCGCACAACAAGACTCATGCCGCGAATCAGGCCGTTGCCGAGCGACGTGAAATTCTGCTCGTATGGAATGTACGCCTCAGGTGTGGCTTCGGCGTCCAGGCCCTGATGCCGAATGTCGCCCACAATGCCGACAATTTCCATCCAACGCGCCGGCGACCCCAGGCTGATGCGCTGGCCCATCGGATCTTCGTTTTGCCAGTACTGTCTTGCGGCGGCTTCGTTGATCATGACGACGTTCGGCGCATCCACATTGTCGTGATCCGTGAACCGCCGGCCGCGCAGAAGTGGTATGCCCATCGTGACGAAGTAGTCCGGTGTCACCAGGCGGGGATGCGCGCGCACCGGGCCGGCGGCGGGATCCGGAATTCGGTGCTCGATCTCGAGATCGAGACGCGAATCGAATCCTGTGAATGGCGGCGCGGTCGTCGCTCCAACATGTTCGACTCCCGGCATGCCGCGCAACCGCTCGAACACACTTTGATAGAAGACGACCGCTCGATTCCAATTCGGATATCTTGCTGCAGGCAGCACCAGCCGTGACGTCAACACTCGCTCGGGATGAAATCCCGGTGATACCTCGAGCAGGTTTTTAAAACTGGCAAGCAGCAGGCCCGCGCCTACGAGCAGCACAAGCGATAGCGCCAGCTCGGCTACAACAAGCGTCGATCGTACGCGCCCGCTGCGCGAGCCGCCGGTGCCGCCGCGCGTCTCCTCATTCAGCCGCAGGCTGAGACGCTGGTCGGATGCCACAAGCGCCGGCGCAACACCGAATACCACGCCGGTGGTGGCCGACAATCCCAGCGACACCAAAAGCACACGCATATCGATCGTGAGGCGGTCGATACCGGGCAACGCGACAAACTGGACCGGCAGCAGCGTGTGCATGGAACTCAGCGTCCATGCGGCAAACAGCAAACCTGAACCGCCTCCCACTGCCGCGAGAAGCAGACTTTCCGTGAGCATCTGCCTTACAAGGCGGACGCGTCCGCCGCCCACCGCCATACGAACCGCCAGTTCTTTCTGACGTCCGATCGCTCTGGCGACCATCAACATGGCGACGTTCGCGCACGCGATCAGCAGGACCAGCGCCACCGCGCCGAGCAGCACAACCAGAGGAGTGCGCATGTCGCCAATCAGAGCTTCGCGAATCGGCCGGATGTAAGGCGCGTGATTGGCATTCTCGGCAGGATATGCGGCGCTGAGCCGGCTTCCGATGACCCGCATTTCTTCTGCGGCCTGTGCCAGCGGAACCCCGTCCCGAGTCCGTCCGGCTACTTCGAGGAAATGTGCGCCGCGCAACCGTCGATCGCTGTCGGCCAACGCAAGGGGCGTGAGCACGTCGGGTTGGGCGGGCCACCAGAACGACGGCGGAAGAACACCGATGACTTCGTAATTGTTGCCGTCGAACGTGACACTGCGGCCTACGATCGACGCATCCATGCCGAACCGCCGCTTCCATAGACCGTCGGTGAGTAGTGCCACGCGATGACGTCCGAACGTTTCTTCCTCCGATCGAAAGTCGCGGCCCAACGAAGGCTGGATTCCAAGCACAGTGAGGAATTCCGGCGTGACGTTCAGTCCAGCGAGCCGTTCCGGTTCACCGCTGCCGCTAAGGTTGACGGAAGTTTCCATGTACGCGGTCATTGCAGTAAAGGAACGGCTGTCCGCACGCCAGTCGTAGAAATCGGCCGGTGAGACGGGATTGGTGAGGCGGCCTTCGCGAGGCCTTTGCTCAGTCAACGAAACGATTCTGTCCGGGTCCGAATACGGCAGCGATCTCCACAGCACCGCGTCCACGATGCCGAAGATCGCGGTCGTTGCGCCGATGCCCAATGCCAGTGTGAGCACCGCCATCAGCGTGAATCCCGGCTGACGCCGCAGCATTCGTATTCCGAATCCAATGTCCTGGCGCATCGAATCCCACATATTCACGCACCTCGATGTTTCCGAAAGGTAAGGGTACAGCTTGGGGAATTGTGATATCGAACGAAGTGAATTTCCAAGCCGAAATCCGAGAGTTCGAATTGGACGGGTTTCGTGCGGTTTTCACGCGCTTTGTAACGATCCGCGGTGTGGACGGTTTACTTGAACGTGTCGGGGTCCGTGCCATCCCGGAGCGCCGGCTGCATTTCTAATAACTATCGCAGTGCAAGAAAGGGAATGCCATCAATGAAGCCCATCGTGTTGACCTGCGTCTTGGCGATTTGCGCCATTGCGGCTTTCGGGCAAAGTGCGGCAACTCGCCCATCGTTTGAAGTGGCTTCCATCAAGCTGAGCAAGAGTGCGGAAGGAAGCGACAGTCACAGCACTCCGGGTTACCTTCGGATGCAGGGATCTCTTAAATCGATAATCCGCATTGCGTACGCTGTGAGGCTCGATCAGGTTGAAGGCGGGCCGGTGTGGATCGATCAGGAGCACTACCAGATCGAAGCCAGAGCGAACGAGCCGGCGACAGGCCAACGCCTTCTCGACATGCTCCAGACGTTGCTTGTCGAGAAATTCAAATTGGAATTTCATCGCGAAACAAAGAGCGTATCGGGTTACGCGTTGATCCGTGACAAGGGTTCTCTCAAAATGAGTGAAGTAAAACCCGGAGGCTTGCACCTGCGAGCGACGGCCGGAAGCATGACTGGCCAAACGGTTTCCATGGCCGATCTGGCGACGAATTTGTCTCGAACTCTGGGAATGCCGGTTACAGATGAAACCGGCCTGGCCGGGTTCTTCGATTTCACGCTGAAGTGGGCGCCCGAAAAAACCACTCCATCCGTCTCAACCGCTGATCCATCCCTGGATAGTGGCGGGCCGTCGATTTTCACCGCCATTCAGGAACAGCTCGGTTTGAAACTGGAGCCCCGCAAAGTTTCGAAAGAGATTCTCGTTGTGGATCGTGCGGAGAAGCCTCCATTGAACTAGAGTCACTATTGGCCCACCACGATCAAGTGTCCGGCGTTCTGGGTATAGATCTTTCCGTCGGGGCCGAGCGCGAGTGGTGTATAGGCCGCACCTAACGCGAGTTGCAGGAAGATCGCGCCTTTCAGCGTGCCGTTCGAGTTCAGAGCGTACAGGTTGCCGTCTTCACTATTGGCGTAAATGACTCCGTTTGCGTCCACGACAGGAGCGTTGATGCACCACTCAAACCCGACATTAGGCCACTGATTGCCGGAAGAATTGGGCACGCAAGTAATCGTTCCATCGGGATTACGAGTGCAGGCCTGGGTGTTTGTGTTTTGGAATTTCCATTCGACGTTCAGATTTGGACTCAGGCGCGTCATGAAGAACGGACCGTTTTGTCTCGGCGGACAAACCGCGTCGGTGTAGCAATACGAGCCGAACTGAGGTCCGCCTCCGTACTCATTATCCTTGATGATGATCGAGTACGTGCCGTCGTGTGGATAGATTCCCGGGGTCGTGTCCCACCCGAACGAGTAGGAGCCGAGAAATTGTCCCGACGGGCTGAACTTCACCAGGTGCCCGCGGGCAAAATCGTAGCGAGTGAAGGATCCGTATAGAATGCTGCCGTCCGGCGCGATTGTAGGTGAAGAGGACGTGTCGTCCAAAACGCGCGCGGCCGGCATTGTATTCTGTGCCGGGTCCACGCCGGGAGTGCTGCCGATTCGGCAACCGCCTGGGGTGCCATTCGCCGGCAGCAAAGCGCCCGGGAAAGTGCCTGTGTCATTGTTGCAGGCGTCATTGAGCCGGTCGCGAAATGATGTCCACCATCGCGGAGTGAGGTCGGGATTCACCGCAGCCATTCCGGCGTACCTTCCCGAGCCGTCCCCCAGATGAATGCGAGTTATCGTGTAGATGGTGCCGTCCGGCGCTATCGCCGGCGCCGCGTTCAAGGCGGGCCGCATATGTCCGCAAGTGTAAGTGGGAGGCACGGCGTCCGAACTCGGCGGCCAGGGAAGCTGTTTCAAGTTGAAAACTCCCAGGCACTGGTCGTCCGGCTGAGGCGAAGGCTGGCTGTTTGTGGCGGTAACGGCGGTGAGCACCGAATAGCTCACAATGGACGTTGTGTCCTGCGGACCGACTCTAACGAGCCAGGAGTCTACGATGTCGTGAGAATAAAAGCTGGCGCCGGCGCCGCGATTGAACTGCTGAATTGCATTGTAGTAGATATTGCCTGAGCTATCCGCGCTGAGTACTCCCGCCACAATAATGGTCGGGTCGAGCGTGGAAAACGGATTAATGCGCGACACGACGCTCCCATCGGTTTTACGCAGCTTGAATAGGGTGCCCCCGGCTCCCGGCACGTAAATGTAGCCATTCGCCAGCACCCCATGGAACACAGGTTCCCAAAAATCGGATTGGGATCCAGGCGCCTTCCAATCGCTCGTGAAGCTCCAAATCTGGACAAGTTGCCCATTGCTGCTCCACCGGAATGCGTTCTCCCCCCAGACCTGCGTGTCATACCGATTCTTGTTATAGGTTCCGGACTTGAATTCCATGAAAACGTCCGACCCGTCGATCAGCGGCACTTGATAATGCGCAAGAAGTTCGCCAAAGTTTGCCGCCATCTCCTGGCTTACCAGCGGATCGTAAACAATGTCGGCCAATATGCGGTTGAGAGGCTGTCCTGCGACATGGACCTGGCTGGTGTGTTGCGGATTCAGCGCCCACTGGGGCCACGATTGAGCATTGGCGAAAAAAGCAAAAAGCACCATTAGGCTGCTGAATCGGACTATCGATAACAAGCGTTTCACGGGACCTCCTTCAAGTCGTGCGCAGCACGGCTGTTTTCGCCACTATCACTACACTTCGACGGGGCCTCCGATGGCTTATTCAGCCCACGATTTGGGGAATCAAATCACCGTAAACGTCCGTCAGGCGCATATCGCGGCCATTGAAGCGATAGGTGAGTTTCGTGTGATCCAGACCGAGCAAATACAAAATGGTCGCGTGCAGGTCGTGAACGGACATCACCTGTTGTTCCGCCTTGAGGCCGAATTCATCGCTCGCTCCGATCACCTGGCCGCCCTTGATTCCCGCGCCGGCCATCCAGACGGTCATGGCGCCGGGATTGTGATCGCGTCCGACACCGCGCTGGGAGATCGGCATCCGTCCGAACTCGCCATGCCAGACGATCAACGTGGAATCCAGCAGGCCGCGGGCTTTCAAGTCCGTCAGCAGGCCGGCAATCGGACGGTCTGTTTCCGCAGCATGCAGCGAATGGTTGGCTTTGACATCGCCATGTGCGTCCCATGTGTCCGTGTTCTGATCGCCCAGACCTCCCGAAAAAACCTGAACGAAACGCACTCCGTGCTCCACCAGCCGCCGCGCCAGCAGGCACTGCCTGCCGAAGCCTTCTGTGATCTTCTCGTCCATTCCATACAATTTTCGCGTCTCGGCCGTCTCATGCTCGAGGTCTACCGCTTCGGGCGCACAACCCTGCATGCGGAATGCGAGTTCGTAAGACGATATCCGCGCCGCCAGTTCGGAATCGCCGGGATACTTTTCGAGATCGTGCTCGTTAAGTTTTGCGAGAAGGTCCAGCCGCGACCGCTGCTGTTCGACCGTCAAGCCGTCGGGGGGCTTCAAGTCCATGATCGGATCGCCGCCGGAAGAGCGGAAGGCTGTACCCTGATACGCAGCCGGCATGAAACCCGAATTCCAGACGCTGACGCCGCCGATGGGCCCGCCTCGCGCATCCGGTATCACGACGAATGCGGGCAGGCCGCTGCTCTCCGAGCCGAGTCCATAAGTGATCCACGATCCGATCGAGGGATAGCCGGCGCGAATCTGTCCCGACTGCAGCTCATACGTCGATTGCACGTGATCGTTGGACCGCGCATAGATCGAACGCAGGATCGCGAGATCGTCAACGTGCCGGGCAAGATTCGGAAAGATCTCCGAGATCTCGATTCCGCTCTGTCCGTATTTCTGGAACTGAAATGGGCTTGGCATCAGCGGACCCGGCCAGCCCTGCCGCACGATGATGTCGCCCTTGCCCGTGAGCGGCTGTCCCGCGTACCTGGCCAGCGCGGGTTTGGGATCGAACGTATCCACGTGGCTCGGACCGCCGCTCATGAACAGCGAAATGACCGCTTTCGCGCGCGACTTGAAATGAGGCGCTCTTGCAGCGTACGGGTTTCCGGAAAGCGATGTGCCGCTGCAGCTTTTTTCGGTGGCCGCGAGCAGCCGGTCTTTGTCGAGCAAATAAGCGAGAGCAAGGCCGCTGATGCCGCCACCGGATTCAAACAGGAACTTACGCCGGGACCAGAAATATTTCACGCGTCACCTCACATAGAGGAATTCGCTCAAATTCAACAGGACGTGAGCCAAATCGACCAGGGAGTGAGTTCCCAAAAGGTCGGTCGCCATTGCCAGTTCGGAATCGTCGGGAGACCGCGTCAACGCAATCCGGAACGCCAGCTGAATCTGCTTGACCGGATCGTCTCCCGCTTCTTTCTTCACTCTGTCTGCAAAGATTTGCGCCTGCTTCAGAACAAAGTCGTTGTTCATGAGAGTCAGCGCCTGTGTAGGAACGGTGGAGACCGTCCGCCTGCCGGCGCTGAAATTCGGGTCCGGTGTGTCGAACACCTCGAACATCGGAAACGCCATGCCGCGTTTGCGATATACGTAGATGCTGCGCCGCCAGACGCCGCTTCCGTCGTCCTGATTTTTCCAGACGTTGTAGATCGTCGACTTGACCAGCGTTTCCGGGAGAGGCGGACGAATGGGCTTGCCGCCGACTTCTAAATTGATGGCTCCGCTTGCCGTCAGGATGCTGTCGCGCACGATTTCCGCGTCCAGTCTCTGCGGCCGGAAGCGCCATAAATAGAGGTTCTGCGAATCCTTTTCCATGTCCTCGGCGACGGTATACGCCGACGCCATTTGATAGGCCTCCGAAGTCATGATCATCTTGTGAAGCTGTTTGATGCTCCAGCCGCGATTCATGAATTCGACGGCCAGCCAGTCCAGCAATTCCGGATGGGTCGGCGCTTCGCCCATCTTGCCGAAATTATCCAGCGTGGCGACGATGCCTCGTCCGAAATGATGGTGCCAGACGCGATTGACGATCACGCGCGCCGTGAGCGGGTTCTCCCGTGAAGCGAGCCACTCGGCGAGGGCCCTTCGGCGTCCGGACGTCTTTCCATCCGCCGGCGGAATCTCCGTCGGCGGATTGCCGTAAGTGGCGACGGTGATAAATCCCGGCTTCATCCGGGATCCTCTGCTGTTCGGATCGCCTCGAACGAGAAAATACGATGCTGGAACTTCATATCGGCCGGGGCCGCTATGCAGATAAGTCCCCTCGCTTTCCTGGATTCTGCACTTCACGCAACCCACCACGTCGTCGCCGTCTCCGAGAGGCGTGAATCGATAATCGCCGTCTGTAACGATGTCCGCCTCAGGAATCGGTTGCGGCTTCATTTTTTCGAGAGCGGCGACGCGATCCGTCAGAGCCTTCCGTTCCGCGGCGTCTTTGGGACTCAGCGCGTTGGTCAAAGCACGCGCGTTGACGTTGAGTCCGCCTTCGAGGATTTGCGTCGCTAGCAATACCTCTCCAGGCGTCCGGTCTTTTTCGGGTTTCAACACCGCTCGCTGAACGTTGTCGGGAAACTTGCGAAGCGCATCCGCCTTCAACTTTTCCCGATACGGCGCTTCGATCGTTGAAACCTGCTCCTTCAGCGGCTTGATTTGCGTGTCGATTTCCGCGATTGTCCTGGCGTACGCATCGGCTTCTGCTTTGGACACCAGCGGCGTGGTCGTTTCCACATAGCCGAAGATGGCGGCCTGCAGCGCGTAATAGTCTTTTTGCGGAATCGGATCGAACTTGTGGTTATGGCAGCGCGCGCACTGGATGGTGAGTCCGAGGATGCCGCGCCCGATCGTCGCAAGGACGTCGTCGAGATAGTCGAGCCGGCGTTCCGGATTGTCTTTTTCTCTGAAGTGCACTCGAGGGCCGGCACGGAGGAATCCGGTGGCAATCAAGGTGTCGAGACTTTTGTTTTCGAGTTCGTCACCCGCGATCTGCTCCTTGATAAAAACATGGTACGGCTTGTCTTCATTAAAGGACCGGATGACGTAGTCGCGATACATCCAGGCATTCGGACGATCGTAATCGTGCTCGAAACCGTCGGAGTCGGCGTAGCGCGCCACATCCAGCCAGTGGCGGCCCCACCGCTCCCCGTAATGGGGCGAGGCCAGAAGCTTGTCGATCAACCGCTCCCACGCACCCGGGGCATTGTCCGCTAAGAAACTCGCAGCTTCGGAAGGGCTCGGCGGCAGGCCGATGAGATCGAGATAGGCGCGCCGCAACAGTGTCAGCCGGTCGGCGCGTGGAGCCGCGGTGATGCCTTTTTCACGGCGGGATCTTTCGAGAAAACGATCGATGGGATTCGTCAGAGTTGAGGAAACATCCGGCACTGACGCCTGCACGGGAAGCTTGAATGCCCAGTAATTGCGCGCCTCGGGCGGGATCTCCATGTTTTCGAGCGCTGCCAGCGCCGATGCGTCCACGGATTGCGGGCGTGCCTCAACCCCGGTATCCCAGTGCGCGCCTTGATCGATCCAGCCTTTGATCGCGGCAATCTGATCCGCATTGAGCTTGCCGTCCATGGGCATGGCCGGCCGTTCCAGACCGGCAACGCGCCGGTACAGCCGGCTTTCCTCGGCATTGCCCGGAACAATCGCTGTGCCTTTTTCGCCACCCTTGAGGGCGCCTTCGAGCGTCCGCAGATCCAGCTTCGAAAGCTGCATCGCCTCGCCATGGCATTTCCAGCAGCTGTTCAGGAAAATCGGCTGGATCTCCTTCGCGAACGAAACCGGCGCCTGGGCGCCGGACAACGCGTTGGACAAGTAAAATATGCCCGCGCTGAAAACCACTCCACAAACAGACCACGCGGCGGCTGTTGGTTTGGTCACGTTTCCCTCCGCGGCTGGCAATAATCAGACAGTGTTACTTGCGACGATACTCCGACTGTCCGCCTATGTCATCGGCAAAGGCCTGAACAGCGATACGGCTCCTCCGATCAGCGTCGTCGTGAACTGGCTGGCCTCTTTTCATCGCTGGAGAGAGTTTCAAAACCGACGGCCTCAATGTGCCGATCTAAACGCGCGCGGCGTTTGCCTGGGTAGACAAAGTACAAGCGGTCGAGGCGGAGATCCTGTTGAGCAATGCGCATGGATCGGGTGATCGCCGGCTCGGCTGTGTACTTGACTTCATACCCGACGCGCTTGCCATCCCTGATGATCAGTAAATCGAGATCGGCCTCATTATGAGTTCCCCAGAAATAAACCTCTTCCGGACGCGCTTTTTCTTTGCGGATGACTTCTTCGAGCGCGAACCCTTCCCAGCTCGCGCCAAGTTTCGGATGATGGATCACCTCTGCCTCAGAGTGGACGCCGAGAAGCGTGTGATACAGACCGGAATCGCGAAAATAAATCTTCGGAGATTTGATCTGCCGCTTTCCGAGGTTTTCGAACCATGGCGAGAGACGCCGAATCATGAACGTGCCGGTAAGGACGTCGAGGTAATGCGCGACGGTGTGGCCATCGATCGACATGGATTTCGCCAGATCGGCGGCGTGGAAGATCTGACCATGATAATGAGCCAGCATCAGCCAGAAACGGCGAAGCGTCTCAGCGGGAATGCGGACGCCTAACGCAGGCACGTCCCGCTCGAGGAAGTTTCGGATGTAGGCTCTTCTCCATTCGGCGCTCGCCGCTTCGGTCCTCGCGGTATAGGAGAGAGGATATCCGCCGCGGCGCCACAACCGGCGGTAGTGTTGAGTTCCGGCTTCTTCTATCGAAAAGGGAGACAACTCGATGTAGTCGATTCGTCCAGCCAGGGTTTCGGAACTCTGCCGGAGCAGTTCCGGGAAGGCGCTTCCGAGTATGAGATATTTTACGCGACGCCGCTGCTCGTCAACCAGCACCCGCAATCGCCGGAATAGATCGGGGAGACGCTGCACTTCATCGATAACGACGAGCCCTTGGAGCGGCGATAAAACCTCGGCCGGATGCCGGAACAGGGCCAGGTCCTCGTCCCTCTCGAGATCGAAGTACGTTACGTGGCCGCCTCTCGTCTTCTGCACTCGTGCAAACTCGCCGGCAAGCGTGCTCTTCCCGACCTGACGGGGACCGAGAATTCCCACGATCGGATGCACAGCTAACGCCTTTCGGATGCGCTGAAGATACCCTGTACGGTCGATCATCGAATGCAACTTACCATGAAATTATGGAGATAGACTCCATAATTTCCGACGCGACTTTTTCAAAAGCAAATCGCAATCGGTGGCAGCGCTCGGTTATCGTTAAATTCGCCACGCCTCAAGCCGGCTGACCGTGCTGTGCCTTGCCACCAGGGGCTGGAGACCAGTCGGTCGGCGCCATCTCCGACATGTCGGGCTCCAGTTGTAGAACATCGGCGATCTTCGTATAGCTTGAGAACATCTGGGTCATACCGAGCACTTCCATCACGCCATGGTCACCGACACCCAGCTTGCGCATTTGATCGAGGTGAAACGGCGCGCCAAACGTGGAGTGTGTCGTCACGGAAACAGCAAAGGCGAGTGCTTCCTTCAGCCGGCGCGTCAGACGATTGTCCGAGAACGCATGCCGGGTCGCGGCCCAGAAATCGGCGACATAGCCACTGTCATGAGCCATCACTCGGAATACGGCGGGCACATGATCGATTTGATAGAAAGTTCGGATGTCGGCGAAGACGGCGGACAGCTTGGGATTCGCATCTTCGTTGGCGACCGGTTCGATCAGCATCGCGCAACCTGGAATAGCCACGGCATCGGCAAGCACATTGATGGCGTTGGTGATCCCGGTCACAAACGCGGCCTCGTACCAGTACGAATCTTCCGGCAAACCTTGCAGCTTCCCGGCTGCAACATGCGACGTCACTCAATAGTCGCAGGCATTCACGCCACTCACCACCGCCGCTATCATTTCTTTTTCAGCGCGTGTGAACTCACCCGGATCGGCCGCACGCTTCATCGCACGGCGGTGCGGACCACCAAAGGCGGAATCCCATCCCATCACGCGCGACATCGCGGGAGCTTGTTTAAAATCGTATTTGAACCACTCCTTAATGGATTCAAACAGCTTTTGAGTTTCCTCCGGATATTCGGAAGCATCGCGAATTCGAACGGTCGGCATGGCAACCTCCAGGTGAGTGAAGGATTCTACCGCCAACCTCGCAATTTCGTAGAATGATTGGACGTTGCAGGCGCAAACCCGCGGGGCAGGACGCGGGGTCAGGCGGCTACTTGAGCTAAGGCCGCTCTGATGCGAAACGCTTGACTGGAAATCTGGGACGGAGGAAAGTTTTGAAACGTTGAGTATCGTTTGGCGCTCAAAATTTTTCCTCCGTCCACATTCCTCCTGTTTAGATGACCACGTCGGGAAGGCGCCACCCTGATCCACCGTTAAATGGGTTGCCGCTCCGGTAACGCTGTCCAGCGCCCAGATCGGCGATCCGACGGAGGGTTGGAGAATGTTGACGGCGATTTGCCGCTGGTTTGGAGAGAGCCTC
Source organism: uncultured Solibacteraceae bacterium (assembly GCA_964584785.1). Taxonomy (GTDB): domain Bacteria; phylum Acidobacteriota; class Terriglobia; order 20CM-2-55-15; family 20CM-2-55-15; genus JAHFTY01. Next base: position 81,611 of record CAZPBY010000001.1, read on the forward strand.
AGATTCTGTGTCCGCTTCCCTTCCCGGGCGACCTGTTGCAATCAAGGCGCGCGTATTTTAGCAAATCGCGCGGCAAGTCCTTTCACCCCAGAGGACACAGAGGACCTCTATCCGGAAATTTCCACAGGCGGATGATGCATAATTTTGGTTTTTACGCTGGAACGGATACCCGTCAGGTAACGAAAATGCCGGACGGCGGCGTGGAGCTTGGTGAACGGATGAAGGTCATGCTCTGGACAGCTTACGGGCCGCCCGAGGTTCTTCAGCCCGGCGAACTCCCCACGCCGGAACCGAAGCGGGGCCAGGTTCGGATCCGGATGCACGCAACCTCAGTCACTTATAGCGACGCCTTCGCGCGCGGGCTCGACATCCCGCCCGCCATTCGATTCGTGGCGCGGTTGTTCGTCGGCTTCCGCCGACCGAAGCGGTGGCCCGTGCTTGGCATCGTGGTCGCGGGCAGGATCGATCGCATCGGCGCGGGCGTGACGTCGTTTCGCGAAGGAGACGAAGTCTTCGGGATGAACCCTTTCGGTGCCGGCGCGTACGCGGAGTATCTGTGCATGAAGGCCGGGAAGTTGCTGGTCACCAAGCCGGCGAACCTGACCTATCGTGAAGCCGCAGCGATTCCCTACGGCGGACTCCTGGCCCTCCACTTTTTGAGAGCGGCGAAGATCGCCGCGGGAATGCGCGTGCTCATCTATGGCGCCTCGGGCGCCACCGGCACCTCTGCGGTGCAGCTTGCGAAACACTTCGGCACTCATGTGACCGGCGTCTGCAGCGCGCGGAATCTCGACCTGGTGAAGTCACTCGGCGCCGACGCGGTCATCGATTACGCGACCGACGACTTCAATACGATGACCGACCGGTACGACCTCATTTTCGCCGCCGTCGGCGGCCGATATCATCCGCCGTCCGAAGATGCGTGTCGCAGAGTCCTGGTTCCAGGCGGCCGATACGTTTCTGTAGATGGATGGAACCCGAAGATGACCTTGGCGCGATTGGTACAACTCCGAGACTTCGCGGCGTCGGGCGCGCTCAGGGCGGTCATCGACCGCTGCTACCCGCTCGCCGACCTCGCGGAGGCGCATCGGTATGTCGAGACGCGGCGCAAGAAGGGAAACGTGGTGATCGACATCGCCTGACGAAACGGCCCCACAGTTCATTTGCTCTCGAGCGTTGCCGGCAGTCCTTGACCGCTGATCCAGGTGTCCTTGTCGCGGATGATCGCCTGTGGCGGCAGGGTATCCGATCGCGGCGCGATATTCGCGGCGCGTTTCACGGCAGTGCCGACAGCCATGAATTCGAGAAGACTTCCCATTTCGTGAATGTGCGTGCGTATACCCACAACATTGTCCGCGCCGATGCCGGCTGCTTCGTCGCGGATGAGTCCGATGGCATGTTCGCGGGCATCGTAAATCAGCGAGGTGAGTTCCTGGATTTCGCCTTTGGCGAGGCTCTTGAATGCAGCCGTCAATCCGCCGACCACACCTAACGCATAAACCGCCGTGCCGAGGACCAGCTTGAGCGGCGCGTAGCCCATCGCTGCAAGGTTCCAGGTTTCTTCGGCAGTCATATCTGAAGTCACAATCGAACCGGTGGACGGCGCGGCCGGCAGACCGGGATGGTGACATGCGGTGCCCATCATCAACATTTCGTGGACACCCTGAAACGGAAGCACGGTCGTCTCGATGCCGATGACGGCGTTTGCGCCGTAACGTTTTGCGTCGTCGACGATGCGTTCCAAGGCCACATGCCGCGTGTGATTGAAGACGTCTGAAAATTCCTTAACCTCGCCGCGTCCGAGGGACTTGAGCGTACCGAGAATGCCTCCGCCGACGCCGACCGAATACGCAATATTTCCGAAAGCGAAATGTCGTGGTGAGTAACCGGCGTCGAGCATGCAATAGAGTTCCTGCGCGTTGTGCGCGGTCGAAAAACTCAACTTCTCGATGGGTCCGCCTGCGACAGGAGATCGCGCGGCACCGTGAAGCGTCGAGCCAACCGAGAGAAATTCGATATTGCCGTGGAAATGACGCAGATCCGAGGTCACCCCGCTGATCCCCACTCCGCCGTGGCTTTCGGCTTCCTTCACCATGCGCTGAAACGCCTGCTGCCGGCCTTCATGGATGATTTCGGTAACCTGCGAAACCTCACCACCGATGATGTTCCGAAGTCCCGCGCCCAGCGATCCAACGAAACCCAGCGAGTGCACCGAATTTCCAACAACCAGCTCGCCCGCCGTCATTCCTTTGAGGTGCAGGCAATACATTTCGTTTCCCGAGAGTCCTGTCGCAATCGGCATCGCCTTCTCCTTACCGGATGATCCTAATGCTTTCTCCTGCGCGACGCCAACGGCTTATTCCGCGATTAAGGATCAGCGAAAACGCCGGACGGGGCGGCGTGACCTGTCAGCGCGATGGTTTCGGAACCCAATTCAGGATGACTGTAATCGGAGAACTCAGAGAATCGCCTACTGTTGAATTGAGCATGAAAGATTGACCGTCCGGTAAGACAACGTACTGCTGCCGAAAGACGTTGACCGCGGTGCTGCCGATATTCGTCAGGAAGAGCGGAACCGGAGTACCGGGTTCCAACTCTTCGCCGTTACGCAGGGATTGGATCGGAACCGCCATCATTCGATCATCCGGAGCAATGTAGAACAATTCCTTACCGTTCGGGTTCCAGCGCACCTGAGTGCCCCCGTCTGCGGTGACTGGCGTATCCGATCCCGAACCTGGAAATCTCCGCAGGTAGATTTCATTGCGGCCGGTCTTGTCGGATTGATAGGCGATCCATTTCCCATCCGGAGAGAACTGCGCGAGCTGTTCGTTGAATTCAGTTTTAATGACCTCTCGCGGAGTTTTGTCGCCTTCCATCGGGAGAACCCAAAGGTCTATGCCAGTTTGCGAAGTCAGGATGCCGTATAGCAGGAATCGCCCATCGCGTGACCAGTCCATCGGAAACTTCGGCTCTGCCGTGGACAGGAGAGTACTCTCGCCTTCCCCAGTTGGGGCGCTGAGTAGTTTCGAGTGCAAGTTGATGGCCCCACCAGCGCCTTCGTCTTCGGCGAACACGATGCGTAAGCCGTCCGGAGACCAAAGCGGATAGAGGTCGTCTCGCGGACTGACGGTGATTCGATCCCAAAGATGGCGCACGCGGTCATAGGACCAGATATCCATGTTCTCATTGACGAGCCTGAAAACACCCACGTGACGGCCGTCCATGGAAAGGCCCGGACCGAGGGCAGCCGAGTCGGGATAGGTGACACGTTCGAGTTCTTTGCCTGTTCGATCGACCCAGACGAGCTGCCGTAGATTGCTGTCCGGTGACGGCGTTCGATATGCGATGGGCCCTGCCTGCGACGCCGACAGATAAGTTCCTCCGTTGACACCCTGCGCAATTGGAAATGGCTCTCCCGTGACCTCCAGGCGATCTGCATCGAACGCCTGCGCGAACAGTGTTTGCTGGCGAACGAACAAGAGATGTCCAGTGGCGCTATACACGGCGGCTGAATCCGCATCGAACAAGCGTTTGGCATCCGGCTTATCAAGCTGGCCAACATACACGCCGCGAGCTTCAGCATTTCCACCGACGAAAAAAACAAAATGACGGCCATCCGGCAGGAACTGGGGAAAGACGTGAGACCGATGAGTGGATTCGAGCCGCGTTACCGGCATCGGCTCTCCGCCCGCCGCTGGAATTCTAAGCAGAGGAACGCCAGGAGTCTTCGAAAACAGGATCACGTCGTCCGTGTTCCAGGTAAGCCCTTGCGGCAAGCCCGCGACCTTGAGGATGGTCGTCGCCACTCCCTTGTCGAGGTCGAAACGCTTGAGCTTGGAATCCGCATTGAAGACAATCGACCGGCTATTGGGTGACCAGCTCGGCGCCCCACCTCCCGCCGTTCCCGGACGAGGACGGGCAGACGTGGAGTCCAACGAACTCAGCCACAAGTGCACCTGCCCCTCAAATGGGGCATTGAAGACAATACTTCGCCCATCCGGCGAAAGGGCAATAGAACGGCTGCGTGCCGGTGGCGTATTGATCTCGAGACGGACCTCCGCCGCGGCAGCACGAGGTCTCGAGGCCAAAACACCGAAGACAACGGCTGCAATCGTTACCAGAGCTAATACGGATACCCAGGCAATGCGTTCGCCACGGCGCGAATCCGATTTCGCGGTTTCAAAGCGGTCCGCTGTATTCACTCGCGAATCGGCGACCTCGAGCTGCACATCATGGAAGTCGCGCAGCCGCAATGCCTGGTCTTTCTGCAAACTGCGCCGCAGCAAACGGCGGATACTCTCCGGCGTCGAGGCAGGCAATCGGCTCCAATCCGGCTCGCTCTTTAAAATCACGGCAATTATTTCGCCCACCGTCTCACCTGGAAAGGCGCACTGTCCAGTGAGCATTTCATAGAGCACGCAGCCAAATGCCCACACGTCCGAACTGCGATCGGCCTCCTTTCCGCTCGCCTGTTCCGGTGACATGTATTGCGCGGTTCCCAAAATCATTCCGGGTATGGTGGGAGCCATTGTCGGCGAATTTGAAAGCTCGGAAACCGTGCCACTCGCCGCACGCGTCTTCGCCAGGCCAAAGTCGAGGACTTTAACGGTGCCCTTCTCCGTAACTTTGATGTTCGCGGGCTTCAGGTCGCGATGAATGATCCCTTGTTCGTGCGCCGCTTCGAGTGCCTGAGCAATCTGACGCGAAATCGATAGCGCCTCCTCGAGTGGAATGGGTTGCCGCGCGATGCGTTCCGCCAGCGTCGGTCCTTCAATCAACTCGAGCACGAGTGCGTGGCGCCCCTCACCCTGTTCCAGGCCATAGATCGCGCCAATGTTGGGATGACTCAACGAAGCGAGAACGTGCGCTTCGCTGGTAAAACGGGCGAGCCGGTCGGCGTCCAGAATAAAGCTCTGCGGCATGACTTTGACGGCGACATCGCGCCGGAGCTTCAGATCATGCGCGCGATACACTTCCCCCATGCCGCCTCTACCAATTAAAGAGTGAACCTGGTAATGCGCGATCGTCCGGCCGATCAGCTCCGATGAATCGTTTCCAACGAGATTGGCTGCGATATTGGATAAGTCCCTGTCGAGGACGTTGTCTGCGATTCGCTGAAGTAATAAAGACTCCACCTCACGCCGCAATTCCGCATCGGCACATGCTTGCGTCAGAAAAGAAGAACGTTCAGGCGCGGCCAGCTCAGCGGCCGCCTGATAGAGTTTTTCAACTTCTTTCCAGCGCTCCGGCGTCATCGTTTTCGCGTCATTGTCGCACACAGTTTCAACTGCTTCCCGTGGTATGTTCAGTCCATGAGCGGGTGGCGTCAAACACCATGCGCCTGTTGGCGCACGCGGCGACTGGACACGGAAAATGAGGAGAAATGACGACCAACGAAGTAATCCAGAAACTGAAATCGATGGGGACTGAACAGACTCGCAAGACATACCGGCGGCATGGCGTTCAGGGTGAATTGTTTGGTGTGAGCTACGCCGGCTACTCTGCGTTAAAGAAGCAGATCAGAGTCGATGCGGACCTTGCGGGGCAATTGTGGAAATCCGGCAATCACGACGCGCGAATTCTAGCCACGATGATTGTGGACCCGGCCGAAGGCCTCCGGCTGCTCGACGATTGGGTGAAGGATCTGGATAGCTATCCAATCGTGGACGCGCTTGCAACGTTTGCAGCTCAAACGGCTGTCGATGCTAAAAAAGTCGAGAAGTGGATGAACAGCAAAGACGAGTGGACGGGCAGTTTTGGTTGGACGCTGTTCGCCAGGCTCGCGCGAGAGGATGCGCATTTTTCAGACGCGTCGCTCGCGAGCTATCTCGACGTCATCGAACGCAACATCCATCGGGCAACGAACCGCGTGCGCCATTCCATGAACTCGGGCCTGATTTCAATCGGCGCTCGCAATAAGGACCTGCAAAAGAAGGCGCTCGCTGTTGCGGCCCGCATCGGCAAAGTTGAAGTCGATCATGGCGACACCGACTGCAAAACACCCGACGCTGCGCAATACATCCTGAAGATCGCCGCTCGCAACGCCAGGTCCAGGAGCGCCAAAGCCTGACGCTCAAAGTTTCCGCGAAAAATCGCAGCCCGAAAAATCGAGGTCAGCCCGGTTGTTGTCTTTTTTCGGAACAATAAAAGGATCACAACCAGGCTGACCTCGATTTTTTCCCGATTTTTTCACGCATCACACTGGAGGGGCCAAGAAGCTGATGGGATCGCGGCCGAAGCGGCGGTACACCGTAAAATCAGCTCGATCGATCGTGATTACTGTGGATTCGCGCCAGACTTCCGCCATACGAACCATTGCGGCATCGGCCAGTGATACCTTTCTATCGGAGTAGTGCTCGATAATCCGGCGCAAGTCGGCGGTATGTTCTTCGAGTGTCAGTCCAACGATCAAGTCTCCCGCCTCGACCATCTCCAGCAAAGGAACTGCGGTATTGAGCCAGTAGGCAGTTTCGGTGAGCACCGGCTCATTGGTATAGAGCGGCCATTGCAACGACTGAAGAGTTTCGGTCGCCCATATCCTCAACTTCTTGTTCTTTTCATTGCGATTGAGGAATGCCGCCAAAGGACCGGTGTCGACCAGATATTTCAATTGTGAAATTTTGCACGGATGGCGGCGTTGGTGGCAGTCGCGTTCGGGCCGGAGACCGCGCCCGCCCAGCGGGCTGCCACCGGAGGAAGACCGCGGCCCGAACGCCGGATCTTCTCGTCAATTCCGTTGCGGACAACCTCCGCCTTAGTCAGACCGTTCTTTTTACAGAACGCTTCCAGGTCAGCCGCCCGTTTTTTGCCAAGTCGAATCGTCAATAGGTCCTTCATGACTCAATGTTATACAAATTTGTGCAAAGTGCAATACATCACAGCCGCGCGACTCAGACGAGGATCACCCACGTCAGGGTGGAGTACGGATTCACGGATTCGGAATCGACATCGACAATGCGTGCGGCGTTGAGACACGAATCCGTTCAGTTTTCGGTGGGATGGGCGACGCTGTCGATGAGAATGAAATCGAGTTCGCCCTTGGGCGACAACCAGCGGACGGAATGACTGACTCACGCCAATACTTGCACGCGGCGTTCAAACATTCTATCGTCCTGCTCATGACGAAAATGTCGACTCTGCTCAGTGATCCCAACGGACAGATGATTTCCCGTCGCGAGTTGTTCGCCGCCATTGGCGCTGCGGCGGTCACGATACCGGTCGCGTCGTTCGGCCAGACGAGTGCCGGCGCGCAGCGCGGAACTGGGCGAGGCGGCGCTCAGCGCGATACCACGCCGCTTGTTCCGCCGTTCGCAGCGACCGGTTGGAAAACCGTGTGGCTCGATCACCTCTCCTATCGATGTTCGGACTACGCGAAGGCAGCGGCATTCTATGTCGCGCTCATGGGTTGGAAGGTGAAGAGCGACAACGGAACGCAGGCGGTGCTCGAAATCGGCGACGACTGCGGCGATATCATCATGCGGAGCGGTCTAACGGTGACTGCGCCGGCGGCGCTCACGGACGCCAGCCCCGGCGCCACACACGCACAAGCCATCTTCGACGGCTTCGCCTGGGGCATCGAGCCGTGGAATACGGATCAGGTGAAGGCGGAGTTGGACCGCCGCGGGCTTTCACCGGTCGCGGACCACGCGGGATCGGACTACAAGGCATTCCACATCAAAGATCCGGACGGCTTCGATCTCTGGATCACCAATGGAACGCGATCGCTGCGACGGAAAACAGTCGCGAACGGAAAACTTCGGGCATCCTTGCCGTTCAAGCCCACGAACTGGACCACGCGTTTCGTCGATCATCTCTCATTCGAGGTAGCGGACTATCGCCGCTCGACCGCGTTCTACCAGGCGCTGCTGGGCTGGCAGGTGCGTGGCGCGCCGGGCCCCGGCCCCGCCTGGCCGGACTCGCCCAACTCGTTCACGGTAAGGATGGGCGATGCGGCCGGCGCGATTATCCGTAACGGCGCAAGCGGCCAGGCCAATCGTGTCACGGCAACCATCGGTCACATCAGCTTCGGAATCGCAGACTGGGACAAAGATCGCGTACGCGCCGAACTCATCGACCGCGGCATCGTGTACGACATCAATGGTCAACGCATGCCACGCGCCGATATGGCCGGAGGCCTGGAGAGTTACCACGTCCCCGATGCCATGGGCTGGGATCTACAGATCAGCAATCGAGTGACGCCCTAGCTCATGAACCGAAAACGAAGACAGGCGGGTGCGGATGGAGTACAGCCGGAATCTTGAGAGAAATCTCTGTTGCACCTTTTTCTGAAGTGTTTTAAGAAATCTGACATGAATGCTGCGGCTACCGGCTCAAAATCTGCTATCGAACACAAACGGACGCAACCAAAACCGTGGCACTTGAAGTTGGAGGCCTACAAACGAGAGCAAGCCCGGATATCGCGGAAGAGCCTTTACAAGACGTCACTCTTTTATGCCAGCTACGGAATGATCGTTCTCGTCTTCACGTTGCGGTCGAAACATCCTGTGATCGGCCTCATTTTCTATTTGCTGGGTATGGCCTCGTACACTCTGGTCGAGTACGTCACACACCGCTGGCTTTTCCACTTCAAGTTCCGGGACAGACCCGGAATCGAGCACTACCTGTACAAGATTTTCGACTCGCTGCACAGTGGGCATCACGCGAACCCTATAGATGGAGATCACATCAACGGTGACCTGCGTGATCTGTTGCCTCTCTTCATCGTCGCAGCTCCGCTGAGTTTTATCGCCCCGATTTACACGTTGCCGGTCATGCTCGCCGGCAACGTGCAGGGCTACGTCGTGACGGAGTGGATTCATCATTCGATGCACTTTTATAAATTCCGCGATCCTTATTTCCGCTACGTGCGCCGGCACCACTTCTATCATCACAGCCCCAAAGGTGTCGGTCGAGGGTTCGGAGTGACCAATGGCTTCTGGGACATCTGGTTCAGGACCCGCTATCCGGCTGAAATACGGTGGGCCCTGCATAAGAGGCCCAGAAGCAAAGTACCGCAGTCATAATGATGAACCCATCATGAATCCCCGGGGTTACGCTCTGGTAACCGGGTCTTCGCGAGGCATTGGAAGTTCCTTCGCTCGGGCTCTCGCCGCGCGTTCCTGGAATCTCATCCTGGTTGCCCGAACGAAGGATCAACTCGACCGGCTTGCGAGTGAGTTGTCAACCGCGTTCGGTATTCGCGTCGAAACAGTCGCGCTCGACTTGGTGTCGCCTGAAGCCGCTGCCGATCTTGCCCGGTTCCTGTCGGAGCGAGCACTCGACGTGGAATTACTTGTCAACAATGCGGGGTTCGGCGATCGCGGAGAGTTCTCGAAGCTGTCCATAGACGAACAATTGAACATGATCCGGTTGAATGTTTTCACGCTGGTCGAGATCACACATCGGCTGCTGCCGGCGATGATCGCCAAAAAGCGCGGCGCGGTCATCAACGTATCTTCGACAGCCGGCTTTCAGCCCATGCCTTACGCCGCCGTTTACGCCGCAACGAAAGCCTTTGTCACAAGTTTTTCGATGGCACTATCCGAAGAGTGTCGACCTCATGGGATCGCCGTCGTGACCTTGTGTCCGGGCCCCACACGCACGGAATCCCACACCAACGAAGATGCCCGGTCCGGTTTTCCTGGCGGACGCCAGCCCGCCGCCGAAGTTGTCGAGGAAGCTTTACGGCAAATGGATCACTCGGGCCTGGTCGTCCCACGGCTGATCAATAAACTGATGGCGTTTTCAAATCGTTTGATGCCGCTTCAAGTGAGCGCGAAGATTGTTGCACGCACCATGCGCGTAGAGGACACATAGCTTCCCGAAAGACGAAGCGTAATTGTCGGCAAGTGGTTTGCCTCAAGAGTTCTAATGAGGAACGAAACAGTACCCGAACGGGCCACTTTTCGCCAAGACGATGACTTTTGAGGCAAAGCCTCCGGCAAGCCTTTTTTTGCCTCTTCTTCCCCGTCTTTAGTTTTTGTTAATTAAATCAATTTATAAATTGAATAAATTAATTGACACGTCTATTTAAATTCATTAATAATCGTTCATCATGGATATTTCGAAGGCGCTCTGCCCCGATTGCCGACAGCCCTTGAAAGTTGGTCGAATGTCTTGTTCGTCGTGCGGTCTCTCGATGGAGGGTGATTTCGACCTGTCCCCGCTCGGCAAACTATCACCCGACGATCAGGCCTTCGTCATCGCCTTCGTCCGGCATCACGGATCGATCAAGAAAATGGAGAGCCTGTTCGACATCAGTTACCCCACCGTTAAAAACCGGCTCAACGCCATCGGAGCCCTGCTCGACAAAAGCTTCGAAGCCCCGACCCCGAACTTATATGTGCTCGAGCAACTCTCCCGCGGCGAGCTAACCGTCAGCGAAGCCCTCGACCGTCTCAGCTCTTCAGGTTCGGCTAAAGAAAAAGGAGAAAAATGATTATGTCGGTTGAAACCAGGAAAGTGCTCGAAATGCTGGCTGCCGGAAAGATTACACCGGACGACGCCGAAAAACTTCTGGATGCGCTGAACGCATCTCCCACGGATTCCCCGGAAGCTTCAGCGGAGGCTGGAGCAGCCGGAACCAGGAAGCAGCGATTCCTGCGCATCGTTGTCGAGAAGCCAGGAGAAAAACAGACCAATGTTCGAATACCGCTGGCGTTTGCAGGTTTGAAACTCCTCGGTGTACTTCCCACTAATGTCAGCGAGGGGCTGAGCGAGTACGGGATCGACGTGCGGAATCTCAGCTCGATGAAGGAAGAGGATCTGGCGAGGATTTGCGAGCAGATGAATATCGACATCGACAAAGGAAACGGCAAGAAGGTGCGGATCTTTTGCGAATGACTGTCGTTCCTTCGAACAAAATCCGTTCTGGAGATGCTCAGGGTTTCCAGTTGTGAATAAGGTGGATGCCCTGAGGACGGTCGCCTTCCACGGGTACCAGGATCAGAAAGCGCTGCCCGTCGACGCTCGGGGCATAACGTTTGTCGGCAAGAACGTCGGCAGTCAGGTTTTTCGTTTGGAACAGCGGAGACGGCGAGGAGAATTCAATGGACGTGGCGCCAGGTGTCACGCTCGCGGCCATGAGGGTATCGTTATTGGCGACGAAGTAGAGTTCGCGTCCATCCTTTCGCCACATCGGGCCCTCGCCGCCGCCGGCAGAAATGCGCTTTTTGTTCCCCGCCTCCGGAAACGATTGGACGAACACCTCGTAGCGGCCCGATTCATCGCTCTGGTAAGCGACCCAGTGACCGTCCGGTGAAATCCGCCCGTCGTATTCGTTGACAGCCGTATTGAGGTAAGGCTGGGATTTGTGATCTCCGGTCATCGAAAGAATCCATAAATCCAATCCGCTTTGTGGCGTGCTTCTCATGAACAGCAGATTCTGGCCGTCGGGCGACCAGCTTAATGGATAGTCGGAGTTTGTTCCTCCGGGAAAGGGTATCTGTTCAACCGCTCCACCCTGCGCAGGAACAACGTCGAGATGATTGCCCCACTCTGTGAACAAAACGCGCCGGCTGTCGGCGGACCAGGCGGCAAAGCCGGCCCAATAGTTCACGAATGTCAAACGGGATAGGTTTCTGGCGGCCACGTCCAGACGCAGAATATCAACAGTCAGGGCGCGCAAATCCAAACTCTCGATCAATATGTATTTACCGTCCGGGGAAGGTGTGAGCCCCTGGAAATTGCCGGGTTCACCGATGGTGCCTGAGGAACGGCCTTCGCGGTCGAACCAGGTGGGTTGCACTTTGCCGAAGTTCGTGCCGCTCCACCACGCAATGCTGCCGGAATCCGTCACGGAAAAAGCCATGTTGGAGAGTTCTTGTCCGGAGAGGCCAAGACCTTCCGTCACGCGCAATGCCTCGCCGAATAACTGCAACTTCTCCGGATCGAAACGCTGGGCCATGAGGTTCCCCTGGCGGCCGAAGAACAGATAGCCGTTGGCATATTGGGCTCGAGTGCGCACCGGAAGCAGCGGCCGCAATTCGTTGGAGTCCAGCGTTCCAACATAGAGGCCTTCGTTTTGTTTCTCGGCGCTGTAGACCCATAGCAGAAAGTGCTTTTGGTCGGGCAGAAAACTGGGCCATCCATGAATCAGTTCCTGACGCGCAACATTCAGTCGCGTGACTTCGCTCGAAGTCCCGCCGGAAGCGGCAATACGATGGACTGTGGTCGCGGTCGGAACGAACAGGATGGTGCCATCTTTGCCCCAGCAGGCTCCGCGATCGTCAGGCGCGTCCGCGAGGATTTGCGGTGCGCCGCCGGCAAGGTCGACGCGCTGAAGTTTACTGTTGGCATAGAAACCCAATGAGCGGTTGTCGGGCGACCAGAATATTTCAGTGCTTCCTTCGGTACCCGGTAACGCGCGGGCCGCCGGCGAATCGAGCGGCCGCACCCAGATGACATTCTGTCCCGCGGTGTTTGGCGCATTGAAAGCAAGCATTCGTCCGTCAGGAGACAGGGCGGGAGCCGGGATCGTGTCAAAATCGAAGGGCTTCGGCGGCAAAATCTCGGTCCACAAGATCGGCGCGCCGGAGTTCCCGCTTCCCAACCAGCGTTCGGCCATGAAGGTGGTAGCCGCGACCACAAGCGTCAGCAGAGCGGCAACGATCCAAACGTGCTTTCCAATCGACTGTGGACGGCTACTAACGGAAGACTCATCGGACGACGCTTCGATTTCCAGCCGCGCATCACCGATATCGTGCAAACGGTGACGGATGTCTTTCGCCAGACACCGGCGCAACAACCGGCGAATCGCCTCCGGCGTTTCGGCAGGCAGCGATTCCCACTGCGGTTCTTTGTAAGCGATCGCTCCGATAACATCAGTGGCGGTTTCACCGGCGAACACGCGCTCACCGGTCAACATCTCGAACAGCACGATGCCGAAAGCCCAGATGTCGGTTCGCTTGTCCAACGGCTTGCCGCGCGCCTGTTCCGGACTCATGTAGGGCGCTGTTCCCAGAATCACTCCGGGAAGCGAAACGCCGGCCGTTGCCGTGTCGAGGTTAGACGACTCCGGATTCGAGAACTCGTCGACGAGAATCTTCGCGATCCCGAAGTCGAGCACTTTGACCTTTCCATCCTGTGTGACTTTAATGTTCGCCGGTTTAAGGTCGCGATGCAGGATACCTTTTTCGTGCGCGGCGGCCAGCGCTTCAGTCATCTGACCGGCAATCTCTAGAGCTTCCCGGATCGGAAGAGGGCCGCGGCGTATGCGATCCGCCAGAGTATCGCCGGGAACGAGCTCCATCACGAGGACGTGCCGGCCGCCGCTTTCTTCGAGTCCGTAGATCGCCGCGATGTTGGTATGGTTCAGCGCGGCAAGGACGCGGGCTTCGCGCTGAAGCTTTGCGACACGCTCGGCGTCGTGGGCAAATGCGGCCGGAAGACACTTGATGGCGACGCTTCGCCCGAGCTTCGTATCCCTGGCGGCGTAAACTTCGCCCATGCCTCCGGTACTGAGATGGCTGGTGATCTCGTAATGTGCGATCTTGCTGCCGATCATCGATGGTCTGCGGACAGCATCTTACCAAAAGGTGCCCTTCATGCATCCGAGGCTGTCGCGCCCTAGTATCGGCGGGTGGGTATGGATTTTCGTTTCGGCTTACAACCGCTGGATTATCGCGCCCTGGCGCTGCTCCATGAACTGGTCATTTGATGGGAAGACTCAAGCCGGACGCCTCGAATACCGAGTTATCGACAACCTACACGCTTGTCCTCGAAAATTGCTTCTGAGTTATTTCTTCTGGGTAGCAGCGAGCCAGTTGACGACGACCGCGATGGGCGGAACGGCAGATGGTTCGGAGGCCGGCGGTTGCAGCACCAGGAATCTCTCACCATCCGGGGTGACATCATACTTGCCGTTGGTAAAATCCGAACCGGTGTTCCGCGTTTGAAACAGCGGCCTTGGAATGCCCGTTTCAATGGTGGTTCCGTTCGGCTTGACATCGACTGCCATCAACTTTCCATCTGGAGCGAGATAGAATATTTCCTTTCCATCCTTCCGCCAACGAGGTATTCCGCCTCCCGCATTTGATACCTGACGTCGGTCCGTCATGGACGGAAAGGCGGCGACCCATACTTGGGTCGAACCCGACTCATCGGAGTTGTAGGCTATCCAGCGGACGTCATACGACAGATTGAACTGCCTGCTTGTCGAAGGACCACCAACCAGCCGCACGGGTGTTGGATCACCGGTCAACGGGATAGCGGATACCGATTGATCTTCCGAACTTCGGTAAATGATGTAACGTCCATCCTTTGACCAGTCATCGATGGTTCCACTGTCCTTAAAGAGCGACGTCTCCTCACTTCCTCCTACATTCTTTCTATAAACGTGGTTGGAGCCTTTGCGGTTGGACGCGAATACAACTTCTTGTCCATTGGGTGACCAGACTGGATCAATGGAGCTGGAGGGTCCGAAGGTGAAGCGCGATAGGATGCCGGTCGATAGCTCTGCGAGCCAGAGCTCGTAACTGCCGATCCTCGGATCGAAACGGTCGAAAACCGCTCGCTTACCGTCGAGTGAAAGGTGGACATTATTGAAAAAATCGGGGTCGCCAATTGTTCCGAGCGGTCGCCCTGAGCGGTCGAACCAAGCCAATTGAGCGCCCCGAGCGTTTTCGGGGCCTCCATAAGCAAGAATGCCCGTACTCGACGTAGATACGCTGGCGAGCCAACCATTCTGGCCCACATCTTCTGCTACAAGAAACGCCTCTCCTCGAGTCTCCAGGTCGGCTAAGTCAAATGGCTGTGCCATCAAGGAATTTCCTCGCACCCACAGCAGATGACCGTCGCTATAGATTGTGCGAGTGTTCACATTCAGGACCCGCTTTCGGTCCCTCGAATCGAGAGAGCCAACGTAGATTCCACTTACTTCGGCCTCCGAGCTGACGACCCCATATAGAAAATGCCGGCCATCTGGTAGGAAAAAGGGGAATATGTGCCGAGCTTCATGTGAATTCAGCAATGTTACCGGTGCGCGATCTCCCCCTCTGGCGGAGAGGCTGTAGATACCCGTGTCCGAGCCGCCGCAGAGAAGGACGCCATCGCGATTCCACGTGCCGAACCCACACGGTGTGTTACTGACCAGTTCAGGAGGGCCGCCGCCAACCGCGATCTTCTTGAATTTTCCACCGGCGTTAAAACCAATAAACTTGCTGTCCGTCGACCAGGACGGCGCACCTCCGCCATCCGTGCCTTGCAAAATTCGCGCGTCTAGTGAATCAATCCCACGAACCCATAGCTTCGATGTAGGTTCGTCTATTGCACTGAAAACAAGGTACCGGCCATCGGGAGACAGTGCAAACTCCGGAACACCCGAACTCTGAAAGACCTTCTGAGGTGGTGGAGGAATCGTGAAACGAACAACGGTTGTGTTGCGAGTCGGCGGCGAACGCCAATACGCAATCGCAACGCTGGCTGCGGCGACGACAAGCGCGATGCCAGCCACGAACCACGCCCAACGTTCACGAGTCTGTCGAGGCTGTTGGATAACACCCGCGGCAGCGTTCGACGCCTCTTCGATCTCGATTCGTGCGTCAGCAATGTCGTGAAGACGGCGGTTTGGATCCTTCTGAAGTGCGCGTCGCAGGAGCGTCCGAATCGAAAGTGGTGTTTCGGCGGGGAGCCTCGTCCAGTCAGGCTCTTCGGCGACGATCTGCGCAAGGACATCGGTTGTTGTCTCGCCGTCGAATGTGGGGCGTCCGCTTAACATCTCGTACAACACGCAGCCCCAGGCCCAGATGTCCGTGCGCTTATCGATGTCTTTGCCGCGCGCCTGCTCCGGCGACATGTAGCCTACGGTGCCGAGGATGAGGTTGTCTTCGGTCGAGACAACCGCCTTCGTCACCATGTCCGATGACGCAATCTTGGACTCGAAAATCTTTGCCAACCCGAAGTCGAGGACCTTCACCGTGCCGTCTCGCGTGATCTTGATGTTGGCGGGTTTCAGATCGCGATGAACGACTCCCTTCGCGTGAGCCGCTTCCAGTGCCTCAGCTATCTGGCGAGCGATCGCCAACGCTTCTTCTACCGGCACACGGCCACGAGCAATACGCTCGGCGAGCGCGTCGCCATCGATGAACTCCAGGGCCAGACCACAGAGCCCATCGCTTTCTTCGAGACCGTAGATGGCTGCGATTCGCGGATGATTCAAGGAGGCAAGAAGCTGCGCTTCGCGATGAAATCGGGCGACCCGTTCGCGATCCTGAGCGAACGCTTCGGGCAGCACTTTGATCGCAACGTCACGATTCAGTTTCGAGTCGCGCGCCCGATAGACTTCAGCCATTCCACCGGCCCCGATGGACGCGATGATTTCGTACGGTCCGAGCCGTGTTCCGGCAGCCAGCCGCCAGGACGACTGAATCCCACTGACCATTTGCTGCCGGTCTTCAGGCCGATCCATTCAACACACCCGCGGTTTCGATTCCAACCAGTTCATCATTGATTTTCGAGTCGTAGCTTAACACTGATAGTTTTTCGACAGCATCTCAGGCTGGGTCGACTCGATCGCCTCTAGGATTCGATCAGCCTGAAGAGTTCGTCGACCGCCAGTACTTTCATATTCCCAGCGGACACGGTTGTGGAGGGTGCGCCTCGCACGGCCCGGTGAACGATGAACCCATCGACCTGATAGCCCTTGCCGGCCTCGCGGAGCCGCCGATATGGACCTGCCATGGCAGGCGTCACGGTTCGGGTTGCTTTCGCTTCGATGGCCATCAGTCTCCGCCGGGAACCGGGAACAACAAAATCGATCTCGAGTCCCTGTTGATCGCGAAAAAAGTACAGCGTTCTGGCCTTTCCAAGCGAAAGCTGCAGCTTCACGATCTCAGACGCAACGAAGCCTTCAAAGACAGGGCCGAGAAACGGCGATCCGTTGAGCATCGATTGAGATTCGATTCCGAGAAGGTGGCACGCCAGGCCCGAATCCGCAAAATACAACTTTGGCGATTTGATGAGTCGCTTCCCAAAGTTCTCGTAAAACGGAGGAATCAGGAAAATTTGTGATGTCACTTCAAGGATCCCGAGCCATTCCGAAATCGTCGGAACAGAAACTCCGAGCGGGGCTGCGAGTTCCGTCCGATTGAGAATTTGCCCGCATCTCGTGGCGAGCAGCGACAGGAACCGCCGAAATGTCGCGAGGTCGCGAATGGAGCTAATGGCGCGGACATCCCGTTCCAGGTAGGTCTGCACGTATGAACGAAACCAGATGTCGGATGTTGATGGCCGCGCCAAAACCTCCGGAAACCCACCGCGAAGAAGCGATACCTTTGGTGATTCCTTCAATGAGAGCGGCATCAACTGAAACACCGCGGCACGTCCGGCCATGGACTCGCTAACGCCGCGCATTAACGGAGCATCCTGCGAACCGGTAAGCAGCCACTGTCCTTTCTTTTCCGGATGGCGGTCAATACGCGTCCGGATGTAATTGAGAACCTCCGGCACGTTTTGAATTTCGTCGAAAATCGCCGGAACGGAAGTCTCTTCAACAAACGTTCGCGGATCGTAGCTGAGGCGCGCGACAACATCCGGATCCTCGAGGAGGTAATACGCCGCGTTGGGAAACATCCGGCGTAGCAGAGTGGTCTTTCCGGAGCGGCGCGGGCCCGTCAAGATCACCGCCGAAAAAGATTTGACGGCACGCGCCAGGGGATTGCTCAAGAGCCGCGGGATGAATTTCATTTGAGAATCCTAAGGTAGAATCTTAAAAAACTCAAAGCAGGTATGGTGTCCGCATGCGCAGCCGCTGGCCTGTCCGGGGCGGGTGCCTCCCCAGGAGGTAATTCACCTTGTAAGAGGTCGTTATTTTGCCGGGGCGCTTCAGCGTCCAGGTGTTTCTGCACTCACCCAGTGGCCAGGCGAAGCAGCTGTTCAGCGCGCCTCTCGCAACCACGGCCAACAAGCCACAAGGCGCTGCAGACCGTCGAGCGGCGTGTGGGCCGGCTAGTCGTCAGTTGGACCGGCATATTGCGTCTCGAC
Organism: uncultured Solibacteraceae bacterium; assembly: GCA_964584785.1. GTDB lineage: Bacteria > Acidobacteriota > Terriglobia > 20CM-2-55-15 > 20CM-2-55-15 > JAHFTY01. The sequence continues at coordinate 99,590 of CAZPBY010000001.1, forward strand.
GGCTAAGCCTTGGAAATGATCAGGATGCCTGCGGGGCCAGACCCGGACCATAGTACCATTCGCGAGGACATGGCTCGGTTTTACGATCTCTTTCACCAAGGATTGGTACAGCGGATCAGGAAGATCCGCCGGACAAGGAAGTCACGCGAGGCAGGATACTCAGGAACATCAAAAACAAGGACTCTTAAGAGTTGACGGAGCGAATCAGCCAAGATGGCGGGTTCGCTCCGTTTTCATTTTAAGCTGCATCGTGATAACTCTTTCATCCACCACAGTCGTTCTCCGAGGCCATTTTATTTGCGGCCGCGAAGATCGTTTGCGGCGCGAAGAAGATCATTTCGGAAGCGGAAAAGGTTTTGTCCGTTCCGCTAAATACCTTTTCCATCACCGTCAAAGTCTTGTCCGACAGAGAGAACGCCTTTTCCGCCGATCAAATCATCGTTGCCGCGTCGGCAAAGGCTTTTTGTAGTTCCGCGAATACCTTGTCCGGCACGAACAAAATCATTTCCATCGATGAAAAGATCTTTTCCGGCGCTGAAATGATGGCCTCAGCCGGCCACCCTTACAACCAATAGATTGTGTGTTACTTACGCCGTAACCAAACGATCGTTTCAGCGGCTCAAATGATCTTTTCAGTGACGGAAAGATCATGTCCGTCTCCCACCAACCTTTTCCCGTGGCGAAGCGAACCGTGGGAGACGGCCAGATCGTCTTGTTCACCTAAAAGATGAAGCGCGCCTGCAGTTGGAACATTCGCGGCGGATCGATGTTGGCGAACACCGGGATCGCATTTGTTGCGGCGCCGGCAGCGACGAACTGTCCGAACGTCGGGTTAACCGTTCCGCTGTCACTGTACACGGTTTGTCCGCGTCTCCTTGCCCATCCGGTGAACCGGGGCCACTCCTCAAAGACATGTCGTACGAACGCCACAGGGAACAGCCACACGCGAAAACGTCAATGCTGTGTTGAACATTGGTCCTCCTTGTAATGATGTCTGTATGCCGTGGCGGGTCAGAAATATTCCCTCGACTCTGAGGGGCCCTAACACGTGGTAAAGTCTCCCTGCTGTTTGGAGAGACCATGAGCTACATCAGTGGGGCGGCGGCGGACGAAAGAGACTTTCCGACCCTTCTCGCCATCGAGGCTCAGTTCGGCTTTATCCCGAACTTCTTCCGAGCCCAAACGATTCGGCCCGACCTGATCGATGCGGAAGTCGGTCTTGTCGGAGCGGTGATGCTGCAAGAACGCGCGCTGAGCCGGAAACAGAAGGAGTACATCTTTCTGGCGTGCTCGGCCGACAACCTCAGCACCTATTGCGTCACGGCGCACTGTGAGATCGTTCGCATGCTCGGCATCGAAGGGCCCGAGCCGGAGCAGATCGCGCTCGACCATACTGTGGCCGATATTGCCGACGCCGATAAAGCTCTCCTGGACTTTGCGGTGAAATTAAACAACCACCCCACGAACCTGAGTCGTTCGGACATCGACTCGCTGCGCGGGCACGGCTTTGGCGATGGTCATATCCTCGAGACGGTCCTCATGGTCGGCCTGGCTAAGTTCGCGAACTTTGTGGCGTTCGGCCTGGGGACGGCGCCGGATTTCGATTCGACGAAAGTGGCCAGTGTTCTTGGATTGGGAGAGGTTTCCGAAGGACGCGAAAAAGATTTGAATCCTCCGGCCCGAAATTTCACTCTAATAAAGGATGATGATGCGGGTTTAGTCGAACGCACTCGACGCGGCGAGCTGGAAGCCTTCGACGAACTCGTGCGGCGCCATCAACAAAGGATCTACCGGACGTTGATGGCAATCACCCGCAAGCCGGACGAAGCGGAAGATGGGGTCCAGAACGTGTTTATCAAAGCGTTCGAGCATATCGCCGGATTTCAGGGGGCGTCGAAATTCGTGACGTGGCTGACTCGCATCGCAATCAATGAAGGGGCGGAACACCTGCGCATGCGTAAGAACCTGGACAGTCTGGACGATCCAGCCGCCGGCGATGACGCCGCCTTTCGGCCACGCAACGTCTCGCCCTGGGGAAACCCCGAGCAGCTCTATTCCCAGTCAGAACTGCGGCGCACCGTGGAACAAGAACTCCTGAAGCTGCCGGCGAAATACCGCGTACCCGTCATACTGCGCGATCTTCAGGAATTTACCGCCGAAGAAACTGCCGAAGTTCTAGGCATCGCCGTGCCGGCGCTGAAATCCCGTTTGTTGCGCGGGCGGATGATGTTGCGAGAGGCCCTGGCTCCCAGCATGGGAAGGAGAGCGGCGAATGTTTAAGTGTGAAGAAGTCCTGGCCGAACTGTCGAATTATCTCGACGACCAGGCAAGCCGGAACATTCGCCAAAAGGTGGAAGAGCATATGCTGCACTGCAACTCGTGCCGGGCGGTATATGACTCGACCCGCAAAACGCTCCGCATCGTGACGGAAACCGGTTCGTTCGAGTTGTCCGAAAGCGTCTCTACCCGAATCGCGAACAACATCCGAGCCAGGATTCGCGCCAAATAATGTCTCAGCTTGCATCCTGGCAGCGGCTGAGAAAGATTTTTTGAATCCTACCGCCCGGCTGATTCATCTAACTTCCCAGAGCAGCACAAAAGCGTATGCGATCCGCCGGAAACCAAGACTTCGAAGCCTTACTGTTGCCGCACTTGAACGCTTGTTTCAAACGGCGTTGCGGCCCACGGATCATCGAATCGCGGAGGAGACAGCCGTTCACGAGGTTTACAGCCGGGCGTTGAGGACATCGAGTTCGCACGAGTGACAAGTTTCTCTTTCGGGAATAAGACCGCGCCCCGATGTTTTTTGTCGGCAGGACGCGAATTGCCTGAGGATCTATAAGTGCTTTTTGCAAGGAAAGTCGAGTCTGGAGAATTTGAGGCTGTAGCCCTTCCACACCTGAATGATCTGTACCGGACGGCCGTGCACCTTGTACGGGACCGGACCGAGGCTCAGGACCTGGTGCAAGAAGCGTATATGCAGGCCTGGAAGGCGTTTCATCGATTCCAGCCGGGGACTAATTGCAGGGCGTGGCTCTTCAAGATTCTCATCAATGAAGTCCGGCACTATCGCCGCCGTTGGTTCAATAAGAAGACCGTTCCGGAAGGGGAGCAATCGTTCGAAGAGACATTGGCCTTCGAGCCGCCGATTCCGGAAGACATCACAGACGAAGACATCCTGGCCGCGCTGGCCGATGTTCCGAAAGATTTTCGTGAGGTCGTTCTGCTGGCCGACGTCCAGGAGTTTTCGTACAACGAGATTGCGGAGATGCTGGGCATCCCCGTCGGAACAGTGATGTCTCGATTGAGCCGAGGAAGAAAGCGCCTGCGCGAAAAACTGTCCGGCTATGCGAGTTCGAGCGGGATTGGCAGGACGCTACGGGAGGGCGCCTTGACGGGCTGAGCGCATTGTTAGCCAGCGTTCTTGTTCAGGGACTTCCTCCAGTTTGCAAGTCTCGTCCAACGTCGTCTGACCGGTATCCGTCCAGATTACCTTTCTGAGTCGACGAGCCATTTCTTCCGGAGAGCTTCGGCGACTTGTTCATGGGACATCGTACGCCCTGCTCGGGAATCGGCCTGGCCCTGCTCAATTGTCTGGATTACGTGAAGATGATACAGAACGTCGTCCAAGCTACAGTCGCCATTCGGCTAGTGCGAGAATACTCAGCGCCGGCTGTTTGAAAGAACCCGGAACGCGTGTCGGAAGTCACGGATACCTTGCACTTCGACACGTGGTTGCGCTAACGTGTCGAAGGGCGAGGTATCGATGGCAATTTCCCAACCGGATCTGCCCCAGGGCACGCTCGACATGCTGATTCTGAAAGTCGTTGCAGCGGGCCCGATTCACGGTTACGCGATCGCTCAGCGAATCCAGCAAATCTCCAAAGACGCTTTGCTGGTGAGGCAGGGTTCGCTTTATCCCGCTCTCCATCGTTTGGAAAACCGCGAACTGCTCGACGCGGAATGGAAAGGTTCCGACACCGGGCGTGAAGCGAAGTTCTACCGCCTCACACGAAAGGGCAGGAAGGAACTCGAAGCCGAAAGCGAAAACTGGAACCACCTGCGAAACGCCATCGAACTCATCATGCGGGGCGTGGGAGGAGAGTCGGCATGAACTGGCTGAAGCGACTCTTCAATCGACGCCGGATGGAAGCGGATCTGGAGAAGGAACTTGAATTTCACCTCGACGAACAGACTCGCGACGCATTAAAAAATGGCGCGGACGAAGCGGAAGCGCGGCGAGCCGCACGGCTCGCGTTCGGAACGCTGGACGGGATTAAGGAAGAGTGCCACGACGCGCGGGGGACGCGCTGGTTGGAGGATTTCGTTCAAGACTGCCGTTATGGATTGCGCGTGTTGCGGCGAAGTCCGGTGTTCACTGCCGTCGCGATTCTCTCGTTGGGACTCGGCATCGGCGCGAACACGGCAATCTTCAGTCTGATGGATCGCGTGATGTTCCGAATGCTGCCGGGCGTTCGCGAGCCTCGGCAACTGGTCGAAGTCGGCCCGTGCTGCTTCTCATATCCAATGGTGTCTGAACTTGCGAAGCTGACGAGTTTCGATGGCATCTTTGCGCGCATGAATCTTGGCGTGATGGACATCGTGGTCGATGGACATCCGGAAACCGCCCAAACGGATCTCGTGTCCGCTTCCTATTATTCCGCGCTCGGCGTCAAGGCAGCCGCCGGCCGCGCGTTTAGCGAAGATGCGGCGGTCGCCGTAATCAGTCATCCATACTGGAAGCGGCGGTTCGCGGCCGATCCTGCGGTGATCGGTCGAACGTTTCGGCGGCTGAATTCGGTGTTTACGATCGTCGGTGTGACGCCACCCGAATTCTTCGGCACCACCGTCGGGCAGCAACCGGACATCGCCATTCCACTATCCATGGAGCCTTTCGTCCGCGGTGGGCCCTCCTATTTAGGTGAGCAGGAGTACTGGTGGCTGGCCGTTATGGGACGGCTGAAACCGAGCGTCACCGTGGCGCAGGCACAAGCGGAGATTGAAGCGCTTCGCGGCGATGCAGTGGACGCCTGGAGAGCGAATTACGCTCCGCACGGCGTGAAGTTGCAACTGCAGCCAGGCGGCAACGGATTCGACAGCCTTCGCGAACGTTACAGCGAACCGCTGACGATTCTCATGTTCACCGTCGGCATGGTGTTGCTGCTGGCATGCGCAAATCTCGCGAACTTATTGCTTGCGAAATCCGCGGCACGCCAGCGCGAAATCGCCGTGCGGCTGGCGATCGGCGCGCGGCGTGGCCGCGTGATTCGTCAGTTGTTCGTCGAAGGCATGTTGCTTTCTTTGGGTGGCGCGATTCTCGGCGTGGCCGTCGCTTACGTATTCGCCGACAACCTCCTGAACATGACTTCGTTGGGCGGGCCGCGCATGCCTTTGGACGTCCGTCCCGACGCCCGTGTTCTTCTTTTTGCTCTCGTTATTTCTGTCGTCGCGTGTGTTTTGTTTTCGCTGGCGCCGGCGCTGCATGCCACCCGCCGCAGCGTCAGGGTCGCGATTGCAAATTCGAAGCTTCGTGGCTGGCGATTGGGTCGTATGTTGATCGGCGCTCAAATGGCGATCTCCGTTGTGCTGCTCGTCGGCGCGGGATTGTTCGGCCGCACAATCTTGAATTTCTACACGATCGATGCCGGTTTCGACGCGCGCGATGTCACGGTGTTTTCGAGCAACCTGGCGTTTCTTGGATTCGATTCGAAGCGAGTTCAAACGCTGCAGGCTCAGGTCCTCGCGTCGTTGAATGCGATGCCTGGCGTGCATTCCGCCACCGTGTCGAAATATCCGCCGGTCAGCCGCGGCAGTTGGCAACAAGGACTCATGGTTCAGGCGCAATCCGCCGCCGATGGAAAGCCGGATCACCTCAATTCCGTAGGACCGAAGTTCTTCGAGACATACGGAACGCCTCTTGTGTCGGGCCGCGAGTTCGACGACCGAGACACTGAGACGTCGCCGCGTGTTGCGATCGTCAACGAATCGTTCGCGAGGCGCTATGTCAACGGGAGTTCGCCTGTGGGGCAATGGGTCGCATTCAAAGGTCGCGAGAAAGATGTCCACTACACGATCGTCGGCGTGGTGAAGGACGCCAGGTACGAAAGCCTTCGCACAGAAAGTCCGGCGACAGTCTATTTCTCGTCCGCGCAGGTACCGCCTGGTGCAAGCTCGCACACTTTCGCGGTTCGAATGAAACCCGGAGTGGTTCTCAGCGCAGCGGAATTACAAAACGCATTCGCCCGGGTCGATCCGTCGGTGCATGGGGGCCTGGTGCTGAGTCTGTCCAATCATGTCGCGCGATCGCTCATGCCGGAACGCATGTTGGCAACGCTCGGGGCGTTCTTCGCCCTGCTCGCTCTGATGCTGAGTGCGATCGGAGTGTACGGAATGATGGCGTTCCAGGTGGCTCGGCAGCGGAGAGAAATCGGAATCCGCATGGCGCTCGGTGCGGACGCACGATCAGTCGTCCGGATGATCCTCCGCGAAACTACCCGGTTGACAGTCGCCGGCTGTCTTATCGGCGCCGTGGCGGGCCTCGTTCTGACGCGAGGCTTGCAGCAAGTGCTGTACGGCATCCAGCCGCACGATCCCGCGACATTCGCAGCTGCGATCCTCGTGCTCCTGCTGGTGTCTTTGTTAGCCTCATACCTGCCGGGTCGAACGGCGGCTCGCACCAATCCCATAGACACCCTTCGCTCCGAATAGAGAGGCAAAGCCGGGATCGAGCGTCACGGCTTACCCGAATGTGACAAGGCCTGCTCGAGATCCACGTTTGTCCCTAGCGCATTTAAGATCGTCGACGGCACAGGACGGAAGAACCGAGCAGTTGAAGGCGGGAACGTACACAGGACGTCTGTTTGCCGGATGGGCCGCTCGTTTCCGAGTATCGACTTCAGATCCAAAGGTAGTAAGATGCGCCGCATGTTCGCACAACTTTTGGCTGTGTTGGGTTTGTTGTTACCCGGCGCGGCTTTTGGGCAGGACGTCCCGCTCGAGACTGGACACGTTGTCCAGCGCGAGATTAAGGGAGGCGCGACACACACCTATCCGTTGCACCTCGATCGGGATCAGTACATTCACGTCATTGCCGATCAGGACGACATCGATGTGTCGATGACACTCCGCGCGCCCGATGGCAAAACGTTGGTGGATGTAAACCGGCTCGCAGAAGGCCCTGAGGACCTCTTCTGGATTGCCGCAGAGGCCGGCAACTACGCCGTAGCGATTCAGGCAGAGAAAGCCGTCGAGTCGGGTCACTACAGAATTGCACTGGAAAGCCGGCTCGTTCCTGCTGCCGAGGACCGAAATCGCTTCACCGCGTTTCGCACGACCGTTGTGGAAGCGAACGCGCTGATGGCGCAAGGGACTGCGGATTCGCTCAACAAAGCCGCCACCAAATATGAAGAGGCGCTGGCGCTTTGGCGCGAAGTGAAGGATCTGCGGTGGAATGGCTATACCGCCCATCAACTGGGGGCGCTTTACGAACAACTCAGCCAGCTGCCACGCGCCAGGGATCTGTTGCTCGAGGCGTTGTCGATGCGGCGGACGACCAGCGAGCGCAGAGGAATATCTTCAACGCTGAACTCGCTCGGTTACGTGTATTACAGGCTTGGAGATTCACGCCTCGCCTTGCAGCACTACGCCGAAGCCATCGATTTGCGTCGTGAATTGCACGATCGACGGGGTGAAGCAATATCACTGAATAACGAAGGATTGGCTTATGAGCGCCTAGGCGAAAGAGAGAAGGCGCTCGAGGCGTATCAGGGTTCACTGAAGATTCGCCGCGAGGTTGGTGATACTCGAGGCGAGGCGGTCACGTTAAGCAACCTCGCCATTACCTACAGGTACATGGGAGACCTTCAAAAATCGCTGGATTTGCTCGTCGAGTCGTTACCTCTCCGCCGCAGCAGCGGTGATCGCCGTGGCGAGGGAAGCACGCTCAACGGTATCGCTCAGGCCTATAGCCAGCTGGGTGATTACCGAAAGGCTGAAGAATACTGGATTCAGGCGGAGAAGATCTTCGAAGAAACCGGTGAGATCAACGGGCGGGCCAGTGTCCTGGAAGGACTTGGACGAGTCAGCCAGTCACTGAACAATTACAGGGATTCGCAGAATTATTACGAGCGGTCGCTGGTCCTCAGACGGCAAAGCGGAAGCAAGCAGGGCGAGCTCAACGGATTGGTCGGTCTGTGTTACACATTTCAAAATCTGTCGGACTTCAGCAAAGCTCGTGATAATGCCGAGCACGCGCTGACGCTTGCGACGGAGATTGAGGACCGCTTCGGGATCTCGGAAGCTCACAGCTGCCTCGGTGAGTCTCTCTACCGATTGGGCGACCTCACTAACGCGCTGGAGCACCTCCAGGCCGCTGCGACGCTGACTCGAACAATCGGCAATGACTCCGCTCTTGGCGTCGCATTAGCCCTGATGGCCATGGTGGAGGCCGACATGGGCAGGTTGCCGGAAGCCCTTTCGCGAGTCCAGGAAGCCCTTATCCTGAAGGAGGCGACGCGGGCCGGCGTAGCGAATCCAGACCTTCGAGCCTCCTACCGCTCATTGCAGGCGGACTTGTATGCCGTCGAAACGGATGTGCTCATGCGGATGCACGCGGCGAATCCGCAAGGCGGCTTCGCCGCCCGCGCCCTCGATGCGAATGAGCATTGGCGAGCTCGCAGCCTGATCGAGATGGTTGCCGAATCCGGCACGGATTTGCGACAGGAATTAACAGACGCACAGCGCAAACGTGAAGACGGAATTGTGACGCGCATCACTTCAATCCAACGAGAACTGTTTCGCACCGATGTCTCGACGGCGCGTAAGAAGGAACTCCAACAGCAATTGGCTGCCGCCGAGCGCGATCTCGATTTGTATCAGGTTGAATTGAGATCGGCCGGAAGCCGGTACGCAGCGGTACACTACCCGCCGCCGTTGCAAACGGACCGGCTACGAACCGAGTTGCTCGGACCAAACGCGGCGCTGATCGAGTACGCGCTGGGAGAGAAACGATCATACGCCTGGGTGCTCACACCGGAAGGGTTGAGCAGTGCCACATTACCGGGCCGGCAGGAGATTGAGCGTGAAGTCTCCGCGTACCGGAAGGAACTTTCAGAGCGTGTTTCGAGCCTCACGGTGGGGCAATCACTGGCGCGCCTGAACTCACAAAGCAGACAGCTATACAGGACGCTGTTGTGGCCTTTCGAAAGGACGCTGTCGACAAGCCATTCGCTGATCGTCGTGACGGATGGAATCCTTGCGTATCTGCCGTTCGAAACATTAATGAATGTCGACCAATCTCCGCTCATCGAACACTTCTCCGTCTCGTATGCTCCATCTGGCACGACCCTGGCTGTTTTGAAGTCACGCAAAGACCAGCAAAGGCCTTTCAAGACCCTGCTCGCGTTCGCGGATCCGAAGGTTGTCACAACAGGAAAAGCAGAGCTGAATAGTGCCGCCGAACGCGGCCTGGACCTGACTCCTCTTCCCAATTCGAGATCGGAAGTGACCGCCATCGGTTCCTTATATAAAGCGGGACAGACCCGGATCTACATGGGTGCTGAAGCAACGGAGCAGACGGTAAAGGCGGAAGACCTGAGCGGCTACCGGTTTCTCCATTTCGCCACACATGGTTACTTCGATGAAGAGCGACCTTCGCGGTCCGGCATTGTGCTCGTTCCCGGCCCCGACAATAGCCAGGACGGAATACTGCAGGTTGGAGAGATCATGCATCTCCATTTGAATGCAGACCTGGTGACGCTGTCCGCGTGCCAGACCGGGCTGGGGCAGGTGTTGGCCGGCGAGGGCGTCATGGGTATGACGCGCGCCTTCTTGTATGCGGGCGCGCAAAGCGTCGTCGTGAGCCTTTGGAACGTCAACGACGCGGCCACGGCGCAGCTGATGAAGGCGTTCTACAGAGAACTCAGCCGTGGGGTGTCTCGTGAAGAGGCCCTGAGAAAAGCCAAGCTCTCTATGATGCATCCCAAAACGTCTGGCGACACCCTTATTTCTGGGCTCCTTTCATCCTGACTATGCCCCAGTCGTAAGTTCGTTAACGATGACTTGACGGGAGGTTCCTGATGACCCGCAGACTGCGGACCCTTGCCCTTCTTCTCGCATCCTTATTTACTGTCGCCTCGCTTGCGTGTGCGCAGGGCGGCAGCACGGCAGCCTCGCTCTCCGGGACCGTCGCCGACACGTCGGGCGCCCTCAATGCGACGCACCGATCAAGTGCCGTTTCTCACCAGGCCGTTCGAACGATGGACGCTTCACGGAGGCTTCGGTCTTTGGTAATCAATAGTGCGGAGTGCAAGGTCGCCGTCGCGGTGATCAACCGGTCGGCAGGATCGCCTGGGAAATCCGCGGGTAACTCCGCTGCTTTCACGGCAACTGCCGGGGTAAGGGCGAGCAGATCGACACGGTCAAGCGCCCGGCTGTCTTGCAACCACTGAAGCAGAGGTCGATCCAACGTGATTCGTCCACGGGCTGCAAGCGTTGCAACCTCCATACAACAAACCGCGGGAACCCCTATCTTCGTCGTGCGATGGATCTCCTGCTTTGCGGCTCGTCCGAGCTTATGGGGATCGCTCACCCACCAGATCCAGGCGTGCGTGTCGAGAACAATCACCGCGCCATGTCCCAATCACCAAGAATCGGGCCGACGATATCTCCATGAATCTTGACGCTGCCGCGGAGCGGTTTAGGAGCTTCAACCTGTGCTGGGATGACCTCGACGACGGGCTGACCCCGCTTCGTGACAATGACGGACTCACGCGTCTTCGCCACTATATCTATCAGACCGAGGCATTCGGCTTTGAACTTACCAGCGGGTATCGTGCGTTTCTTCATAGTCACGATCAAATGACCACTTAATAACCGCGTCAACGCAGAGCAACCCGGCTGCCCGAACGACGCTCACGAGTTCCACATAAAGTCCAAGGTTTTTCATTTAACGAAGACTTCGAGGATTTCGACCGCACTGGATCCGTTGTTGTGAAAACCATGCAAAGTTCCGCGCTTCATGAGATAGGGCTGCCACGGCTTGACCTCAACGGACTTGCCGTCGGCCAATCGGAGTTCCATCGGTCCGGTTATTGGAATGAAAAGATGATATTGCACGTCGTCATGCTGATGCATGACTCGGGTTGCACCGGCCTCGACGAGCACGCGAAGGATCCGCGCTTCCTGATCCAGCAACGTCGCATTGCTCACTCCGACGTTGCCCTCCCCGGCAAGTGGACGCAGGGGCGTGCTTCTGTCTCCTGTCGCGATCTGGCCGATCACACAAACAGGTTGTAGCATCGTCGCTAATGTCAGCAATGCCGCTACTCTTTTCATCGAACGGCTCTCCTTTCGTGACCGCGCCAATGTTATGACGTTCTCATTACACCCGGCTACAAGATATGATTCGCGACGACAAACCGAAACTCTGCTGAATGAACCGGCTCATCCGACAAGTTTTGTTTACTGCCACGGCCGATCTGGATCGCAGTGTCGCACCGATCCGAATCCACGCAACATACGGCGCTTCCAAAGAATGGGTTCTGTCGTGACGGGTCTTTTTGACAGACAACCGATGGTGCGGGCGCGCGAACCGCTTGGAGAAGGTGCCGTGTTGTTGCGCGGCTTTGTCGCGGCCGAAGTCGCTTTGCTGTTGGAAGGAGTGGCCCAGGTGGCGGACGCGGTTCCGTTCCGCCACCTCGTGACGCCCGGTGGTTATTCCATGTCTGTCGCGATGACGAACTGCGGCCGTGTGGGTTGGGTGTCCGACCGAACCGGATACCGGTATGATCCCCTGGACCCGCAGACCGGAGTCCGCTGGCCCGCGATGCCCGCGTTGTTTCTCGAAGTTGCTGCACGAGCGGCAGCGGACGCCGGATTCGCTCACTATGATCCTGACGCTTGCCTGATCAATCGCTATGTTCCGGGCAGCAAACTCAGTCTTCATCAAGACCGCGACGAAAACGATGCATGGGCTCCGATTGTTTCCGTCTCGCTTGGCGTGCCGGCCACATTCCTTTGGGGCGGCAACCGGCGTTCCGACCAGGTGCGCCGTCTGTATCTTGAAAGCGGTGACATCGTGGTGTGGGGCGGTCCCGCTCGTTTCACCTATCATGGTGTCGCGCCTCTGCGCGAAGCCGAGCATCCGCTGACCGGCAAGGAGCGCTTCAATCTCACTTTCAGAAAAGTGTTCTGACCGACGTTCATGTAGCCTCAGTGGCTCAGCGCGTACACAATCAAATTGATGGCCATCTGATACGCGAAATCCGAAAACGGAAGTGGGTACTTCGGATCGTCGGCGAACTCGAAAGCTTCGTTCAGGTGCGTGTTGTGGTTGATAACAACCATCAACCGACCTTGACGGTCCCTCACGCCTTTGCATTCCACGACCACCCCGTCGAGTTCGTAAGTAATTCCGCCATTCAGTGTGTACGCGTAGCTGGGGACCTGGACCAATTCGTCAATGTGGTAAAAAGCGCCAAAGAGTGGATCTATCAGTTCGATATCCTCAATCGTTGCGCCGGGGAGCACCTTCTTGAATTCTGCGGCAAAGTTGTCCCATTCGAGTGAGCCCCAGAAGTCATCCAGTATCCAGAAGCCACCGCGTGCGAGATATTCACGTAAGATCGCGGCATCGCCCTCGGTCAGGACCATTTGGCCCGGCTGGCTCGTATAGATGAATGGATATTTGAAGAGATCGGAATCGTTGATCGCGACGACACGTTCGTAATTGGCGATATTGAGATTCGTCAGCCTTTTCAGTCCGGCGATCAGTAGTAGATCGCTCTTGGGATAGTCGTTGAACCAATTTTTGTAGTACCGCGGCATGCGGCCGTTATAGATCATCCGCGCGAATACAAACTGGTCGGTCGGGCGTTTGTCTTGTTTGATGCGCTCTTCGTCGTTATAGTTTCCGTCGAAGAGCGGACGGAACTGAGCAACCAAACCGGACGCGCCCACCATGAGCGCTAAAACAAAACTAAAGTGTTTCAACGGTCCGCCAGGGTCTTCCAGTTTTTGGCGCAATCCGGGTAGGTTACCGCCAAGTAATCGTAAACACTTTGCCAGTCCGGCTTACCTTTCCATTTCATGACGAGACTTGTGGCTTCGTCTTTGTGGTTTGTAGAAACAAGGACGAACGCCCGAAAAGCGTCTAGATATGGTGGGAGAGATTGAAACATGGGTCCGCCGAATCCCTGCGCCAACCTTAATGCCTCCTGGAATACATCGATGTCTCTTAAGTGAGCGGCAAGCGCGACATGTCGAAGGGCGGAGTCTCTCGCGTAAGCGCCTGTTCCGTAACCTTCCGCGCTTTTCAGTTGGTATTCGATGGCTTGGACATGGTGCTCGTACGCCTCACGCCATTGTTCTCGGTTCGCGGCAATCGTGCTCAGGCAGTCTTCTTCAACAGAGAACCCATGGTTATTCAGCGGTAGTCTGTGCTCGACGCGATAACGGATGTTTTGTTCGGCTTCGTCGCTGAGTTTTTGCCGCGCCAGAAGTTGCGCCAGGTTCAATCTATGGTTCACGTCATTCGGCGCCATCGCGACGAGTTTGCGACGCACGGGTATCGCCGGCCACGGCCGTCCATAGTGTTGAAGCCTGAAGGCGGTCGCCGAGAGTTCCACCGTTGTGGATATGGTTTCGACTAACTCCCGAGTGAGCTTGTCCTGTTCGCTGCCGGGAACAGGAACATCATTTGGCAGAAGCAGAAGTTTCGCGATGAGCGAGTTCCTCTGCGTCAAGAGATGGGCAGCTTCAGCCTGTTGAGCCAGCGTGCCGGCCGTGTCCATGTCCCCAGCTTCGATGCGCAGCAGTATTTGCGACATCGAATACGACCATTCTTCACCGGTTATTCCCACCGCCGGAGGCATAACAATTTCTGAAGAAGTGATGTACTTCCCTTCCCGCCAGAAGGTGAATTTCACGAGAGAACCGCGGAGCCGATCCCGAATTGACACAAACTGGGTAGTACTGCTGACAGGTTCGTCGTTGATCTTGAGAATCAGATCTCCTTCGAGTAGTCCCGCTTCGTCGGCAGCGCCGCCCTTAGTCATCGAGGCGACGAGTACTCCAGACTCAATTCGAGTGGCTCGCAGTTTTTCACGAATGGGCTCAAGCATCTTCTCAATCGGGTCGTCTTGGCTGAACCCGTTTGTCGTCTGCAAGACGACAAAGAAAAGAACGCCACGTAGAACACGCATCGTGCGTTGCATCAGCGTTCGGCCAGGGTTTTCCAGGATTGTGCACACTGCGGAAAGGCGCCTGCCCAGTAGTCGTACACCCTTTTCCATTCCGGCTTATCCTTCCAACGATTGACGAGTTCACGCGCGTCATCCTTATGGTTCGCCGCGACAAGCACGTAAGCCTCAAGAGCATCGACAAATGCTGTCCATTCCGCAAAGCCTTTTCCGCCGAAACTGAGGGCGAAACTTCTTGCCTGTCGGAATACATCGATATCCCTCAGATGTGCGGCGATGTTGAGGTGCCGAAGGGCTGAGTTCCGGGCTTGCGCTTCCGTATCAAAATCCGATTCGTACTTCAGGGATCGCAGATTGTGGTCGTAGGCACCTTGCCAGTCTTCGCGGTTTCCGGCGACAACCCCTAAAACTCTTTCGGCAACATGAAACCCGTGCGCGCTCAGTCCGGGTCGGGTGCGGTCCAGAATGTAGTGAACGTTCTTCTCCGCCTCATCGTTCTGCTCGAGATCGGCAAGCAACGATGCGAAATTCAGGCGCTTGCTGACGTCTTCCGGCGCGGACGCGACAATCTTCCGATGTAATGGGATTGCGGGCCACGGACGTCCATGGGTCTGCAATAAGGAAGCCGGCGCGATGCTCTCATTCGGCGTAAGCATGTTCGTCAATTCGCGCGTCAGCTTATCCTGATCGCTTCCAGGCCCGGGCGCCTCTCCAGGCAAGACCAGCAATTTGACGATCAGCAAGTCTTTCGGGCTGAGTGAATGGTTTTCCTCCGCTTGCTGGACAAGCGTGCCGACCGTATCCACATCACCAGCATCCAGACGAAAGAGGATTTGCGCCATTAGATAGGACCAGTCCGATCCACTAATGTTCACGGCAGCCGGAAGTACAATCGGTGTCGTTGTGATGTACTGTCCATCCCGCCAGACTGTAAATGTCGACACAGTTCCACGGTATTTATCTCGAAGGTTCGCGAATGATCCGGCGTCGCTGACGGTGTCACCATTCAACTTCACAATGAGATCTCCCAGCTTCAATCCCGCACGATCTCCCGCTCCGTCCCTGGCGATGCTCGTCACAATCAACCCGGAATCGACTTTTGCCGCCCTCAGCTTCTCAGCCACCGACGCCACTATCTTATCGGCGGGCGTCTGTTGAGCATCTATGGCAGTGCTCTGGAAGAATGCGATCAGACAGATCAAAACGGCGCGATGTGACATACCATCAGGAGGATATCCCGGCAAACGGGATGTAACAAACAAAACACTGGCGTCTGGAAATGGCCTTCAGTCTTCCCCGTCAATACGAACAGAAATGCAAAGCGACATCGGTTCAGAGCACCTGGCGGACAAAAGTGTCGCAGGCCGCCGGCACAGGTAGGGATAGTCGACAGATTTCGGGGCGCGCGGTAGAATTCGCCGTCCTGCATGTCCCGCGACGACAACGTGAGCGCCGGCTTCGATGCTGCTCATGATCTTCGGGCGAGCTTTAGAGGCGTCGCCGCGCGTTGCGGAACCGGCGCACCAACGGTTGGGAGGATTTGAGTTCCCGATGAGCGGAGCGAATGCAAGCCCGACAGGGCGCAGCTATTAAACGATGAGCGGAGCGAATGCAAGCCCGACAGGGCGCAGCTATTAAATAATGTCACGGATTGCTGCAAGATTGGAGAGGCTGCCATTCTCGGTGTTTCATCGCCGCCTGCTGCTGATGGGCGGTCTTGGTTACTGCTTTGACGCCATGGACGCCGCGGTCATCGCCTTCGTGTTACCGGCGTTAATGACTCAGTGGTCGTTGACGAGCGTGCAAGCAGGCGTTCTCTCGAGCGCCACCTTCATCGGGTACTTCTTTGGGGCATTGGGGGCAGGCACGGCCGGCGATCTGATCGGCCGGCGCAGGATCATGATGTGGGCTCTGGTGATCTACTGCGTGGCCTCCTTCATCAGTGCCTTCGTTACATCGGCCACTCCGTTTTTCTGGCTGCGCGTCCTTGCGGGCGTCGGCACAGGCGCGGAAAGCGTCATCGTCGCTCCGTTTCTTTCGGAGTTCGTGCCGAAAACCTACCGCGGTCGATTCATTGGCGCCTTGGCGGGTTTCTTTTCATTCGGATTTTTCGGTGCCGCCGTCCTCGGCTACGCGCTGGTGCCGGCCACACTGTGGGGATGGCGGCTTGCGATCGTCATTACCGCACTCCCGATCCTGTTGCTCCTGTGGTGGCGAAGGGCGTTGCCGGAGTCGCCGCGCTGGCTCGAGAGCCGCGGCCGAATATCCGCGGCCGAAGCCGTTATGACGCGCATCGAAGAGGAAATTCTCCAGACACGCCGGCAACCGCTGACGCAGCCGGAACCCGTGCCGGCTTTCGATTTCAATCAGCAAGGCGGGTCGCAGGGCGGATCGGTCTGGACCAATATCGCAACCCTCGTTTCTCCTCCGCTGACGCGTATCGCCGTAATGACGTGGGCGCTGTGGCTGTCGATCACGTTTTCCTATTACAGCTTCTTTACCTGGATACCGACTCTGCTGGTTCAAAGCGGCATGACCATGACGCGCAGTTTCGCCTATTCGATCTCGATTTATGCCGCGATGATTCCCGGCTACTACTCTGCAGCTTTTTTCAACGACCGCATCGGCCGTCGGGCGATCATTGTGTCGTACCTGCTCCTGGGTGGTGTGGCGGCGATAGGGCTTGCCATGGCCCACTCCAACCCGCAGATTATTCTTGCCGGCGTGTGTTTATCTTTCTTTATGAACGGGGTCTACGCAGGCGTGTATGCCTACACTGCCGAGGTCTTTCCGACGCGGATCCGAACGACGGGAGTCGGTCTGGCGTCAGCGGTGGGCCGACTGGGCGCCATCAGTGCTCCGATTCTCGTCGGAGCGATCTTCCCCAGATTCGGTTTCGCAGGTGTGTTCGGTGTGACGACATTCGTTTTGATCGCCGGAGCGGTGGTGGTTTTTGTGTTCGGGATACGCACGGAGGGGCGTTCCCTGGAGGCCATTGCTGCCGGGGCACAACTGACACGGAAGAGGAATTCGAAATTGAACGAGTCCTGCATCTCAAATCCGAAATCCGAAATTTCAAAATGAACCTCGACACCCCGCGTCCCGGCGTTCAATTTTGAGATTTCGGTTTTCGGATTTGAGATGCAGGACGGGTGCAATTTCAAAATTCCTTTGCCTCGGTCAAGTATGTTGCAGCCGTGAGGTAAATCCATGCAGCAGGAAAGCTACCTGTTTCGAAACCTGATGCTCCTCGACCCGCGCTTCGAGGAATCCCGCGGCGGGTACGAAGTGCTGGTCGAGGATGGTCATTTCAAGGAAGTCTCAGACCGGCCGGTTTCTTCGAAGACAGCGCGAGTCATCGATTGCGGCGGACGAACACTGATGCCGGGCCTCATCGACTGCCACGTGCATGTCTACTTGAGCGAGGTCAATCTCTCGATGCTGGAGCACTTGTCGGTATCGCTGCTCGCGGCGCGTGCGGCACCGGTTTTGGCAGGGATGCTCAATCGGGGGTTTACAACGGTTCGCGATACCGGCGGCGCCGATTGGGGAATCCGGGAAGCCGTCGAAAAAGGGTACTTCGCAGGGCCGCGAATGTTCATCTGCGGGCGCGCCATCGGTCCGACGGGCGGCCATTCCGACATGCGCCGACGAACCGACCAACGCCACGACGGCTGCCGGTGTTGCGATGGCCTGAAGTTTACGATGGCCACGGCCGACGGTGCGGATCAGGTGCGCGCGACAGTTCGCGAGGAACTGCGGCAGGGCGCGGATGCCATCAAGATCATGGTCTCCGGCGGTGTGGCCTCGCCTTACGATCCGCTCGATTCGCGTCAATTCTCACTGCCGGAAATTGCCGCGGCCGTCGAAGAGGCCACCGCATTCAAACGGTATGTTCTCGCGCACGCGTACACGGCGGAGGCCATCACCCGGGCCGTCAGTCAGGGCGTCCGAACGATCGAGCATGGCAACTTGATCGATGCGACCTCCGCTCAGTTGCTCGCCGAACGCAAGGGCTACATGGTCGCCAACCTTGTGGCCTACGTCGTCATGAAGGAGCGCGCCGCACAGCTCGGCATGAGCGCTGAAAAGCTCGAAAAGAACGACCTGGTTATCAAAGGCGGATTCGAATCTCTCGAGATCTGCAGGCGGGCAGGCGTGAAGGTGGCGTATGGCAGCGACCTGCTCGGGCAATTACAGGATGAGCAATCGCGCGAATTCGTGCTGCGCCGTGAGGTCGTGAGTCCCATCGAGATCATCCGCTCGGCGACATCGATCGGTGCCGAGGTGGTACGGATGCAGGGCAAGCTCGGCATCATCGACCCCGGTGCGATTGCGGATCTGCTCATCGTGGACGGCGATCCGCTGAAGAACTTGAGCCTGCTCCAGGACCAGGGCCAGCACCTCTCGCTCATCATGAAAGACGGGCGCCTTCATAAAAATCGGCTAACGTGAAGTTAGTTGATCGGATATTCCATGGTAAATTATAGCTATGAAGACTATACAGATTACTGTGGACGAAGAGTTGTTGAAAAAGGTCGACGCACACGAAGAAACGCAGCGTGACGGAAGATCTGCGGTCTTTCGGCGTGCAGTCAGCGAATACCTTCGACAAAGCAAACGGGATGCGATCGCCAGCAGTTATCGTAGAGGCTATTCGAGGAAAGCCGGCCTCGGTCCGGAATTCGAAAACTGGGAGAAGGAGAGTTCATGGCCGAACGATTGATGCGCGGCCAAATCTGGCAATACCAGTTTTCGCGTCCAGACAAAAGGCGGCCCGTTGTAATTCTGACCCGACCGGAGGTCATCGATCTGTTGCACACGGTTATGGTCGCGCCGGTCACTTCCACAATTCATGGCATCCCCAGCGAGGTGCTGGTTGGGGTCGACGAGGGTTTGAAAGCAGATTCCGCGATAAATCTGGACCACGTCCAGACTGTTGAGAAATCCAGGCTGCATCGCTTGATCGGCTCGGTCGCCCCCCAAAAGATGAAAGCGGTTTGCCGTGCGCTTGCCGTCGCGACCGGCTGTGGCGACTGAACATTTCCCGCCTGGGCACTCGACGATTGTCGCGACGAGGTTCGGTCCGTGAAGTTGGGCGCCACGGGAAAAAGGGCGCCACCAGCCTCAACGGTGGAATGACAAACCGCGATGTATACTTGGCGGCATGTCTACATCCAGACGAACATTTCTGCGACTCTCGGCGTCCACGCTCGCTGCCACGACGCTCCGTCCGTATATGTCCGAAGGCGGTACAGCAGGTCAGCTGACGGCGGTAAGCGCCCTCGAACAGAACCTGCTCAAGGCGCATCCGGTCCCGCTATCGAAAGTCCGCGTGCTTGGCGGTCCGCTAAAACTTGCGCAGGATGCGGACGCGAAATATCTGCTCGAACTCGAACCCGACCGGATGATGGCCTTCTACCGCGTGCGCGCCGGACTTCCGCAAAAGGCGCAGGCTTACGGCGGTTGGGATGCCGGCGGCCGCAACCTGACAGGTCATATCGCAGGACATCACCTGTCGGCCGTAAGCCTGATGTATCTCGCCACAGGCGATGCGCGCTTCAAATCACGTGCCGATTATCTTGTCGCCGAACTCCAGGAAGTGCAGGACAAGAACGGCGATGGATATTTGAGCGCGCTCGAAGGCGGACGCGAAATGTGGGCCTCAGTATCGAAAGGTGAAATTCGCTCGAGCGGCTTTGACCTCAACGGTCTTTGGTCACCGTGGTACACGCTGCACAAAACTTTTGCCGGACTCCGCGATGCTTACCGGCATGCCGGCAATCGCACGGCGCTTGATCTCGAAGTCAAATATGCAGACTGGGCTGCCGGCGTGCTTGCGCCGATGAGCGACGTTCAGATTCAACGCATGCTCAATACCGAGCACGGTGGGATGAACGAAGTGCTTGCCGATCTCTACGCCGACACCGGAAATCGGCGCTGGCTCGATCTTTCGTACAAGTTCGAACACCGCGCCTTCACCGATGCGCTGAAGCGCCATCAAGACAATCTCAACGGCAAGCATGGAAATTGTCAGATCCCGAAACTCATCGGATCGGCCGTTCGTTACGGCTATACAGCCGACGCCGGCGATATCGAAGCCGCATCCTTCTTCTGGGATCGCGTCACGCAGCACCACACTTATGCCAGCGGTGGGCACGGCCTGGCGGAATACTTCGGACCGGCGGATCAACTCAGTCCGCGCGTCGATGGACGCACCTGCGAGACGTGCAACGTGTACAACATGCTCAAGCTCACGCGCCGGCTTTTTTCGATTCGACCGGACGCGTTTTACGCCGATTTTCACGAGCGGGCTCTCTTTAATCACATTCTCGCGTCGCTCGATCCGCAGACCGGCCGGTCATCATATATGGTGCCCGTCGGACGCGGCGTCCAACAGGAATACCAGAACATGCTGCAGAGCTTTACGTGCTGCGTCGGAACCGGTATGGAGAGCCATGCGCTGCACGGCTACGGAATCTATTACGAGTCGGCCGACACAGCGAGTCCGATGCTCTGGGTAAATCTCTTCGTGCCATCGACAGCCGAGTTTGCGGCGGGTGTGAATCTCAGGATGGACACCGGTTTTCCCGATGAAGACAACGCGACGATCTCGCTGACGATGGCGGCGCCAAAGAAATTCACACTGGCGATCCGGCGGCCGAGTTGGGCCGGTGATGGATTCAGGGTGAAACTGAATGGCGCCGCGGTTGAGGTTCCGCCATTGGCGAGTCTGCGTGCAGGAAGCGCCGGCGGCCGCAACGTCGGTACGGATGAAAGGGTGCTGCAGCCGAGCTCGTACGTCGAGATCGATCGCACCTGGAACTCGGGCGATAAGATTGAGCTTCAACTGCCAAAGTCGCTGCGACTGGAAGCCACAGCCGACAATCGCCGCGTTGCCGCAGTCATGTGGGGCCCGCTGGTACTTGTGGGCGATTTGGGTCCGCGACGCGAGGGTCCCGGCACCGCTGCCGTAGCGCCGGTTCCGGTACTTGTTGCCGCCGAACGCCCGCCGGCCGAGTGGATCGTTCCTTCACAAGCGCGACCGGGTGACTTTCTCGCAAGCAACGTCGCGCGAGTTCCGGCTCAACCGGCTCCGCCCGGCGATGTGACGCTCACACCGTTCTATCGAACGCATGGCCGTACTTACAGCTTGTACTTCGATGTGATCTCGCCTGAGGAATTCGACGTCCGGGCCACTGAAGTCGTTGCGGAGCGCGAACGGCTCCGTCGCCTGGATGCTGCGACAATCGCCCTCGTGCAACTCGGCGACGCGCAGAGCGAACAACATTTCAACTATCAGAGCGATCCCGCAAATCGTCCCGCACCGCGTACCAACGGCCGCGCGAACCGCAGCGGCACGGGATGGTTTTCTTTGGACCTTCCGGTTGACGGCAACAAAGAGATGGCCGTCGTTGTGACCTATTTGAATGAACTGGGACTCGAGCCCGCGGCCGGCAACTTCCAGATCCTGGTCGACGGCACAGAGATCGCACGGTTCCAATCCAATCCCATGTCGACCGGCTTCTATGATGCACAGTACGCCATTCCTTCAAATCTGCTCAGCGGCAAAACTAAAGTGACGGTCCGCTTTCAAGCGCTGGCCAACGGCAGGATCGCTCCGGTGTTCGGAGTGCGCATGATCCGCGCGAAGGAGGCATGAAACGATGAATTCAGCCGGCGCCAGGAAGAGCGTGCCTGCTCTCCTCCTTGTCCTCGGATTGCTTACACTGTCGGTCGCGGCTGCGCAAGCTCTAGACACGCTGACTTTGGATACTCCCGATTTCACGCTGAAGCTTCTGGCATCGTCTCAAACCATGGCCTCGCTTCAACCTAAAGGGGCAGGTAGTTTTGATTTCGCTCCGGCGGATCGACTCGAGAGCCGTGCCGGCGACGGATTCAACGCAATTGGTGACATAACCCTGCGCATACGCAAAGGCACATCTGGATCCTGGGAAAACTATTCAACGAGCGCAGCGCGGCATCCGGTTCGTGCAATGAGTGGGCCCGGTTTCCTTGCCGTCGCTGATCTTTCGCCGACTCTGGCGCCGGACTGTCCAATCCAGGTCACGCGACGCTGGTTGCTGGACGATGGCCGCCTTGTCCTCCGTTTCGAATTGAAGAACACGTCTTCAGACACCGTGCAAGTCGGCGCCCTCGGTCTGCCGATGGTCTTCAACAATATGCTGAAGGGCCGTCCGCTGACGGAAATGGTTGAGGTCAATTCCTTCTCGGACCCTGCGATCAATCAGGATGGCGGTTATCTTCAGGTCACGCGGCTGAACGGTCATGGTCCGGCGCTTGTTGTCGTACCGGCCGACGGCAAGACACCCTTCGAAGCATGGCGATTACTTAATGAACCTAACGGGCCAAACAACCTCTTCAGCCGGGGCAATCCATACGAAGGCGCGTTCGAGTGGATGGTTCACTCCGCGGCTTATGCGGAAAACGAGTGGAAGGGCAAAGAGCAGTGGAGTCCACCGACGATGGCTTCACTGGAGCCGGGCCAAAGCCGAAGTTACAGTGTGAAGTTCCTCGTCTCACCCGACATCCGCAACATTGAAAAAACGCTGATCGCCAACAAACGGCCTGTGGCCGTCGGAATCCCGGGCTATATCCTCCCGATGGATTTGAACGCGAAGTTGTTTTTGAACTATCCATCCAGAGTCACCTCCATCAAAAGTGAACCAGCCGGTGCGATTGTTGTTCAGGAGAACAAACCCACACAAGGTGGCTGGAAAGATTACACGCTGCAAGGCAAAACCTGGGGACGTGTGCGCCTCTCCATAAGCTATGCGGACCGCACGACTCAGGCCTTGAGTTATTACGTCATCAAGCCCGCGTCCCAACCGGTGGCCGACCTGGGAAACTTCCTGTTCACAAAACAGTGGTACGTCAATCCTGACGATCCTTTCCATCGCAGTCCGTCCGTGATGACATACGATCGTGCCAACAACCGCCTCGTCCTGCAGGACGCGCGCGCCTGGATTGCCGGCCTCGGCGATGAAGGAGGCGCCGGTTCATGGCTGGCCGCGGCGATGAAGGAATTTGGCCAGCCGCGCAAAGACGAGATTGCGAAGTTCGAACAGTTCGTGGATGGAGTTCTGTGGGGACAACTGCAGTACAGCGAAGGTCCGCGCCAATACGGCGTGAAAAAGAGTTTGTTCTATTACGATCCCGCCGCGCTTCCCTCCTTTCCTTATGAAGAACGGTTCAATTGGACGACATGGACCAGCTGGAACAAACCCGCCGCAGAGTCCGTGAATCGCGCTTATGACTATCCACACGTTGTAGCGGCGTATTGGGCCATGTACCGGATTGCGCGAAACTACGACGGTCTGGTGACGCACCATGCATGGGATTGGTATCTGAATCAGGCCTTCCAGACCGCCAACTATCTCGGCACTCATGCCAACATCGGCAACAGTCGCGACGGTCTCATGGACGGCACTATTTTTCTGATGTTGCTGGATGATCTGAAACGCGAGGGCTGGAAGAGTCAGTCCGAGACGCTCGAGGGCCAACTGAAAACGCGCGCCGAAGACTGGAACAAGCGTGCTTTACCATACGGCAGCGAAATGGCGTGGGATTCCACA
Source organism: uncultured Solibacteraceae bacterium (assembly GCA_964584785.1). Lineage (GTDB taxonomy): Bacteria > Acidobacteriota > Terriglobia > 20CM-2-55-15 > 20CM-2-55-15 > JAHFTY01. The sequence goes on from CAZPBY010000001.1 coordinate 123,384, forward strand.
GGTCAGGAGCAGATTTACGGAATCACCAAATACTTCGGCAATGACGAAAAGGCGCGAATCACTCTGGACTCCGTGTTGGGTTACATGCCGTCCATTCCGCATTGGGGCTACAACGGCAGCGCCCGCCGTTTTTGGGACTTCTTTTACGGCGCGGCGCCAGGAGGTACCGCCGAACGGCAGTTGCATCATTACGGCTCCGGACTCAACGCGATTCCGGTGCTTTCCGCATTCCGCGGCGATCCCGATGATTTCCACCTGCTGCGCACCGGCTACGCCGGCGCTATGGGCGGATTAAGCAACATCGATCAGGAAGGCTTCGCCGGCACTGCGTTTCACTCCTTTCCGCAGAACATGCGGTGGGATACCTACTCCGGCGATTATGGTCCGAACTTTTTCGGCGTTGCCGTGAATGCGGGAACTTACATTATCAATCATCCGGAATTCGGCTGGCAGGCCTTTGGCGGGAACACGAAGACCGATAGCGACTGGATTCGAGTTCAACCGCTCGATGCGTTTCGGCAACGCGTTTATGTCGGACCGCTGGGATTGTGGCTCACCCTCGATTCCGGGACGTTCGACAACATCGAAATCAACAGCAGGACGCACGCCGTGCGCGCCGGTCTTGCCGCCGCTACACCATCCACGAAGTCCGCGCGGCTGCGCATTGAACAGCCCGCGAAAATTCCAGGAGTCGGCGTTTACCATCCCAAAGGAAACTTCGAGAAGGAACGGGACGCATTTACGATCGCGCTTCAGAACGGAATTTCATGGATCGAGTTGGTTCCGTGAGGATGTCACGATCGAGCTGTGTTTCGTCACGAAGCCCGTCGCTGCGCTCCGGGTTCTGCACAATGTGCCAAACCTGACAGAACCCGGAGCGCAGCGACGGGCTTCGTGACGAAACGCAAAGTCCGCTCCCGTGGATAACGCGAATGAATGATCCAAACAAGTGGGAAGAACGATGGCATCCGCTGCGGGAGGAATGGGTCATCATCGCGGCGCACCGTCAGGACAGGCCGTGGCATGGCGAAACGAAAGGTGCGACGTCCGCTAATGCCTCTACGCCGGAGTACCACGAGCGATGCTATTTCTGTCCCGGTAACCGGCGAGTCGGCGGCGCCCGTAACGAAAACTACAGCGGCATATTTGTTTTCGATAACGATCATCCCTGCGTTGGACCAAACGCGCCAGATGTGCTTGATCCTGCGACCGGCATCTACCGCAATCGGCCGGCACAAGGCCTGGCCCGCGTCATCTGCTACAGCCCGAAACATAACCTCACGCTCGCCGAGATGGAGATTCCTGAAATCGAAAACCTTATGAAAGCCTGGCGAGATCAGTACGTCGAACTAGGCGACAGGCCGCAAGTCCGCCACGTTTTGGTGTTCGAGAATAAGGGCGAGGTCGTCGGCGTTTCGAACCCGCATCCACACTGTCAGATCTACGCGACCAATTTTGTGTTCAAGTTCATCGAGACCGAGGCGGAGGTTTCACGCAAGTATTACGAAGACAAAGGCCGGAGCCTGTTCGAAGACATCATCAAAACCGAACGTGACGATGGACGCCGCGTCATTTATGAAAACTCTTCGGCGATCGCATTCATGCCGTACTTCGCGAGGTACGCTTACGAATCCTATGTTGCGCCCCGGGCGATGCATCCGGATCTGGCGAGTCTCAACAAAGACGAAATAAAGGACCTCGCCGAGGCTTTGAAAATCATGCTGGTGCGTTATGACAACTTATGGCGGATGCCGTTTCCGTACGTGATGACGCTGCACCACGCTCCGCTGGATGGCGCGAATCACGACGGCTTTCATTTCCACATCGAGTTCCATCCTCCACTGCGCAAACCGAATCTGCTGAAATATCTCGCCGGCCCGGAGATCGGCGGCGGTAACTTTCTCAGTGACACATTGCCGGAAGAAAAGGCGCAAGAGCTGAGGAACTTACCTGACGTTCACTACAAACATGAGCGGAGCGAATGCAAGCCCGATAGGGCGCAGCCTTAAGTAAGATGAACCCGCGTAGCCTCCTTCAGCCGCTGAAAACCATTCACGACCGCATTCGGGACGCTGTTCAGGCAGCGACTGAAAATCAGCAACCCGGCGAACTCGCCCGCGTCCGGAGAGACGATGCCGGCGACACGATCTACGGAATCGACGTCGTCAGCGAAGAGACGCTGCTGGACCTTTTTGAAGAGTTGAGTCAACGCGAGTCGTTTGTGTTGGTCGCTGAAGGACTGCGTGACGGCCAGATTGTTTTTCCTCGCGGCGCCGACGAAGCGAAAGTGACCTGGCGGATCATCGTGGATCCGATCGACGGAACACGCGGGATCATGTATCAGAAGCGCAGCGCGTGGGTGCTGACGGGTCTCGCTCCGAATCGTGGACCTGAGACGTCGCTGCAGGATGTTGTGCTCGCGATTCAAACGGAAATTCCCCTCATCAAACAACACCTTTCGGATCAGCTGTGGGCAATTCGTGGCCAGGGAGCCGAGGCGCTGCGCTACAACCGGCTCACCGGAACATACTCCACATTCGTGCCTCGGCCGTCACAAGCGAGCACGATCGCGCATGGTTTCGCGATGATTTCGAGATTCGTTCCCGGCGTGCGTGACGAATTGGCCGCAATCGATGAAGAGATCGTGATCGCCGCGCTGGGGCCGGTCGAACCAGGAAAGGCGCACTGCTTCGAGGATCAGTACATTTCCAATGGCGGCCAGCTTTACGAATTGATGGCCGGCCACGACCGGTTTGTCGCCGACTTGCGGCCGTTGCTGGAACCCATTGCCGCACGACGCGGAATGCGGCTTGGCCTTTGCTGTCATCCTTATGATCTCTGCACTGCGTTGATCGCAACGGAACTGGGTGTGATGATCACCGACGTCCGCGGCGGAGTCCTGGACGCGCCCATGAATGTTTCTGCAAATGTCGCGTGGGCCGGATATGCGAATGAGCAGATCCGGCGCCAGATCGAGCCCCTGCTGCAATCGGCTTTGCGTAAACGCGGGTTGTTGTGATGCCTGCCGAACAGCCAAACGGCTTGCCCGAATTCCTGGAGACCATCCGAAGGCAAAAGTTATTTGAACCTGGAGCATCGTTGATTGTCGCGCGAGCGCCTGGACGTCTGGACGTGATGGGAGGGATTGCGGATTATTCGGGCTCGCTCGTCCTGCAACGTCCCCTCGCTGAAGCAACATTCGCGGCGTGCCAGCGGCGGCGTGAAGCGATTATCGAGATGGTCAGCGTGGGTCGACGGCCTGTAACGATACCGGGTGCTTCGTTCGCTCCGCATGGTGAGCCGATCGATTACGACGAGGCGCGGACACTTTTTCGTCGCGTCGAGGAGGATCGCTGGTCGGCATACGTGGCCGGAGTCTTACTTACGCTGATGCGTGAACGCAACTTGTCTTTCGCTGAGGGCTCCGATGGCGTCAGAATCGTCATTTCATCCACCGTCCCTCAAGGCAAGGGTGTTGCGTCATCCGCGGCCGTCGAGGTCGCGGCGATGACAGCCGTAGCTGCGGCTTTCGATATTCCACTCGAGCCTCACGAGATCGCGCTGCTTTGTCAGAAGGCAGAGAATCTCGTCGCAGGCGCGCCGTGCGGAGTGATGGACCAGATGACTTCGGTCTTTGGTGAACCGGATGCCTTGATGGCGCTGCTCTGCCAGCCCGCTGAATTGCAGGCGCCGGTGCCCGTTCCGGAAGGAATCTCGTTTTGGGGGTTGGATTCCGGTGAGCGCCACTCGGTGGGCGGCTCCGATTATGAATCGGTCCGAACGGGAACTTTTATGGGGCGTCGCCTGATCGCTGAAATCGATGCGACACGCGGCTACCTGGCGAACATTTCACCTGAAGACTTCGAACATCAGTTTATCCCGCACCTGCCTGAAGAGATGTCCGGCAAGGCGTTTCTGTCTCGGTATTCCGGAACAGCGGATCCCGTCACGACGGTTTCATCCGAGCGCACGTACAAAATCCGTCAACCAACAGCGCATCCTATCTACGAAAATCATCGAGTTCATGCATTCCGGCGACTGCTGCTGGACCGCGTCGGCGAAAGTGAACGAATCGAGCTCGGTCAGCTGATGTATCAATCGCACGCGAGCTATTCCGCCTGCAGGCTGGGCTCGCGAGGAACGGACTTAATTGTGGAGCTTGTACGCAGGCAAGGACCACGAAACGGATTCTATGGCGCGAGGATCACGGGCGGAGGCAGTGGCGGAACGGTCGCCATCCTCGGCCGCAACGACGCAGGTACAGCCATCGCGAAAGTCGTTGATGAGTACGAACGCATCACCGGCTATCGCCCATACGTCTTCTCCGGCTCGTCAGCCGGAGCTTTAGCATTCGGCAAAGTCGCTCTGGTCTTCTAACGAGCGATGCGGATTCGCTTGGACGCTTGACGTTAGTAGAACTTCTCCGCCGCGTGACCGTCTAGTGGAGAAGCGCCGGCCAGTTCACGATCACGTTTAACTGAGGGGAATCCTGGAGAGTCGCGCTTACTAAAAAGGGGCGGCGGGCATCGGCCGTTACCTCATAAAAGTTACTGCCGCTGGGCAGCAAAAACAACTCGTGAGGGGACGAAGTCGTGATGGAGCGACCTTCCAGCTTGATGTCGACGCTCTGCAACTTTTTTTCGGGTGAGATGTAAAACAACTTGTGCCCGTCGGCGCTCCAGGCTGGGACGGTTCCTCCGCGTGCGGAAATCTGGAACTTCCGCTCCGCATCCGGAAAAGAACGAACATAGATTTCATACCGCCCCGATTCGTCGGACTCATATGCAACCCAGCGGGGACTCGGCTCCGGGGAGAATCGCGCGTTGAGTTCATTAAACCGCGTGCGGAGGTACGGTCTGGGTTGCGCGTCCTCGGGTGAACTTCCCGTGGACGCCACGGGCAGGATCCAAAGATCGCGATTGGTTTGCGTATCGCTGCTGAAGTAGATGATTTGACGGCCGTCGCCCGACCAGTCCGTCGCATGAGCAAATTGGTGGGTCATCTGACGTTCGCTGCCGTTTCCTGTTACGTCTTTGAGGAACAGGTAAGGGGGCCGTGTGAACACCATCTGCCGGCCATCGGGCGACCACAACGGATCAAAATTAATGCCCGGGCCGAATGTAAATCTCGTCGATACATCCCGATCGATATCGACGATCCACAAATCGTAGTCCGGACCGCTCGTGTTGCGCGCTAAAACAATACGGCGGCCATCGGGCGACAAAGCGAAGTTCCTGACCAATCCCGGTTCTCCGACTGTGCCAATGGGCCTGCCCGATGAATCCACCCATGTCAACTGGCGATGATTGCCGGAAGAGCGATAAAGAAGAACGCCACTGCCCGACGCGTCCGCCTCTATTCGATATGAGTATCCGCTGTCAACCGGATCTGCGATGGCCGTAAGTTCGCCCGTCAGTTTGAGGGAGGTTGCATCAAACTCCTGTGCCACAAGGGTCCCATTGCGCCGCCATAGAAGGTACGTATTCCCACGCACTCCTTTCGCAAAAACTGCATTCGAATCCGTAATCAAAATCCGAATGGCCTCGTCGGGTTTTGTCAACGATGCAACGTATATGCCCGTGTCGCTGGAATTCTCGCTGACGCTGAAATACAAGAAGTGACCACCGGACAAGAACTGCGGCCACATATGAAATCTTTCGCGACGTGCGGCGTTGAGCGCCGTGAACTGCACCGGTTCGCCGCCCGACGCAGGCACTCGGAACAACGTTTGTGCGGCGACCGAAAAAATAATTTGTCCGTCCTCACTCCAGGCGCCGCCTCGTGTTCCGAGCGCCATTTTGCAGATTATGGCCGGTGCCCCACCTGCAAGATCGATGCGTTGCAGCTTTCCTGCGGCAAAGAATGCAAGAGACTTGCTGTCGGGAGACCCCAAAGGTTGCTGTGCTCCTTCCGTATCAGGAATCAATCTGGCCTCGGCGGCATCCAGAGGCCGGATCCACAGTCCCGTCTTCTCCTTCACCGTGGCAACAAACGCGATGGTTGTTCCGTCTGGCGATACGGCAAAACTAGCCTGAAAAAACTGGCCCCCCTCGGGGGGCACAATCTGCAAACGGAATGCGCGTTGTCCATTCGAGGTGTTGCCGCGGAAGCGAAACATCGACCAGCCGACAGCTACAACGCCGAGCAACAACGCCACAGCGATTATCCATCGCCACGCGGAACGCGAAGTTGTGGCCAGCTGCTTTGGCGTTTGCGCCGCCCATTCCAATTCCGCCTTAACATCCGCCGCGTTCTGCCAGCGATCGTCCGGTTCAAGAGCCAAACATCTTTCCATGATGTGAGCGCACTTCTCATCAAACACGCGGATGGTGCTTTGACCTTGTACATAGAAATGTCCGGCCGCCATCTCGAACAGGATGAGGCCCAACGCGAAGATGTCGGTCCGCGCATCCGTCTCGCGGCCGGCGGTCTGCTCGGGCGCCATGTATTGCGGCGTCCCCATCACGGCTCCACGCTGCGTTATTGTCGCGTCGCCTTTGAATTTTGCCAAACCGAAGTCCAGAACTTTCACTCCGGATTTCGTGACCATGATGTTGCCGGGTTTCAGGTCGCGATGAGTAATCCCGCGACTGTGTGCGACGGCGAGAGCGTCCGCAATCTGTGCCCCATATCGCAGTACTTGCGGTATTGCGAGAGCGCCACTCTTCAGCCGGACCGACAACGATTCTCCTTCGACGAGTTCCATCACCAGATAATCCAGGCCGTCAATCTGCAGCACGTCGTGGAGAACGCAGATGTGTGGGTGATTCAACGCCGCGAGAGCCTGAGCTTCGCGCTCGAAGCGCTGCTTCATTGCGACATCGGTGGAGAATTGCGGCGGTAGTGCTTTGATGGCAACGGTACGGCCCAGCCGGGAGTCGCGGGCGCGAAAGACCTGGCCCATGCCGCCCTGGCCCAACAGTTGTTCGATGACATAAGGTCCGATGCGAGCACCGATCGTGAGCAGGCTTTTCGTTTCATTCACTTCATTGTTCATAGCACCAACGGCCCGAATGAAGTCGCCGGTTTTGTTGTCCTGCTCGAGCAACCCTTCCACTTCGCGCCGCAGCTCGGTATCCGTACCGCACTGTTCATTGAGGAATTGCCGACGCGCCTCCGGTCCGAGTTCGTTTGCAGCGTGATACAACGACTCCACTTTTTTCGACGATTCACGTTTCATAGGGCAGCGCGGCAAAGTTCACTGACGGCCAGATGGCGCTAAAAATATTGCCTCGCGACCCAATGTGCAACCTGATTTGGTCTGGTCCGCCTGACGAATCGATTCACAGCGCTTGGCTATGCGCCGGTATCTGAAGGCGGTGAGGCGTGAACGTCGCGTGTGGCAGCGACCTGCAAGGGCAAACAGTCGAAAATTGACGAGGTGTATTGGCCGCGCTATGCTCACGCGCCATCAACCAGCACGACAACCCGAGGGGACGTTCAATGGCCAAGATCAAGGGCATCGAAGGCATGACCGACGAGCTCATCATGTTCGAAGTGCAAAACGGCGCCAAATTCGTCATCTATGAATACTGCATCTCGGCTTTGATCGTCACGTTCAGACGCAGTTCGGATGTCTACTTCATCAGGCCGGGAGAAAGCGCCGTGGCGAAGGGAATGCCTTATACGCTCTTGTCTCTGGTCGCCGGGTGGTGGGGCTTCCCGTTTGGATTCATTTACACGCCCATGAGTCTTTATACGAATCTGCGGGGCGGCAAGAACGTCACCGCGCAGATTGTCTCGGCGGTGAGGACGAAGTAACCGGCGCGTTAGCCGAGCATACGCACTTTTGCGGCTCCCGATGATCATCGATTGCAATCGCTTGTGCCCTCCATGACGGCCGAGGACACCCGCTATGTTTGCTGGCCGTATCTTGACAACGCATGTTGGGCGGAGCACGATAACTCAAAATCTTCAAGCACAAGCTGGGTAGAAGGAGGACGGTCATGGAGCAGCGTCGCTGTCTCGCCATAGCTACGGTCCTGATGGGTCTTTTCGCATCGGGCGTTGCAGTTATCGCGCAAACGACGTCGGGCATGGTAACCGGCCGTGTCACCGATTCTACGGGCGCGGTCCTGCCCGGCGTCACGGTCACTGTCGTCAACGTGCGTACCGGGGATACGCGCGTCGCGTTGACCAATGAGCAGGGATTATTTCGAGCGCCGAACCTCAACCCGAGCCGGTACGAAGTGCGTGTGGAATTGTCCGGCTTTCGCAAGATCATTCAGCAGAACCTCGAACTGGGCGTCAGCGAGACGATCAACCTGACGTTCAAGCTCGAGATCGAAACCGTTGAACAGGCCATCACCGTGAGCGGCGAATCGCCGCTCATCAACACGACGAATGCGGAGGTCGGAACGAAGATCGAAGCCCGGCAGGTCGTGGACCTGCCGATCAATAGCCGTGACTTCTCACGTCTGGCGCTCTTTTCACCTGCAGCCAAGGCGACAAGCAGTGGCGTTGCCTCGCTAACATTCAATGGCACCGATTCGGCGCAGAACAACTTCCTGCTCGACGGCACGGACGCAACACACGTGGACAATTCATTTATGTCGAACGGGCGCGAGCGGGGCGCCCGTTTGCAGACGGCGAGCAGCGAGAGTGTCGAAGAATTCCGCGTCTTATCCACCAACTACTCCGCAGAATATGGCCGGGCGGCCGGCGCCGTCGTCACCGCGATAACGAAGTCCGGGACCAATCAATTCCACGGCTCAACTTACTTCTTCCTGCGCAATGACCGCCTGGACGCGCGGAACTTCTTCGATCCTCCGGCGAAGCCGGACTTCAACCTGAAGCAGTTCGGCGCGAGTCTCGGTGGTCCCCTTCGTCACGACCGCCTCTTTTTCTTCGGCAACTATGAAGGATCGCGCAAGCATCTCGGCTCGAGTCAGACCGGTACGGTTCCCAGTGAGTCGCTGCGAGCGCGTGTCGATCCACGGCTGCGGCCAATTCTGGACACGATTCCACTGCCCATTGAGCCGACGACGAACCCGGACGTCGGCATTGCTCGGCTCAGCGGCGTTACAGATATCACCGAAAACATCGGTTCGTTGCGCGTGGACTGGCACCCCACCCCGAAAGACAACGTGTTCGGGCGGTTCAACGTCCAGGACTCGTTGGTCGACGGTCCGCTGTTTGTTCTCACGGGCTCGCGGTTTGCGAACCAGCGTCAATACGCCCCTATCATTACAGGCTCGTCGACGGTCTCTTATACGCGGACGATCCGGTCGAACTTGATCAATGAAGCAAAGTTCGGATTCAATCGCGTGCACCTGATCCTCAACCAGACAATCAACGGCGCGTTTCCGGATTCGGCTTCGCTGCGGACGCCGACGGCGAAAGGATTTCCATCGGTCACGATCACTGGCGTTGATGTCCAGCCCGGGCAACTGCAGGACATCGATCGCACCAACACCGGCTTCGAGTTGATCGACGGCGTGAGCTGGTTCAGAGGGAAGCATGCTGTCACTACCGGCGTCAATGTTCGCCACAAGCAGACACTGGCGTTCTCCGGTGGTTATCCCACAATCAGCTTCGCCTCGCTTGCTGATTTCGCCGCGAACCGCATCCTCAACATGACCGCGCAGGAAGATGGTGGGCCCGGGACCGTGTATGGATGGGAATACAGCGGCTATTTCCAGGACAACATCAAAGCCGCCAAACGTCTCACGTTGAACTTAGGTTTGCGGTACGACTACGGTACGCCCGTCAAAGGTGGCGCCCATACCCGAATTGCGAACTTCGATCTCACGACGCTCTCGCTGGTGTTCAATGCGCCTTTTTACGAGGCCGATCGAAACAACTTCGCGCCGCGTATCGGCGTTACTTATGACGTGACCGGTTCGGGACGTACCATTCTCGGCGGTGGGTACGGGATTTATTACAACCCGTATGCGCTCCAATCGTTCTTTGGGGACACGCTGTTTTCCAACGTGCAGGCTTCGGTTACGCTGAACCAAACAACGACGCCCGGTCTGTCGTTCCCATTACCTTCGTTGACCGGAGGCATATCCCCCGCACCGAACGAAACGGCGATTAATCCGCACCGTCGCGATAACTACAATCACCAATTCAATGTCAACATCCAGCAACAGTTCGGAAGCGCGATGTCGGGACAGATCTCGTATGTCGGCAATCGCACGCGGAACAATCCGCGGTCGAAGCCGGGCAACCTCATCGATCCCGCGCTCGGTCGTCGACCATATCCTCAGTTCTCCGAGTTTACGATCCGGACCGAAACCGGTACGGGGCAGTATGATGCGCTGCAGCTGCAGGTCAACCGGCGGCTGGTGAGAGGCGTCGCCTTCAACCTGGCGTACACCTGGTCGAAGTTCATGAACGACATTACCTCGCCGCAGACGCCTTGCCCGAACTTCCTTGACTTCAAGTCATGCCCCGCCTGGGATCTGGAGTGGGCGCCCGCATCGGAGGATACGCCGCACAACCTGTCGCTCAATTCCATCTGGGAATTACCGCTCGGCAAAGGGTGGCTGCGCAGCGGTTGGCAACTGAACACGGTGTTTTTGGCCAGGAGCGGCTTGCCCTATACGGTAAATCTCGGAACCTCTCGCGCCGGCCAGGGCTGGTTTACAAACCAGCGGCCTGATCGCGTCGCCGGCGTGTCCACCGGTCATCCGCAAGGGCCAATCGGTTGGCTGAATCGCGATGCCTTCGCTGACGTCCCCTCCGGTCTCTACGGAAACCTGGGACGCAATACGGAATACGGTCCGCGGTTCGTTCAACTCGATGCGTCGCTGCTGAGGAACATCCGGATCGGCGACCTGGGACGCGTTCAGTTCCGCGCAGAAGTCTTTAACGTGCCGAACAAACCGATTTGGGCCACTGCTCCCCAGCGAACGTACCTGACGCCGGCCTCGTTCGGGCGCGTTCTGAACACATTCGGCCGTACCGAGTCGCTTGGCACTTCGCGTCAGATCCAGCTCGCCTTGCGCTTCGATTTCTAATAACGACGTCATGCTGAAAATGAATTTTCGCCAGGCCGCCGTACGGCGAATGAGATAGGACTTTTGCGGGCAAAGCCTCGCCGCTGCGGAGAAAACATGGATCGCCGTGAGTCCGATCTGAAGTTTATTAAAGCTCTTAGCCGAACCGGCGGACTTCGTTCCGAATCGTCACCATTTCGTGAACAACTCGCCGGCTTGTTCGCGCTGGAAAAAGTCGACCTGCATGTGCTCGGGCATGTGGCGGTCGGATCACTGAGGCTCCAACCCCGCTTTGACGAACTCGTTAAAGACGCCGAGCTTGCGGACCTTGCCGGCCTTCAGCGCAAGTTGACGGTTTCTGAATACTGCGAATCACTGGACCAGCCTTTGTTTCATCGATTGCTGCGCAGAACCGTTGTGCGTGATCTCGCGATAGAACATTTATTGACGAAGGTGCGCCGGTTGTATCTGCAGTGGGTGGATGAGGGCAAACTCGACGGAAATCCCGGTCAGTTTCGCATCATGGTGTCGGTTGCGGCGCAGGCATTCAACAACGAGTACGTACAACCCTGCGAAGCTGTCGAGGCGGAGATACTCGAACGCGTGCGGTCGCGTTTGATGCAGCAGATTGCGGCCGAAGACGGCGAGTGCTTGATCGAGAGGCTGGTCGTTTCCGCCATGTATGCGCCGTTATGGACGCTTGGCCACGACGTCAGAATTCTGTCGATTCAGCCGCTGGCCAACAGATCGGACTTCGTCGAACTTGTCGAGCGCCAGGTTCGAGAGCACATGGAAGAGCAGCGGATCCGCAAGGAAATCCGGTCCTTCGGGGTCGATGAAGGAGGAGTAGCTACACGAGTTCGAAGGCAATATGAAGAGTCGCCCTATCCGCGGTGGATCGATGTCACCGTGGCGCGTTCGGTTCCGTTCGCCCAGGCAATCACCGGCCGCTTTCCCTTTTTGGAGCCGCGGGAAATCCCGTCCCCAATCCAAATCCTCGTTGCCGGCTGCGGCACAGGCCATGACGCCATTCGCACGGCTACGAGTTTCTCCGATGCGTCGGTCATCGCCGTCGATGTAAGCAAGGCAAGCCTCGCTTACGCCATTCGGCAGGCGCGGCGCTACAAACTGTCCAACATCGAGTTTTTACACGGCGACCTTCACTATATTGAAAGGCTCGGGGTTCAGTTTGATTTCATCGAATCCGCTGGAGTTCTGCACCACCTCGAGGATCCGCTGCAAGGTTTTCGTGCGCTGACGGCTGTACTGAAGCCCGGAGGATTGATGATGGTCGCAGTTTACAGTAGACGAGATCGCCTGTGTCTGGAACTCACGAAACGTTGGCTCGATTCACGTCCCCTTGATCTTACGCCACGAGGCTTGCGCGCTTTGCGGCAAGAGATTCTGGCAAATCACCCCGAACAAGTGCGGACCCTCGTGACATGTACCGAATTTTTCTATCTGAGCGGTTTTCGGGATTTGCTGTGTCATGTACACGAGGTCGCTTTCACGCCGGCGGAATTACGGACATTCTTGCAGGATTCCAACGTTTCATTCCTCGGCTACGAGATGGACGGAAAGGCGCGCAGAGCCTACGCGGAGCATTTTCCCGACGACGCCGTCATTCTTGATCTCGATAAAGTCGACCGCTTTGAAGCGGAGAATCTCCACCTGACCAGCGGCCTGCATCGATTCTGGGTCCGCAAGAACTTCTCGCGATAGAGCATCCTTTTTCCTAGATGCTGCTTCGATATCGCAGAACGCGATGTGTAGAATTGTGTGTAGAGACAACACATGGCGACGAACCTTTCCCTGGATCCGGATTTGCTTGAAAGAACCTTGCGTGTGAGCGGTGAAAAGACAAAAAAAGCAGCCGTGACCAAAGCTTTGAAGGAATTTGTTGCAAGACATGAACAGCGACGAGTGGCCAGGCTCTTCGGCAAGCTCGATTGGGACTCATCGTACGATTACAAAAAAGGCAGATCGCGGAAGTGAATGGTCTCGTCGACACGAGCGTCTGGTCGCTGGCATTTCGTCGCGATGCACCACCTGACGTTGCGGGAACACGAATTCTCGCTCGTTGTCTCGAAAGGCAAGACATCCTTTTCTCGACCGGAATCATTGTTCAGGAGTTGCTACAGGGATTCCGCGGACCGAAGCACGTGCCGCCGGAAAGGCATTCAGGTCGGAACGGTTGACGCCCTGCTGGCTCAACTGGCAATCGGTCACGATCTTGAATTCCTCACAACGGACAACGATTTCATTTTGATATCCCGTCATGTGCCGCTCCGTATCCTGGCAAACTAGTGAAGGACAATGTTGAACAAAGACGCACTCCACGCGTTTAAAGATGTGTCGATGCGCAGGGCGCCCGATGGGTGATTCAAGCTCGTGTAAAAGAGCGTGCCATTCTTCCAGTAACGGACGACAGTTCCCTGAACTTCAACACGCAGACGGTCGCCGGCGACGTAGGTGCCAAAGTCACCCTTGTAGGCACCGGCCTCGTATATGCCAATCGTGGTATCGGAGCGCAGGAGGATCGCAAAATCAATGTCGGTGTAATCCTGGTTCGAGTCTCCGTTGCTCAGACCCGCAATGCGGTAGGTCGATGCTTCGGATGCCGTGAACTCCATATATCCCGACGTGATTGTCCGCGTCGAAACCGCCCCCGCGTTCCATGTTGCACTGGTGGAAGTTTTCAACAACGTGCGTCCTTGAACGCGTGTGTTGACGCTATTCATCCAGACAAGATCGCCCATGGCCACATCGAAGAGTGTCGCGCCCTGCGAGTAGAGTGCCGTCTCAACGTGCAGGGGATAAGCCGGCGAAACCGCGCTGGAGTACATCAGCACGTCGTTCCTGAGGTATCTGACGATCCCATTCTGAATGTCGATTCGGAAGCGGTCACCGTTTTGATAGGAGCCGAACGGACCGCGGCTGTTACCGAGTTCGACCACTTCGACGATGCCCGTTTCATTCAGAGCGATCGCAAAATCGATCTGCTGAAGCGACTGCGCCGAGCCGGCCGTCTTGAGTCCCAGGCCGCGACGGCTGTTGGTTTCGAGGGCTGTGAACTCCACATAGCCATCGCCGGATTGGAGGTTGTTGGTTGACGACGACGTGCTTGTCCAGCCGTCGGTGCTTGTCTTGATGAGTAGTGCGCCATCGGTATACACGCTCTGCGCGGCTGCCCACACAATCGGTTCGAGACTGACGTCGGTGAGCGTGGCCCCAGGCGTGTTCAGAGCCGAGTCGGCCCGAAGAGGATAGGTTGGTATTTGAAGACTCATGTAGAGCTGGATGTTGTTTCGGAAATAGCGGACCACGCCGTTGACAAGTTCGACGCGGAACCGATCACCTGTGACGTATCCACCGAAAACGCCGCGCGATGCTCCACCTTCCACTACTTCGACCGTTCCATCGCTGTTCAGCAACACGCCAAACTGAATGTCGGCGACAGCCACTCCCGTGACGAGGTTCCCGAGACCTCCAACACGCTGGGTATTTGTCTCGCTTGCAGTGAATTCCAGATAGCCGTCACCGGATTCGATCGTGTTCGTCGAAACGGCTCCCGCGTTCCACCCGGCGGCGCCGGTTTTGACCAGACTCTCGCCCGAAATGCGTACGCCGGTGCCATCCGTCCAAACAAAGTTGCCTACTCGAACATCACTCAGCGTAGCGCCGGGAGTGAATAGCGAAGTATCGACACGAGTGGGATACCTGACGGTAACCGGAGACGTGAAAAACAGTGCTCCATTTCGATAGTAGCGGACCACTCCGTAACGGACTTCGACACGAAACCGGTCGCCGGCCGCATACGAGCCGAATTCACCGCGGTACACTCCACTTTCATAGATCGCCAGGCTGCTATCGCTCCGGAGCAGGACGCCCCAATCCAGGTCGGTGTAATCCTGATTCGAATCCGCCACGCCGAGGCCGGCCATTCGTGCAGTATTCGTCTCCGTCGCCGTGAACTCGACGAAACCATACCCATCGCGCAGCACCTGTGCGCTATCCGCGCCCGAGTTCCACGCACTGGAGGCATTGGTCTTGGTCAGACTGTTCCCAGGCGTGGCTACGCCGACTGCATTGATCCACGAAACGGCGGCCGGCCCAAAAGGCGGCGGCACGAATGTGGTCAGATTGACACTCACCGACGACATGGTCTGATTGCCGGCGGCATCGACGGCGGACACATTAATCGTGTTCGATCCCTCCGCCAGGTTGAGCGCGCAACTGAAGGCGCTTCCGGAAACCGAAGCGCCGACGCCATTGCAAGTGACGCCGGATACTCCGGAAAGGCCATCCGACGCCGTTCCCGTCAGAGTCAGCCCTGAACTGGAGACCGTTGGCGGCGGCGACACGATGGACATAGCCGGCGGAGTTTTGTCGAGATTGACCGACACCGTGGCGGTTTTCACGTTTCCCGCTTTGTCCACAGCCGTTCCGATGATCGTCTGAGCAGCCCCTTGAGTGGTCTTCTGAACAGGCGATGAACAATTGGCGACGCCGGACAACGCGTCGTTACACGCAAAGCTGACCATCACGTCCGTGTTGTTCCAACCCGCTGCATTCGGTGCCGGAGAGACGGTCGGCAAAATGTCCGGTGAAGATTTGTCCAGACTGACGTTGACAGTGGTAGTGCCGGTGTTGCCGGCCTTGTCCACGGCCGTTCCGGTCACGGCCTGATTCGCGCCCTCGCTGGATACCGTCACTGGATCCGAACATGACGCGATGCCGGATATCGCATCGCTGCATGCGAAACTGACCGTCACATTCGAATTATTCCAACCATAAGAATTCGCTGACGGTGTGGCCGTGGCTTGTATGACCGGAGGATCATTGTCCGGGACGACCGTCCTGAGGGTCACACTGATCGAAGACGTCGTCTGATTGCCGGCGGCATCGAAGGCGGAGACATTAATCGTGTTCGATCCTTCCGACAAGTTAAGCGCGCAACTGAAGGCGTTCCCGGAAACCGAAGCGCTGACGCCATTGCAAGTGACGCCGGATACTCCGGAAAGGCCATCCGACGCCGTTCCCGTCAGAGTCAGCCCTGAACTGGAGACCGTTGGCGGCGGCGACACGATGGACATAGCCGGCGGAGTTTTGTCGAGATTGACCGACACCGTGGCGGTTTTCACGTTTCCCGCTTTGTCCACAGCCGTTCCGATGATCGTCTGAGCAGCCCCTTGAGTGGTCTTCTGAACAGGCGATGAACAATTGGCGACGCCGGACAACGCGTCGTTACACGCAAAGCTGACCATCACGTCCGTGTTGTTCCAACCCGCTGCATTCGGTGCCGGAGAGACGGTCGGCAAAATGTCCGGTGAAGATTTGTCCAGACTGACGTTGACAGTGGTAGTGCCGGTGTTGCCGGCCTTGTCCACGGCCGTTCCGGTCACGGCCTGATTCGCGCCCTCGCTGGATACCGTCACTGGATCCGAACATGACGCGATGCCGGATATCGCATCGCTGCATGCGAAACTGACCGTCACATTCGAATTATTCCAACCATAAGAATTCGCTGACGGTGTGGCCGTGGCTTGTATGACCGGAGGATCATTGTCCGGGACGACCGTCCTGAGGGTCACACTGATCGAAGACGTCGTCTGATTGCCGGCGCGATCGGACGCGGAGACACTAATCGTGTTCGGTCCTTCCGACAAAACGAGCGCGCAACTGAAGGCGCTTCCGGAAACCGAGGCGCCCGCGCCGTTGCACGTGACGCTGCTAAGTCCGGAAAGTCCGTCCGACGCCGTTCCCGTTAGAGTCAGTGCGGAAGTGGACACTGTTGGCGGCGGCGACGCGATGGACAAAGCCGGAGGAGTCTTGTCGAGATTGACCATCATACCGGCCTTTTTCGCGTTCCCGGCTTTATCTGTGGCCGTTCCGATGGTTGCCTGCGCGGCTCCCTGAGTTGTTTTCTGCACCGGCGATGAACAGTCGGCGATGCCCGACAACGCGTCGTTACAGCCAAAGCTGACGGTCACATCCGTGTTGTTCCAGCCGGCCGTATTCGGTGCCGGAGATGCACTCGGCAAAATGTCCGGCGAAGATTTGTCCAGACTTACGTTGACATTGACAGTGGCGGTGTTGCCGGCCTTGTCCACCGCCGTACCGGTCACGGCCTGATTCGCGCCCTCACTGGATACCGTCACCGGACCCGAACATGACGCGATGCCGGATATCGCATCGCTGCACACGAAACTGACCGTCACATTCGAATTATTCCATCCGTAAGGATCCGCCGTAGGAGTCGCCGTGGCCTGAATGACGGGACGATCGTTGTCTTTGCCTTCGATCACAATCTCAAAGCCGGAACCCGGTGCGCCGGCGAGCTCGACAGTGAGACGGTTCGTCTGCTCCAGACGGACCTCGCGCTCCAGAAATGCGAGGTTGCTATTGAAATCCGAAGGACCAACGACAGGTTTACCGTTGAGCGAGACGGCAGCGCTGGTGACACGCGTGAAATGCGCGCCCTCATCGCCGTTGACCAGTTTCAACGTATAGCCGGTTCCGGGGTGTGTCGCCTGGAACGTTTCCGTCGACGCTACAGGACGCGCCGTGGTTCTTTGATAATAACCAGTAAATACTACAAACGTTCCGGCAGAGTAAGAAGGAGAAACCCCGGCAAACAGGGTGGCTAGACTTAGCGGGAGCAGGACGCTTCTTCGCATGACGTAATCTCCTATCGGTCTTCGCTGGTCGTCCTATCGTCGCCCCAAGAATCGGAGCGGGTCGGGTGGACGTCAATAGCCCTCGCCCGCGGCTGCGCACCCCGTTGCTGCTGAATCCGCATGATAGGGCTTAGCTTGCCGGGGAAATGAAGCAATCAAAAAAAAGATGGGTCAAATCGTGACGTAGTACTCGCATCATTACGCCGAAAGGTTCGTCATTTCCAGTCGGAGAGCGGGAGGTACACCTCTCGCTCCTGATGCTCCGATTCGCTTATCCGAACGGGATGATTGAGGCGCGGAGGCGCGCCTTTTTTATTGATGTCGGTGTATTTTCAGGCTCATAATCCGCACAAGTTCACCCCCAGAGATGAATCGTCTTTTCCTGGCTGTTAGCCGGAGGAGGAATCCATGAGCCGTGCTACGTTTCGTGCCGTCGTGTTGATACTGGTATCCATGGGGATGGTGGTGTTGACTTTCGGTCAAACCGAAATCACCGGACGAGTTGCGGGTGTAGTATCCGATGCTTCGCGTGCCTTGATCCCTGGAGTAACCGTCACTGTCGAAGGACCGACCTTGTTTGCGCCACAAACCGCCGTAACTTCCGACGACGGCCGGTATTTCATCGATAAACTTCCGATTGGGACCTACAAGGTCTCGTTCAGCCTTCCCGGGTTCAAGAGGCTTATTCAGAACGACGTCGCAGTGCGTGCCAACTTCACAGCGACGATCAATGTAACGATGGAAGTCGGTACTCTCGAGGAGCAATTAGTGGTGTCGGAGTCGTCGCCGGTCGTGGACGTGAGCAGCGCGACATTGGCCACGACGTTTGACAGTGAATACCTTAAAGAAATCCCGCATGGACGCGACACCTGGTCGATGCTGGCGCAGGTTCCCGGTCTGGCGCCGGCAAAATTCGATATCGGCGGCACGGAAAGCTTCCAGCAGACCGCAACTCAGATGCGCGGCTCGACCGGACAGACGGTCTATAACATTAACGGTTTGAATCTGAACTGGCCCGGCGGCAACGCCAGCGCGACCGCGTTTTACTTCGACAACGATTCGTTCCAGGAAGTGCAGGTTGTGACGGGGGCCGCGCAGGCGGAAATTGGCGTCGGCGGCGTTCAGATCAACATGATCACTCGTCAGGGGACGAACGACCTGCGCGGTCAGGCCGCCATGTTCTACACCACGAGCGGATTGACCAGCGAGCCGAATTTCCCGGTCTTTGCCGGCCGCCCGGTTGAAAGCGGCACGAAGATCACGATGATGCGAGACGGTAATATCCAACTCGGACTTCCAGTCATCAAAGATCGCCTCTGGTTCTACTCCAGCTTCCGCGAGTATCACATCAATCTCGCGGTTCCCGCGGTGAAACGTCTGGATGGGTCCGCAATCCAGGACACGAATCTGCAGCGCGATGTGACGTCACGGGCGGACATTGCGTTGACGAATCGTCAGAAGCTGACCTTGAACTGGTTGTATAACGACATCAACCGATACTACCGTCCGGGCAGCGGTTTCGTGGACGATGTCGCTACCGGGCTTCAACTTGAACATGCCTGGGTCGGCCAGGCGCAGTGGAGCTACACGCCAACCAGCAACCTGGTCCTCGAAAGCCGGTTGGGAAACATGACGCTCCATTTCCCGCAGGACTACCAGCCTCAGGTAAAACCCGGAACTATCGCCGTCATCGATACCGTTTTGAACACCACGAAATATGCCCGGCCCGGCGGCGCGACGCTGAACTTTACCTGGCACACGCGTGGCACGCAGAACCTGTCGTACTTCAAAAGCCGCTGGCTTGGCGGCTCGCACAACATGCGTGCCGGTTATGAATACGCGCGCATGAGCAATGGCAATCAGGTGTACATATACCGCGATCTCAACGTAAGACTGTCCAACGGCTCGCCTCTGGATGCGCAGCTGTTCAACACGCCACGGAAATCGTTCGAAGAGAGTCACGAATCGGCATTGTTTTTTCAGGATTCGTTCGTCATCAAACGCCTGACCATCAATGGAGGCTTGCGTTACGATCACTTCCTGACGTTTCTTCCCGCACAATCGAGTCCGGCAGGTTCGTTTTATCCGGAGCGTTCGTTCGCACGGTCGAAGAACATCGTGAAGTGGAACAACGCGTCGCCGAGAGTCGGGGTGGCCTATGACGTGACCGGCAAAGGTCGCGCCGTGATTCGAGGCGGTTTCAACCGTTTTGTAGCACTGGAGGGCTCGCGATTGGCAGCGGCTCTGAACCCGAATTCAGCGGTGACCTGCACGTATACGTTCACGAGCCTGGCGGCCGATAACTATCCTCTGGGTCTCAGCGCAACTCCGGTTTCATGTACCGGCGGAGTCTTCACCAGTGTTGATCCGGGCCTGACGCGGCCGTACGGTCAGGGATTCAGCGTCGGTTACGAACAACAGATCGTGAGTAACCTGCGCGCCAGTGTGAACTACTTTCACGGCAGCGCCAAAAATCCCTTCAGCCGCGTCAACCGGGCGGCGCTGCGCAGCGATTACGCCCCGCTCAGCGTGACGAATCCTCTGACCAATGAACCGCTGACCATCTACAATCTCGCAGCGTCGAAGCGCAACTTGCAGGACTTCCTGATCCGCAATGCGCCGGAAGTGGACGAGAATGCGTATAACGGCTTCGAAATCGAGGCCAGAAAACAAATGACGCAAAACTGGCAGGTGCTCGGCGGGTTCACGGTTCAACGGAAGAAAGGCACCATTTTCAATGAGACCGGTGACGACCTGAACGATCCCAATCGTGACATCTACCGCAACAACGCGAATCTGGACAACGATCCGACGTATATGTTCAAGCTCGCGGGCACGTACAATCTGCCTTTTGGTATTACGACCAGCGGCAACTTTCAACATTACACGGGTTATCCTTTCACTCCGCAGGCTCTGTTCCGCGCCGGCACGAGCGCCGGCGGCGGAGTGGTCAGCCTGACGCAGAATAGCGTCACTGTCCCGCTCATCCGGCGCGGCGACCAGCGATTGCCGAATGTCAACGTATTCAACATGCGGTTCGGCTATAAGAGGAATTTTGGCGACAGATACCGCATAGAGCCGGCGATGGATCTTTACAACGTCTTCAACAAAGGGACGATCACCGGGATGGTCCCCGATATCGGAAGTGGCTCATCGGCGGGAGTATTCACGCTGAGCACAAGTTTCAAAAGACCTCAGACGAATCTCAGTCAAAGGTTCGTCAAGTTCGGTCTGCGTTTTGAGTTTTGAGGCCAATTTCAGCGGAGGTTGCACCGTGATTGTGAAAAGACTTGCCCTTTCGGTATTGCTGCTTGCCGGCTTTGCGCGACTCATTGTTGCCGTCGAAGCGCCGCGAGGCAGCATCACGATTGATCGGATCTCGCAGATCAAGTATCCCGCGAGCCCGGCCTGGTCGCCGGACGGAAAGATGGTCGCGTTCCTCTGGGATTCGTGGGGGAAGCAGGATCTTTTCGTCGTGACACCGGGACAGAAGCCGGTTTCATTAACCGACTTTCCGGTCGACCCGGACATCCGGACGTCCGATGTCAATGCCTTCACCTGGTTGTCTTCGAATGAGATTCTGTTCACCAGAGACGGTGTGCTCTACACGGTTTCTCCGGCCGCCACTCCCCCAAGACCCGCGCGGTACGGCACTTTGAGCGATGCCGCCAACTTCACTCTCTCGAATGACAACAAGTTCATCGCATTTACACGTGCCGGCCAGATCTGGATTGCGTCGATCGCGACGAAGGCGCAGCGTCCTGTGACCGGACTCGATCCGACGACGGCGAGCGGTCCCGTCTTCTCTCGGGACAGCCAGTGGATTGCTTTCACAGCCGGCGGAGGCGGCGGCGGTGGAGCGCGCGGCGGTGGCGGCGCTCCGAGCGACGGCGTCATTCTGCCGTTCAATGGTGATCGGATGCGCCTCGTCGGCAACAGCAACGGAGTCGTCGCGGGCGGCGCCGTCGACCGGAAGCTCGGGGTTGTCTCGGTTTACGGTGGCGATATCAACTGGATTCCCATCGTCGGCAATCCAGGCTCGGTGCAGTTTACTGCCGAAGGAAACCTTATCTGGACGGAAGGTTCGGCAAACGGCAAAGTCCGGGAAATCAAAACTGCCGCGGTCGGCGGGCCACCTCGCACGTTGTGGCGCGACTACGACGAGCGATGGTTTTCTCCCACGGGACGCGACAATAAGGTTGTGGTTTCGCCGGACGGCAAGTCCGTCGCGTTCATCAGTGACAAGAGCGGTTGGATTCACATTTACGTGATGCCGGTCAACGCGACGGCCGAGTCGCAGGCGAAGCAACTCACGTCCGGCGGTTTTCTTGCCGGATTGGGTAATTGGTCGCCGGACAGCAAGAAGATCGTTTATCACCGGACGGTGGCGGGAAATCAGATGGAGCGGTTCATCGACATTCTCGACGTCGCGACGGGAAAGTCGGATCAGATCGTCACGGCTCACGGCGTGAACTACGATGCGGCATTTTCTCCCGATGGCGCCAATCTCGTCTTTCATCGAACCGATGTTGAAAACTCACTCGACATCTACTCGGTGCCGGCTCGAACCGGCGCTACATTCACGCGCTTGAGCGACTCGATGCCGACCGGACTCAACAAAGCGGACTTGACGCCGCCTGTAGCCGTTTCGTTCCCCAGCCGTCTGGATAAGAAGCCCGTGCCCGCGACATTGATGGTTTCCAAAAACATCGATAGGTCGCGCAAGAATCCCGCACTCGTTTGGATTCACGGTTCAGGCTCGGATCAGAACTACCTGGGATGGCATCCCGGCAGCTACCGGATGTACTACTCGTTGTGCCAGTACTTCGCGCAGCAAGGCTACGTGGTGCTGACGCCCGATTACCGTGGCAGCTCCGGCTACAGTCGTGACTGGTCGACGGGTGTGTATATGGGAGTCGGCGTCAACGACACCGCGGACGTTGCGTCAGGTGCCGATTACTTGAAAACGCTCAGTTATGTCGATCCCGATCGCATCGGCGTCTTCGGACTCAGTTATGGCGGATTTCTCACACTACAGGCAATGACGGTTGATCCGACGCTGTGGCGCGCCGGAATCGATGTCGCCGGAGTGGTGGATTGGGCAACTTATGGCGCAGGTTATACGACTCCACGCCTGGGGACGCCAGTCCAAAACCCCGACATCTACAACATCTCGGCACCGATCCAGCACATGGACAAGCTCGTGCGGCCATTGCTCATACTCCATGGAACGAACGATCGAAATGTGGCGTTCACGGACTCGCTGCGATTGTTCGATGTTCTGATCAAGCTGGGTAAGCCCTTCGAGTCGCAGATTTATCCCGGAGAGATCCACTTCTTCCGCCGCGATATCGTGCTTCGCGATGCCTGGAAACGCGCGGAGGAGTTTTTCGAAAGGCAACTAAAGGCCGGCCCGGTCATGGGCAGTCAGTAGACCTTAAAGAAGAAAGTTCGGCGGCAAAGAAAAAAGTTCGGCGGCAAAGAGGAAAGTTCTGCCACAAAGAAGAAAGTTCCGCCGCAAAGAGGAAAGTTCAACCGTAAAGAGGAAAGTTCAGCCGCAAAGAAGAAAGTTCGGACGCAAAGACGTTCACGCTGTAGGCGCCGGCTTCAGCCGGAGCGTGCGCCGATAGGCGCAGGGTGTTTGATGTCACCTCGGCACGACAGTTGTAATCGACCTCAAGAATTCGTCAAATACCCTGCGCTTCGCGCACGCGCGGGCTGAAGCCGGCGCCTACGGCTGCCGCTACCGATTTCATTGTTACAATGCGGATATGTGTGGCACGATCTCGTAAGAATATGCGCTAGTATTCCCGCCAGTTCATGGGCACGACGTAGCGGATGGCACGGTTGTTCAGCTGATCAAACAAACGCTGGGCCTCGAGGTCCTGCCTCCGGGCGAAGTCCAGCATCAGCCGCGCGTCGTCGATCTCGCCGCCGGCCGCAATATTGGAGCTGTCAATTGCTTTCTTAAGCCGCTCCGCGTAGTCGTGCCAGCCGCGGCGCAGGATTGCGAACTCCTTGAAGTTTGATCGCCACCATCGTTCGTTTCTTTGTCCGTACACTATCGACGCGGGAGGGACATCTTCAAGGATCATCAGGCGGCGTGGGGGTTCAATGTGCATGACGAAAAGGGAGAGAAAATCCATGCCGATCAGTCCCTCGAATGCAGAAGACAGTTCGGGGACGATCGTCGTTGGAAAGAATTGCTGCTCGATATCGCCAACGCGAATCGTTTCGATGATCGTGCGGATCGCCGGCGTGCTTCCGCCGATACCACCGGCCCTAGTCCAAACACCGGCGGACGTTTCGTTCAGGAGGCCAAGTCGCTCGGCAAGCGCACCGAAAATAACGGTTTGTGGTGCGCCCGTATCCACGGCAAGTCGAGCCTGTACCTTGCCGTTCAACGTGACATTGATGATCACGCGCTGCGCCGAGCCTTCGTAGGGATCATACGGAATTTCGTGGCGAGCCGGGGCCGCAGCGCTATGGGCAGGCTGCGGGGGGGCCGGTTGCGGGGATGACGACGGTGGCGTTGCGGCAGGAATTGGCGCAGGCGCATCTTTGTTCGTCAACACGTTGCGGCCTGTTTCCAACTGCTGCTTCGCCCGGGATTCACGGGCAGCACCAGCTACGCCCTGGGCATGAGAAGTCCCAACGTAAAGCAGCATTGTGACTGCAACAGCGCCAGGCTTCCGAATGAAATAGGTTGGGATCATCGAATTCCTCCGCTCGCGTAAAACCCGGGCCCATTTGGCTCCGCGGTCCCACTTTAATACGGGGTCATGCGTGTTTCCCGTTCAGTGAGTGCAATCGGAGAAATCTAACGAGGAAAGTTGACGTTGGAGATGGGACATCCCGACAGTTGACGTATTCAGAAGCGGCGTCCGCAATACGTCAAATGTCGGGATGTCCGATCTCCAACGTGAATTTTACCTGTAAATTTATCAAATTGAGCCGCGCCTCGAAGGGGCGTCGGCTTACTCGCCTGCTGGAGGTTCCCAAAGCTCAATTTTGTTGCCGTCGGGGTCCATAACCCAGCCAAACTTGCCGTATTCCGAGTTCTCTGTCTTGTCGATGACATTGCAACCTTCAGTGCGCAACGCCGCGAGAAGTGCGTCCAGATCCGCCACGCGGAAGTTGATCATGAAGGACGCGGAACTCGGCTCCATGCGATTTGTGTCCTGGGCAAATGGGCTCCAAACGGTCATTCCCGGCGAACTTTCAGGGCCGCCCCACTGAAATATGGCCATGCCCCAGTCGGTCACGTCCAAACCAAGGTGGTCGCGATACCAAACGCCCAGGCTCTTGGGGTCTGCCGATTTGAAGAATATGCCGCCGATGCCTGTCACGCGCTTCATGTCTTTCTCCTGTGATCGATTAGTGTTCGTTCTGCGGCTGGAAAATAGACCGGGGCTGTCTGAACCCGGCACATTAAACCATCGTGCTGGTTAAATTTTCCGGGCAGCATGATAGTTCTACCCCCGCGCGGTCTCAAACGGAAATACGCACGCGAATGCCCATAGCATCAGAATCGCTCGTCAGGAGCTTCACTCACTTTCGCCTTTCTCAATAGGGAACTAGACAAATACTGCGGCGTATGAGGAGTAATCAGCACCGCTGAACAAGTTCGTCCGCAAACAATCCCGTCTGGAAAAGCAGATCGGTGACACGTTCGCCGCATCGAAATCTCACACTGGAGCACGTCCAACGGTTTGATTGCGCGTCATCGTATCCGCGCATGGCGTGTCAGCGGTTCCCGGTTTGCCCGATCTCGCGCCGCAGCCATGCTTTGGCGAGTCGCCAGTCCCGGCGCACGGTCTCCGGAGAAACATCCAGGGCCTCGGCGATTTCCCGGATCTCGAGACCTGCGAAGAATCGCATTTCAACGATCTGAACCTTCCGCGCATCGACGGAAGCGAGTGCATTCAGCGCGTCGTCGATCGTCACCAGCCCGTGCGGCTGGGTGGAAGAAATCGTCAGATTCTCATCAAAATCGACGTGTTCCGACGCGCCGCCTCGTTTCAGATAACGCCGACTACGAGCGGCGTCGACCAGAATTCGTCGCATCAACCTGCCGGCCATCGCGAAAAAATGACCGCGGTTTTGCCACTGTATGCGGCGAACGTCGATCAATTTAAGGTATGCCTCGTTAACCAGCGCCGACGTCTGTAAAGGATGGCCCTCGCGCTCCCCACTCATGTGAATGTGCGCCAGATGGTGCAGTTCCTGATACACCAGTGGCGCCAGACGATGCAGGGCAGCCGCGTCGCCAGCTCCCCAGGCCAAAAGCAAGTCGGTCACGTTTGGATCGCTATTCCCTTCCACGCGGTCACATGATCGCAACGACCCGTGATTTTGCCAATGGATTAAAAAATCTCTGCAGTCCGTTTACCGCCGAGAGCGGCACTTCACGCCTATACGAATGGGAACAACTTTGAAGGAGGTCTCCGAAATGCGAATTCCAAACGTGATTCTTGTATCGCTCGTACTTGCCGGCGTTGTGACAATCCAGGCCATGACGTTCAACGATTGGGCGCCTGCCGTCAACGTCGAGAGCCTTCCCGGCACCGATCCAAACTTCAACACGGCATTTCAAGATGGCTGTCCGGCCGTGTCCAGAGACGGATTGCTGCTCTACATGGCATCCAATAGACCGGGCGGCATGGGCGGACTGGATATCTGGGTATCGAGCCGCGAGAGCACAAACGATCCCTGGGGCGCGCCAGCCAATCTCGGGCCGCCCATCAACACTGCAGCTGACGAGTTTTGTCCGTCGCCGCTTCGAGATGGCCATGGCCTTCTTTTCGTCAGTACAAAAGCTGGTGGATGCGGCGGATCCGACATTTACCTGTCTCGGAATCACATCAACAATGGATGGAGTATTCCCGAACACTTTGGATGTGAGATCAACAGCCCCGCGGACGAAGCAAGCCCGTTTCTGGTCGAGTATGACGGCGGAACACGCGAACTCTACTTTTCCAGTACACGGCCGGGAGGATTCGCAGCAGACCCTCCCGGAGCGGTTTCGGGTGACAGCGACATCTACATCAGCGCAGTGCTGCCCGACGGATCGATTGCGCCGCCACAACTTGCGCCGGGCGTGAACACCGAGTTTGGGGACTTCCGTCCCAATGTGCGCCGCGATGGCCTCGAGATCTTTTTCGATTCCAATAGGCCCGGTGGATTCGGATCGTTCGACATTTGGACCGCAACGCGCGACAGCACGACGCAACCCTGGTCTGTTCCTATAAATGCCGGACCCCACGTGAACAGCGCAGCAAGTGAAACGCGGGCGTACTTGAGTTGGGATGCGCTGACCTTATATTTCGGCTCAAACCGTCCCGGTAGCGAGGGCGCCGCCGATATCTACGCAGCGACACGAGTGAAAAAAACAGGACCGAAATAGCATCGGCCGGAACACGTCATGAACCTTTCATGACGTGTTTAATGTCGCAGCATGGTTTTGAGTTCTTCGCGCCAGTTGAGCGCGATCGAAATCATGATTTGTGAGTCTTCGGGGTCTCCGATCTTTTGCGGCATGAGGAACCGTCCGTCCGGAGCGACGTCGTATTCGACGCCACCTTCGGCGCCGAAGCGATTGTTTGAAAACAGCAGGCGAGGAGTTCCAGCACGGAACTCTGATGAAACCTGAACGGATACGGCCATCATGCCCCACTCAGGATTTCGGTAATACAGTTCGTTGCCTCGCGGCGACCAACGCGGGTGCATACCGGGACCAATCGGTATTCTGGCTTTGTCGACGTCAGGATAAGGCCGCACCCACACTTCAATCTGGCCGGACTCATCCGATTCGTAGGCGATCCAGTTTCCGTCGGGCGATACGGCCGGATTGCGTTCCGTATATTTGGTGCTGTGCAACAGCCACTCAACGCTTGTTGGATGGTCAAGGTCCACTGAACCAACGTCGCCGGCCTGATATGGTCCTTTGAAGAATAACAGTCGATTCTTAGGAGCAAGCCACATCGGCATATGAACGTCTGCGTTGTCGATCAGCAATTCTTCAGGCCCAGTCCCATCCGCGGCGGTTGGAGCTGTAATACACCCGGCGTCCATCGGCGCTCCATACTGGCAACAGCTCCTCGTTCGGTCCTTCACTCAACCGGACGCGGCTTTCTCGTTCCAGGTCCAGTATATAAATATCGCGGTTGGCGCCCCCAATATCGACGGCAATGCGTTTTCCGTCGGGCGAAAGACGGACATATCTGTAGATGCCCGGAGGTACTGTCCGAATCACCTCTTCTTGTCCTTTCAGATCCACCCAAACGAGTTGAGAGAGTCGCGACTCTACAGGCGGAAGATGAAGCAGCGTTCCATTACGAGACACGGCAAAATCCGCTGCTCCGTCATCCGCAGCGATTTTCATATCGACATCTGGAATGACAACGGCCTCGGATAGCGGCTTACCGCTCTGCGGATCAAACGCAATCGCCTGCAACCCTCGTGAACTCGCATACACAAGGTACCCGTCCGGAAGATATTGCGCGCCGGTGCCGCCGCGGACGACAACTGTCGATTTTAAGGTTTTCAAATCCAGGAACACGATTTCGGCAGCTTCGACAGAGCCTGCAGGCAGTCTGGTGAAGAGGAGCGAGCGTCCGTCAGGCATGAACTCGGGCCACACGAGCAACAGACCTTCATGCTCGGGCGCGAGCAAAAGTTTCGGCTCTCCGCCTTGATCCGATACACGGAACAAACCCGAGTCCGTTGCAAAGATGATTGTGCCGTCCGGGCCCCACGTTCCTCCGAAATTGCGCCCTGTAACCGACGCAATCGAAACTGCTGCGCCCCCGCTGACAGACACTTTCTTGAGATCAAAGTAGTCGGCAAATGCCAGCCAGTTCCCATCCGTTGAGAAAAAAGGATTCGCTATGGCCGTAGCAGGAGGGCCAGCGGGTACGGCCTGCGTGCGGTCCATCCGGCGGAGAAATATTTGGCTGTCTGAAATGTAAGCGAGGCGCGTGCCGTCACCGGATACCGCGACATGCCGCATACCGAACGTCTGGACCGCTGGCTTTGCAATCGGCCCGATGAAGGACCGCGTTGTGACCGGAGCCGGCCCGGGAATTGTTCGATGCGCCAGGAACCATCCCATCACACCCGCAATGACAATCAGGGCGCCGATCCACACCAGACTGCGCGAACGTGGGGCGAGCACAGCACGCTTCTCTGTTTGGTGCGCGGCAGATCCGGAAAGTACTTCGCGAATCTCAACCCGTGCATCACCGATATGCTGCAGGCGCTCTCGCGGATCTCTCTGCAAGCACCGGTGGATCAGCCGAGATATAGCCGGTGGAACCTGGTGCAGAGTTGTGTCGAGATCGATGCGTCCTTCCAGGACCTTAGCAATCGTTTCGGTGACGGTCTTTTCGAGGAACAGACTTTTGCCGGTCACCATTTCGTAAAGAACGCAGCCGAAAGCCCAAATGTCCGTCCGCTGGTCAATGGCGCTGCCTCGCGCCTGCTCGGGAGACATGTAGGCTGCAGTGCCGAGCACGAGACCCTGTACCGTAGCCACACTGGTTATCGTTGGTGATCCATCAGTTCCTGTCGTTTCGGTAAAGACCTTCGCCAAGCCGAAGTCGAGCACCTTCACGCGCCCATGATCTGTGATTTGGATATTCGCGGGTTTTAGATCACGATGAATCACACCTTTCTCGTGCGCGGCTTCCAGAGCCTCGGCGATCTGCCCCGCAATCCGGAGGCTTTCTTCAACGGAGATTCGGCCTCTCTTCAGCCGATCGGCCAATGTTTCGCCTTCGACCAATTCGAGTACGAGAAACTTTCGGCCGTCCCACTCTTCAAGGCTGTGGATCGTCGCAATGTTCGGATGATTTAAGGCCGCGAGCAGCCTCGCTTCCCGATCAAAGCGAGCAACCCGTTCGGGGTCCAATGCCAGAGAGGGCGGCAGGATCTTGATCGCTACGTCGCGTCCCAACTTCGTGTCCCGCGCACGATAAACCTCGCCCATTCCGCCCTTGCCCAAAAGCGAAACGATGACATATGAACCTAACCGATCGCCTTGAACAATGCCGTGCCGGTTTTGAGAAAACTCCTTGCTTATTTCCTCAAGGGCGCCAAGCCGCCACAACGAGGAGTCACTTGTTCTTTGCGCGAGCAGGGATTCCACTTCCTGCCGCAGCTCTGCATCGTCTCCGCACGCGCGATCCAGAAAAGCCGCGCGATCGCTCTCAGCACACTGCTTCGCCTGATGGAACAGGTTCTCGACTTGACGCCAATGATTCGTCATGGTTAGACACAGTCGGGGCTCCACTTTAAGTGAAGGGATCAGCTACCGTGATGACGCTTTTATCGGAAAGTAGCGGATTATACAAGCGGTCTTCTGAACCTTGACGGTTGCCTCACCAACGCCCTTGCCGTGGTAATATCACCCACAATGTGGTTTAAACGCAAGGCACTGGTGCTCGGCGATTTCGAGCAGCTCGTGCTTCTGGGTGTGTTACGTCTCGAGATTCAGGACTCCGCGTACGGAGCCGCCATCCGGCAAGAGATTCACGCGCGCTCGGGGCGGGATGTGTCGATCAATGCGGTCTACACAACCCTCGATCGGCTCGAGAGCAAGGGCTTTCTAAAATCCTCGGTCGGCGATCCCACACCGCAGCGGGGCGGCCGCCGCCGGAAATTCTATGCGCTGCGCCCCTCAGGTATCGCGGCGCTGCGCCAGGCGTACGGTGCATTCATGGCAATGGCGGACGGCCTCCAGAGCCGGCTGGAGCTGAAATGAAAACGACGACCGATCCGTCACGGCTCGCGATCTGGCTGTTGACCAGACGGCTGTCCGCCGACTGGCGCGACTTCATCGTCGGGGATCTTGAAGAAGAGTTCCGGAAGCGCCGCGTCGATTCGCCACTCGCGAGCCACGCATGGTTCTGGTGGCAGACGTTGCGCTGCCTGGCTGCGCCGCCAACCGTTCACCCCAGTTCATTGCTACATGAATCGTCAAAAGGAGACCCGACGATGCGTACGTTGTTGGCCGACCTTCATTATGCGTTCCGGACGATGTCGCGGACACCATCGTTCGCAGTGGCGGTCGTCGGGGTGCTCGCGCTTGGCATCGGCGCGACCACCGCGATCTTCAGTATCGTTAACGCGGTGCTGCTGCGTCCCCTGCCTTTCGAGGAGCCGGAACGCCTAGTGCGGATCTTCACCAGGACGCCGGGCGGTGGACCCTTTGAGGTATCGCCCGGCAAGTTCTATGACTGGCAGCGGGATGCCCAGTCGTTCGAGGGTATGGCGATCTATCAGTGCTGCGGCCTCAGAGAGCTTGCGCTCACGGGCACGGGCACCGCGCGAATCGTACGTGCGACCCTCGTGAGCGCCGGTTTTTTCGAAATCGTGCGCGCTCACGCCTCGCTCGGACGTGCTTTTCGTCCCGAGGAAGATTCGCCAGGCGGGAAGTACGTGGTGATCCTGAGCGATTCATTTTGGAAAGCCGAACTCGGCGGCGCCGCTGACACAATTGGCCGCACGTTAAAGCTCAATGACGAAGCGTACACCATCGTCGGCATCATGCCGGCCAGTGCTTCGGTTGCGTCATGGACCGGGATGGCGAGCGACGTCTGGGTCCCGCTCGCACTCACCGACGAGCAGCGCGCCGACCGCGGGAATCACAATCGGGACGGCGTCGCGCGTCTGAAGCGAGATGTCGACCTGGCGCAGGCGCAAGCCGAGATGGACGCGATCTCCGCACGGCTCGCGCGTGAGTTTCCCCAAACGGACGGACAAGGCTGGGGAGCCGTGGTCATCCCGATGCAGGAGGAAATCGTCGGCAATAGCCGCACGATGCTTCTCTTGCTGCTCGGCGCGGTCGGGTTGGTCTTGCTCATCGCCTGCGCCAACGTCGGCAACTTGCTATTCACTCGCGCTCTGACTCGGAGAAAGGAGGTCGCGATTCGGTTCGCGCTTGGCGCTGAACGTGGACGCGTGTTTCGGCAGCTGCTGACCGAAGCCTTGCTGCTCGCAGCCGCCGGCGGCACGCTCGGGCTTCTGCTCGCGTACGGAACACTGACGTCCGTCTCGACGCTGCTCGCCGGCCAGGTGCCGAGAGCGGAGGAAATCTCGATCGACGCCCGAGTACTGCTGTTCGCCTTGGTAATGTCGATGCTCACCGGCATACTCGCCGGGACGCTGCCGGCGGTGCGCGCGAGCCGGTCCGACCTGAATGATGCGCTCAAGGAGGGTGGGCGCGGCGAGAGTGCGATCGGTGTGGGCACCCGCCGCGCGCTGATCGCATGCGAGGTCGCACTGTCCTTAGTGTTGTTGATGGGCGCCGGCGTGATGATCCAGACCCTGCTGACGCTGAGGCACGTTGACACCGGCTTCGATCCGAACAACGTGCTCACGATGCGTGTGAGATTGGTAGAGGCGCGCTACCCCACACCGGCGCAGCGGTCGGCATTCTTCGAGGCAGCGCTGCAGCGCATTCGAGCACTACCGGGTGTCGAGGCTGCGGGAACAATCGACGACCTGCCTTTCTCCGACGGAGGATCGGCACAGGCTCTTGTGCCCGAGGGATACGCGCCTCAGCGGGTGGCCGTGCAGGTACGACAGGTCACGCCCGGCTACCTGTGCGGGATGGGAATGCCGGTGCTGCAGGGACGCGACGTCCTCGAAAGGGATAGCGAGGGGCCGCTCGTCAGTCGGGAAGCGGCGAAGCTCTATTGGGGGGCAGTCGATCCGATCGGACGGCGCGCCATGCTGCCGAGCCTATCGAGGACGTTGCTTCGGGAGGTGGTCGGCATTGCCGGCGACGTCAAACAGCGGAATCTGATTGAAGGCCCCACACCCACGGTGTACTTCTACACGCGCGACCAATACGCCAAAGCGACATTCGCCATACGGACGTCGGTGCCGCCCGCGACGCTCGCACGGCCTGCCGAAGCGGCAATCCGCGCCATCGATCCAGACCAGCCGGTCGCAGACATCCGGACGATGGTGCAAGTGCTGGATGGAAAACTGACGTCACAGCGCGTCAGTGCGCTGCTACTCGGAGTGTTTGCCGGAGTCGCACTGTTGCTTGCGGCCGTCGGCATTTACAGCGTGCTCTCGTATATCGTGCGCGGCCGTAGCCGCGAGATCGGAATAAGAACGGCGCTTGGCGCGCAAACAGGCGACGTGCTCCGTCTGGTGATCGTCGAGGGCATGTCGCCCGTACTTGTAGGCATCGCTGCCGGAATCGTCGCCGCGCTCGCGTCGGCGCAGCTCATGAAAACGCTGGTCTTCGGCGTGAGCGCATCCGACCCGCTGATGCTTGCCGCCGCCGCGGCGACGCTGACCCTTGTTGCACTGATCGCCAGCCTGGTGCCCGCGTACCGCGCCCTGCGGCTCGAGGCGGTGAAAGTCCTGCGCGCGGAGTAAGCCGCTACGCACGTACTTCTGTGCGAAGCCCAATTTCTAACGGCGGTCCGGCGGAACCTCGCTTCTCCTTGACAGTGTCCGGCAACCGGGGGTAGAAAACGATTCAATAAATCTTTTGCGAAAGAACGTTTCGACGGGAGCAACCGATGATTGGCAAAGCCGCTGCTTTGATCCTGATTCTGTTGTGGCAAGGTGCAAGTCCAGGCACGCAATCCGGTATCGGTCCTGTGATCAGCAGGAGCGCGCCTCGCACGCTCAAAGGCGAAATAATGGAGATCTCCTGCTACAAAGAGAAAGGTGTGGCGGGAAGCACGGGCGCGGCACACATCATGTGTGCTAAGGACTGCGTGTCCAAAGGCGGATCGCTCGGCATTCTCACCGACGGTGACGGGCTGTTCAAGATTGTCGGCGAGCTTGAAAAGAACAAATACGCAAAGCTCGTTACCTACATCGGCAAGACCGTCGAGCTCTCCGGTACTGAAGTGGTTGTCTCGAACAACTACGACGTGAAACTGTTTGACGCGCAAAAGGTCGTACTTCCGAAAAGGCCATAGAGGAGGCATTCCATGAAACCCACGTGGAAGAAACTCGCAGTCGTTTCCGGCGGATTTGCGGTGCTCGCAGCAGTAAGTCTCGCTCAAGCTCCAACGCCTGCTGCGAAAAAGGAAGTCACGTTTGCCAAAGACGTGATGCCCATTCTTCAGCGTTCCTGCCAAAACTGTCATCATCCCGGCGCGCAAGGCCCGATGTCGCTGATGACTTACGAAGACGTACGACCCTGGGTTCGCGCAATAAAGTCCCGGACAGCCGCTCGCGAGATGCCGCCGTGGCATATCGAGCGCAACATCGGCATCACCAAATTTAAAGATGACCCATCGCTGACAGACGAGGAGATCGCAACGATCGGCGCCTGGGTTGATGCCGGTGCGCCTCGCGGCAATCCTGCCGACATGCCGCCGCCGAAGACGTTTGTCGACGATGAGCAGTGGCACATCGGAACTCCGGATCTGATCGTGGAGATACCGAAGGAGCACGTTGTCCCCGCAAATGCCGGCGATCTGTGGATCGACTACATTGCCGATTCCGGACTCACCGAGGATCGTTATCTCAAGGCCGTTGAAGCACGACCTGGGCCGGGCTCCCGAAGCGTCGTACATCACCTGCTCACGTATCTCATCCAGGACGTTACCGAAGACGAGGTCCTTTTCGGACGCGACGCCGATCGGCCCACAAACAACGAGAGCTTCCTCAACGAATATGCGGTCGGAAAGAACGGCGACATCTTGCCCGAGGGTACCGGCAAACTGGTGAAAGCCGGAGCAAAGATCCGTTTTAACCTTCACTATCACTCCAGCGGAAAGGAGACCAGAGACCGCACCCGCGTTGGCCTGAAGTTTTATCCGAAGGGTTACGTGCCGAAGTATCACCAAATTTCCCTGCAGATCGCGCAGGCAAGCGCGGATCTCGATATTCCGCCCAATTCCATCAGCCGGCACGATGGGTATTTCCGATTCAACAAGCCCGCCAGGATTACCGCGATCCAGGCGCACATGCACAACCGAGGCAAACGAATGTGTCTGGAAGCGATCCTGCCGAACAACAATGTCCAGACACTGAACTGCGTCAAATTCGATTTCAACTGGCACAAGGTCTACAACTACGCCGATGACGTGACGCCTCTGCTGCCTGCCGGAACTGTGCTCCACTCGATTTTGTGGCACGACAATACGGCGGCGCAGCGTAGCAATCCCGATCCGAGGAATTGGGTCGGGTACGGTCAGCGCACCATCGACGAAATGGCATTCGCGTGGGTGACCTGGACTTATCTCGACGAGTCCGATTTCAAAAAGATGACGGACGAGCGCCGCGCTCACACGAACCAGGATTAGGTGAGGATATGACGCTCAGGAAGCCGGCCGTGCTTTTTGTGTGGTGCGCCATCACCGTATCCGTCCTTCAAGCGCAGGACTACCCGGCCCGCTACAATTCCGGTCAAAACCTGCAGCCGGTTTATGAAGGCTGGTCACGCAATCCGGACGGCTCCTACTTCATGTGGTTCGGATATCTCAATCGAAACTTCGAAGAAAAACTCAACATCCCGGTCGGAGCGAATAACGGGTTCGGTGATAAGAACGAAGATCTCGGGCAGCCGGAATATTTTCAGACACGCCGCCAGGAATTTGTTTTCAAAGTAAAGCTGGCTGCGGATTGGCCGAAGGACAAAGATCTCGTGTGGACGGTGACCGCGCACGGGTCAACGCTCAAGGCATTCGGTTCGCTGTGGCCGGTATGGGAGATCGACGAACACACCATCTCCGCCAATCGGATGAAGCGGACCGCCGTCGATTTCGATGAGCCCGGAAATGAGCCGCCTTCCATCCTCAACGCCTCGCCGGACCAGACCGCCGCTGTTGGGGCCGCCGTCACCTTGTCCCTGACTGTGAGCGACGACGGTAATCCCAAACCGCGTGTGAATCGCGGCGGCGGCGTGGCAGGAGTCACGAAACTTCCGTCACCAGGCGAGTGTCCGGCGGATAGCTCGTGCTTGAAAGTGACGTGGGTGCAGTGGAAGGGTCCGGGTACGGCAAAATTCTCGAAAAGCACAACAACCGTTAAAGAAGGACAGACCTCCACCTCTGTGACGTTCGACAAACCCGGCGTGTACCTGGTACGCGGTTATGCCGAAGACGGCGCGTCATTCACCGAGAAAGATCTCAAGGTCACCGTCACGGGTCCGCAAAACCAGTAAGGTGGTGTCACGAAGCCCGTCGCTGCGCTCTGGGTTCTGTACGTTACCGCGAAAACTGTCAGAACCCGGAGCGCAGCGACGGGCTTCGTGACACCACTAATCACCGTTCGACAAGTCCGCCGGCGTGAAATAACCGCTCGTTGCTCGTCCCAGGCGGCGTTCAACGATGGCAGGGCTGAAAGAAGGATGTTTGGCCGGAGAACTAGTCGTCCGAGCCGGCGGTAACCGGACGGGTGCGGCCGACTGTGGACGCGATAACTCTCGAGATCCAGCGCCTGGAGCTTTGCCCCAACACCGTTTGTTCGATGGCGTCCACCTTCACGTATGCCACGGGCACCAGCAGAAGGGTCAGGAACAAACACAAAGACTGGCCGCCGATGATGGTCACTGCGATTGCAGATCGTTGTGCTCCGCCGATCCCCAATCCCAGTGCGGTTGGAAATAAACCTGCGATGATCGACGATGTCGTCATCAGAATCGGACGCAGCCGTGTCCGGCAGGCCTCGACGATGGCTTCCTTCAACGGCACACCCTGCGCGCGCAGGACGTTCGCATAATCGACCTGCAAAATAGCATTCTTCTTGACGATGCCAAGGAGCAGCAGCACACCGAGCGCGCTCCACAGGTTCAGCGTCCTTCCAGTGCTCCACAAGGTGAAGAGTGCGAACGGAACCGAGACGGGTAAAACGACCATCATGATCAGCGGCTGAACAAAGCTCTCGAACTGTGCTGCCAGCACCATGTAAACAAATATGCTCGCGAGCGCGATTGCCATGATGAGGTTGTTGGTTGTCTCGTCAAGTATCTTGGTCTGACCCGCCAGTTTCGCGCTGTATTCCGGAGTCATCTGCAAATCGCCGATCAACCGGCGCACGGCGCCCGACGCTTCATCCAGCGCGTGTCCGGGCGCGACGTCGGAGTTCAGCTGAATCGAATACTGATGGTTGAAGCGCTGAACCGTGCTTGGGCCTGTACCGCGTTCGAGACGTGCGATGTTGTCGATGCGCACCGGACCGACTGTCGTCGACGGCACCGTCAGCTTGGCGATGCTGTCGATATCGCGCCGCTGGTTTTCCAACACACGAATCTTGACCGGATATTGCTCCGTTCCTTCCCTGTAGCGCGTGATCTCGTCGTCACCTGAAACCATGAGCCGAAGCGTATTTCCGACCGTCGACATCCTGACGCCGAGGTCCGCGGCTCGTTTTCGATCGACATTCACGCGGATCTCCGGATTGCTGATACTCACGCTGACTTTCGGATCCGCCAGGCTCGGCTCCTGTTGCGCCTTTTCAAGCAAACGCAGCGAGTACTCCGCAAGCTTGTTCATATCGGGACCGAGCAGGTTCGCCTGGATCGGATACGAGTTCTGCTCGCCGCCGCCAAGCGCCGTCCGCATCGTGATCGAAGGCTTATACGAAGGATGCGCGCTAAGCGCTTTTCTCATACGCGCTACAACCTGATCCTGAGTGAGCTTGCGTTGATCCAGCGGCAACAACTGCACAAGCAGATGGGAGTGCGTGATCTTGTTCGCGCCGCTCAGCGTGGAAATGTGAGCCACGCCTTCAATCGGTCGCAGCTCTTTGGCGACGCTGGTTGCGATTTCCGCCATTCCCTGCTGCGACGTGCCTTCAGGGCTGTCGATATGCACGGTAAGCTCGCCCATGTCCTCGTTCGGAATAAACGAGCGGCCGACCATCCGATTCAACGGCACGGTTGCTCCGAGCGCAATCAAAACGACGGCAATAATCGCGAACGGATGCGCCAGAGACCATTTCAGCGCGGCTGTGTATCCGGCGTCGATCTTGCGAAAGAACCAGCTTTCCTTCGTTGCTTTGTTAGCGGGAGTTTCGGAGTGCTTTAGAAAACGTGAACTCAGAGTCGGCGTCAACGTGAAGCTCACGACCATGGAGACAATGATCGAAAACGCCATCGTCCAGCCGAATGGATTGATGAACCGCCGCGTGTAACCCGTCATGAAAGCGACAGGAAGGAAAATCACAACGAGCGAAAGCGTGGTTGCCATCACGGCCAGTGTGACTTCACGCGTTCCCTGAATTGCAGCTTCGAATGGTTTATGGCCCTTCTCTTCGATGTGCCTGAAAATATTCTCCAGAACGACGATCGCATCATCGATCACCAGGCCGACCGCAAGCGTCAGACCGAGTAGGGTCATGTTGTTCAAGGTGAAGTCCATCATCCGCATCAAGGTGAACGTCGAGATAATGGAAGCGGGAATCGCAATCGCTGAGATGATCACCGCGCGGATGTTCCGGATGAAGAACATGACGACAACCGCGGACAACAGACTTCCCCACAACAGATGTTCCTCGAGCGATGCAATCGACGCGTAAATGAAACGCGAGTCGTCCCGAATCGTGGTCACCGTGACGTTCTTCGGGAGAGTGGACTGAATCGAGCTCAGCTTGTCTTTAATACCTTCCACCACCTTGATCGTGTTTTCACCGATGGCGCGCCGGATGTCGAGCGTCACGGCAGGCTTTCCATCGTCCATAAAGTCCGCGCTGGTCGCGCGTTGTGTCGAGTCTTCAGCGTAGCCGATGTCCGAAATCTTGATCGGCGTCCCTTTCACCGTGGCGATGACTATAGAATTGAACTGATCCGTCGCATCGACCCGTCCTAAGGTTCTGAGAAGAAGTTCCGACTTGCCCTGTTCGATCGTGCCGCCCGGAATTTCAACGTTCTCCTTGATGATGGCGTCTCGCACCTGATCGATCGACAGTCCGTACGCGTTCAGCTTCTCGATATCTACAACAACGTGGACTTCGCGCGCACGACCGCCGCCAAGATCGACCTGACCCACTCCATTGACGGATTCGAGGGTGCGTTTCACCTGCTTGTCTGCAATCTCCGTGAGCGTCCGCAGGCTCATCGAGTCGGAGGACAAGACCACCGTCATTACGGGATCGGAATCCGGATCGACCTTCTGAATTACGGGAGGCAGCAGCGCCGGTGGAGCGTATTTGATCGCGCCGGCCACTTTTTCACGGACGTCGTTTGCGGCATCGCTGATGTTGCGTTCGAGGACGAACTTGAGGGTGATCTGAGCATTTCCTTCCTGAATGCGCGCCGACAGTTCGTCGATTCCGGAAATGCTGCTGAGCGCGTCTTCAAAGGGAAGGACGACGGATGTCGCAATTTCATCAGGGCTGGCGCCGGGAAGTTGGAGACCGATATTGACGGTGGCCGGATCGGCCTTTGGAAAGAGATCCACACCCAGGTCTCTGAATGAAAAGATGCCGAGAACCACGAGAGCCATGACGAGCATCGTCGCAAACACGGGACGGCGTACGCACAGTTCCGATAACATACTTTTATTTAATTACTCCGCCTTGCGACGAACGTTCACCTTCAGGCCATCCGTCAGTTTGTCCACATCTGTGACCGCGACTAATTCGCCCGCCTTGATTCCGTTCACGATCTCGATGCGCTCCCCGAGGCGGTCGCCAACCT
Source organism: uncultured Solibacteraceae bacterium (assembly GCA_964584785.1). GTDB lineage: Bacteria > Acidobacteriota > Terriglobia > 20CM-2-55-15 > 20CM-2-55-15 > JAHFTY01. Next base: position 162,626 of record CAZPBY010000001.1, read on the forward strand.
TCAGTTCGCGCTCAGCGACATGATCGCCGTCGACGACGAACACGCGATTGACGCCGTAGCGGTACTGAAGTGCGTTGTACGGCAGAGTCATCACTTCATCTGCTTTCGTCGTCGCGATGTGAACGCGCGCGAAACTGCCGGGCTTCAACAACGCACCGCCGTTCGGAACCAGCGCCTCGAAAGCGAAGGCGCGAGTCTGCGTGTCGACGGAGGGACTGATGCGCGACAGGTGTCCAGGAATGGTTTTGTCCGGATACGCATCCACCGAGAGTTCCACCGCTTGACCCGCTTTGATCCACGGCGCCAAACGTTCGGGTATTTCTCCCGTCACCTTCAGTGGATCGACGCGCACCACAACCATCAGCGGCGTTTGCGCTTTCACGAGTTGTCCTGCGGAGACCAGCCGCTTGGAAATATATCCGTCGAATGGTGCCCGAACATAAGTGTCGCGGACTTGCCGGTTGGCGAGATTCATCGTCGCTTCCGAAGCGTCGATAAAGGCGCGGAGATTCTTCGCATTCTGCAGGGCGGAATCGTAGCTGGCCTCTTTCGATCGCAGCAGCGCTTCCGCGTCATCGAATTGCTGCCGGGGCGCAAGGCCCCGCTTGTCCAGCTCCTGGGCGCGAGCAAAACCTTGTTTCGCCTGAGCAAGCTCGGCAGCCGCTTTCTGAACATCCGGCGTCTGTTCGATCGCCGGCAGATGTTTCGTATCGGTGCCGCCGTACTTTGCGAGCGCGCTGGCGAATGACGCGTTCTGCTGGTCCAGGCTGTATTGCAGCTTTTCGTGGTCGAGTTCGACCATGACCTGACCGGCCTTCACGGGATCTCCGAGATCCGCGAGAACCTTGCTGACCGCGCCATCGACTTCTGAAGAAATAGTGACTTCGTCCAGAGCCGCAAGAGTCCCGATAACTTCAACAACGCGACGAATCGTTTCCTGACGGACCGTTTCCGTGTCGACAACCTTCGCGACTGGAGCTGTTCTGTTCTGGGCCCCCGCAGATTCCGGCCTGGAACAACCCGACAGACCGATCCACAGAGGTATGACAAGCAGGAGGTGTGTTTTAAAGTGCGACATCGATCGATAACTCACGACTGGATTAATATTGGGGCAGCATTACGCGCGAAGTCTACCACGAACAGAATGGCTATTGCCGTCATGTTTTCCAGACTCATCACGGCCTGGAGCCCGCCCGCGGAAGCGACTTTGTCCAGCGCCGGCAGATGCGTTGTTGCACGGTGTGACAACGGCGTCGTATGATCCGGCGCAAGTTCAACTACAGGGGAATTCGTCATGTCACGAGTCATCCGGTTGCTCGCTCCGGCGACGTTGTTTATCGCGGGGTCTATCGTTGTTGTGTCGCAGAACACCCAAGTCAAGCCCACTCTGACCAAAGCCGACTACACCAAATTCGAATCGATTGCCGGTACGACACTCACGCCCGACGGCAAGTGGGTGGCGTACGTCGTTAATCGCGGAGGACGGGGCGGAGGCCGCGGCAATGACGGCGGCACGAGCGAATTGCATTACCGTGCCGTGGCATCGGACGAAGAGAAGACGCTGCCCGGCGGCACGAGTCCGACGTTTACCAGCAACAGCCGATGGTTGCTCTACACGCTGAATCCCGCGAACAACGGCAACGGCGCCCGAGGCGATCGTGGTGGTGCGCCACGCGGTGGCGCGAATAACGGCAGCGCGACTGCAAATGCGCAGAATCCGTCGGCCGGTGTGGTCGATCTAAGTTCGGGAACGTCAACCGTGATGAAGGACGTGCAATCTTATGCCATCAGCAACGACGGTCACCACGTGGCTCTTCGACGTTCTCTGCCGCAGGGCTCGCAAAACCGCGGCGCCGATCTGGTCATCCGCGATCTTGCAACCAATGTCGATGTGACCCTCGGCAATGTAGCCGAATCGTCATGGAGCGATGACGGCTCAACGCTCGCGATGGTCATCGATGTCGCCGGAAAAACCGGAAACGGCGTGCAGCTCTTCAATACCGCGACCAGCACCATTCGCTCGCTCGACGCCAGCGACATGGTTTATTCCAATTTGCGCTGGCGTAAGAAAAGCGACGATCTCGTCGTCTATCGCAGCCGTGAAGAAGAATCGGACTTCTCTGACGTGAATCATTTCGTCCTTTCGTGGAAAGCAACCTCATCGACGAATCCGACGCGTCAGGTTTATGACTCGACGAAAGACGACGCGTTCCCCGCAGGAATGCGCGTTTCTTCAGACACAGCACCGCAGTGGTCCGAAGACGGATCGACCGTGTTTTTCGGGATCGCCCCGCGTGAAGCCAAAGTCACGCCTCCTGCCAATAACGCAAACGGTCCGAAGCCTGCAAAGGTCCAGGTGTGGCACGCCAGGGATCTGCGCGAGTGGCCGCAACAGAAAAACTCGGCCGACCAGGATTCGAAGCGGACGCATCTGGTGGCTTGGCGTGTGGGTGACAGCCATATCGTGCGTCTGGCCGACCAACTGGTGCCGGCCCTGACACTTTCCACCAATCAGAAGGTTGCTCTTGGCGGGGATGAAACCCCGTACTTCATGGACGTCATCACCGGACGGCAGTACCGCGACATTTACACGATCGATGTGGCGACCGGTAAACGAACCAAGGTTATGACGAAAGCTCAGGGAACTCCAACCATGAGCCCGAGCGGCCGCTACTTGCTTTATACGGTCGCCGACACGAAGAGCGGCAACTGGTTCGTGATGGATCTTTCCACCGGCAGGCAGACGAACCTGACTGCCAAACTCGAGACGAGTTTCATGAATCTTGAAGACGACCATCCGACAGCGTACCGGCGTGGATACGGAGTCGGTGGCTGGCTGGCGGATGAAAAGTCCGTCATTTTGTACGACCGATTCGATCTCTGGCGGATCAACGTCGACGGTACGAATCCCACCCGGTTGACTCGGGGTCGTGAAGACTCCACGGTCTATCGCGCAGACTGGACCGGCAATGATGATCCGAGAATCGATCCGGCGAAACCGATCCTTCTCACCGCCACAGGCGAGTACACGAAAAAGAGCGGCTTTTCACGTCTCACTCTCGGGCAGACTCCGCAGCGCCTGCTATGGGTCGACCAGAGCGTCGGTGGTTTGATTAAGGCCAAAGATGCGGACGTGTTCGGATTCACTACACAAACATTCACTGAATCGCCGCAATTGAGCGTCGCCTCAGCTTCGTTTGCCGATGCCAGACAGGTGTCTCACAACAACGCGTTCCTCAAAGACTTTGCGTGGGGCAAACAGGACCTGATGAATTACACGAACAAGCACGGTGACCGTCTGCAGATGATGCTGGCGTACCCGGCGAATTACGAACCCGGCAAGAAGTATCCGATGGTGGTGTATTACTACGAAAAGCTGTCGCAGGGATTCCATAGTTTCGTCGCACCCAGCGAGAGCGCAATGTACAACATCACAATGTTCAGCCAGGCAGGCTTCTTTGTATTGCGCCCCGACATTTTGTTCCAGCCGCGCAATGCCGGACCGTCCGGACTGGACTGCGTGACGTCTGCGGTGAAGACAGCGGTCGCAGCGGTTCCGGACATTGATGCGAAGCGTGTCGGCATCATGGGCCACTCGTGGGGCGGTTATCAAACGGCCTATTACGCGGTCCATGGCGGAGACACATTTGCCGCAGCGATTGCTGGAGCGCCGCTCACGGACTTCATCAGCATGTACGGATATTCGTCAGGTAATACCGGATCCCCTGAGACAGGACACTTTGAAGTAGGGCAGGAACGGATGGAAGTGTCGCTTTGGGAAGATCCTGAAGCGTACATCCGCAATTCGACAGTATTCCAGACGAACGCGTTGAAGATTCCACTGCTGCTTGAAGAAGGCGAAGCTGACGGAAACGTGAACTATTACCAGAGCATGGAGTTGTACAACTTCGCCCGCCGGCTTGGCAAGAACGTGGTGTTTCTGGTCTACGAAGGCGAAAACCACGGCCTGACGGGCGACGCCGCAGTCGACTACAGCCAGCGCCAGCTTGAATGGTTTGGCCACTACCTGAAGGGGGATCCCGCGCCGGAATGGATCACCAACGGAGAATCCTACCTCGCGCGAAAGAAAATTCTCGACACGGCGAATCCTCCACAGCCCGGTGAAAGAGGCGGTGCCGGCGCTGCTCCGGCAGGAAATCGTGGCGCTCGCGGCGGACGAGGAGGACGCGGCGGACGGTAAATACCAACGAATGCGCACAACGACAGTACCCGAGCGAAGGGGCATTTGTGATTGCCGATTGGTGACGGGTGATTGGCGAACTGAGGCCATTGAAAATAGCCTATGGCCTCGGTTACGCAATCACCTCTCACCAATCAGCAATCACAAATGCTGTGGCCTGCACGATCATGGGCAAGATTCTCACAACTTGTGCGATCGCATTCGTGGCGTTCTCGCTCGTCGCGGTGTTCGCGTGGAAATACCACACCGCTGAAAACCCTGGTCGGACCACATTCACCGCCGCGGCGCTGCCGGGTTCCGATTTTGTGGGCTCGGAAACCTGCGCAAAGTGCCACGCGGACCAGCATCGCAACTGGAGTCAGTCGCTTCATAGCCGGATGATCCAGAAGGCCGGACCATCTTCCATCCTCGGCGATTTTCGTGAGAACAACACTCTCATTTATCAAGGTTGGCGATTCCGTATGATCGTCGACGGCGGCCGCAATTGGATCGAGGAGTGGGATCCGCAAGGCCGCCAGACTCGCTACGCCGTCGACTACACCTTGGGCAGCAAGCGGATTCAGCATTACCTTTCCAAACTTCCGGACGGCAGAACGCGAGTTGTTTTCCCGACCTGGGATGTGCAGAAGCGTCAGTGGTTTCATTCTGCCGAAATCATTCCTACCGGCCATTACGCGGAGGTTAGTGTTCAGGTCTGGAATCGGCACTGCTACAACTGCCACGTCAGTCAGGAAAAACAGGGATACGACATCGAAACCGATACCTATGACACGACTTTCACAGAAACGGGGATTAACTGCGAGATGTGTCACGGTCCCGGCAAGCCGCACGTCTTGCAAATCGCCGCCGATTCGCGTGCAGCCGATCTAAAGATCGTGAATCCGCGTAAACTCCCGCCGAAGGAGCAGGTTCTGATTTGTGCGCAATGCCACGCGCCGCGCGTTATCGTCCAGAATGGCTTTGATGTCCGCAGGAATTACTACGACTACTACATGCCGTCGCTGATGCACTTCTACATCGAACGCTGGTTCGATCCACCCATGTGGGCCGACGGGCGGATGCGGCGGTTCGCTACGGAAGGCACGGCGTTATGGCAAAGCCAGTGTTATCTGAAAGGCGAAGCCACGTGCATGAGCTGTCACGATCCGCATCTGAACACCATCAATCGCGACGTTCGTTTCCGGGATACGGACGTTTTGTGCACGAAATGTCACAGCCGGTTCAGGGAAGCCAACGCTGTCACGGATCACACGCACCACTCGTTGACGGGAAACGGGAGCCACTGCATCGAATGTCACATGCCTCCCACGACGAACATGATCAAGGATCGGGAGCGCGATCACACCATCAGCATTCCTGTTCCGGAGAACACGGATCTCTATCAAATTCCGAACGCCTGCAATGTGTGTCATTCCGATCGCGGCGCGGCGTGGGCGGTTGAGCGGATGAATCAATGGTATCCGCAACGTCCAAAACCGAATCTGCGCCGGGCTACGGCATTCACGCTGGCGCGCAAACGCGATCCTGCGTCGATCCGGCCACTGGTGGAGTTGCTGCAGGATCCAAAAGAGAACGCCGTGATTCGCGGCAGCGCCGCAGGCTTTCTCGGTGAATTTCAAGGTGACGTCGTGGCTGTGCCCTTGATTGAGGCGCTCGCAAGTTCCGATGTGATGGTTCGTGCCGAAGCGGCCCGCTCGCTTTCGGAAGTGCGGTCGCCTTCGGCAGTCGAACCCCTCAAGCAGGCATTGACGGATCCCAATCGGATCGTTCGGCTGAATGCGGTGTTCGCGCTGATCAAAATGGGCGTGTTAAACCTGGATGGGCCCGGTTCGGCGGATTTCGTCAAAGCCGAACTCGAATACGTGGAGTTCCTGGAGTCGTTCCCCGATGTCTATGGTATTCGGGTCGATCTCGGCACCTATCATGCGGTGCACGGAGATTACGCCGAGGCTCTGAAACAATACAAGAACGCGCTGAAACTGAGAGATGACGATCCGCTTGCCTACTACTTCATCGGCGTGACGCAGGCACGCATGGGCGAATTCGAACCCGCTTTCCAAAGCTTCCAGGAGACTCTCAGACTGGATCCGAAGTTTAGAAACACACGCGAATTGATGGCCAGGGTTCAGGAATTGATGCACCGTAAGTAACGAGTACGTAGCGTCACGAAGCCCGTCGCTGCGCTCCGGGTTCTGACAGTTTTCGCCGCAAAGTACAGAACCCGGAGCGCAGCGACGGGCTTCGTGACGAGACTTATGTCAGTCTGCCTTTTTAAATTGCGGAGGACGGCAGGCGAAACTATACTCCGCCCGAAACGTTCAACAACAACGATAACAACTATTAGAAGGAGGAAGGACGTGAGTCTACGTCGCACGAAAAACATCCTCTTCACGATGACCTTTATAGGGATGGTGCTGTTTTCCAGTTTGAATGGTTTCGCGCAGGTGACAACTGCGCGACTCGAAGGACTGGTCAAAGATGCCACAGGCGCGATCATTCCGGGTGTCAGCGTCACGGCGACTCAGACCGGAACGAACGCCACGTCCGAGGCGGTGACCAATGAAATCGGGCTGTACGTTTTTCCGAAGCTGACTCCGGGCACTTACACGATCACGGCCGAACTGCCCGGATTCAAGCGCGCGGCCTATCCGGGAATCCTTCTGGAAGTCGGCGGCACCGCCACACGCAACATTGCTTTGGAAGTCGGTGACTTCTCGGAAACGGTCACCGTCACGGAGCAGACCGCGGTGGTCGACACCGTGTCCACTTCAATCAGCAACGTCGTCAATACCCGGCAGATCGAAGAGTTGCCGCTCGTCGGGCGAAACCCCATGGATCTGTTCTACCTGCAGGCCGGCGCCAATCGATTCAACAATGATGGCCGGATTGATGGTCTGCGAGGCACGACCAATAACGTGGTGGTCGAAGGCATTGCCGCGACCGAGCCGGACCTGGGATCCGGAGCCACATCGACAGCAGCGCCTGTTCCCATCGAGGCGGTGAGTGAATACCGCGTCGTGACCTCCAGCGCGTCCGCCGAAAGCGGCCGCGGTGCAGGTGCTCAGGTGCAGGTTGTGTATCGTTCCGGGACGAATAGTTTTCACGGTAGTGGTTTTGAATTCCTGCGCAATCGAGCGTTGAATGCCAATTCGTTTGCGAATAATCGGAACGCCGTTGCCCGCCCGGCGCTGGTTCGCAATCAGTTTGGCGGTTCGTTGGGCGGCCCGATCATCAAGGACAAGGCATTCTTCTACTTTACCTACGAAGGCATTCGCCAGAGACAGGAATCGACGCAGAATTACATGGTGTATACGTCGACGTTGAAGTCGGGCACCTACCGTTACTACACCAAAGGTTCGAACAGTGTGTCGCTTGTCGATCGGACAACGGGCGCTCTTCAGGTACCCGCGTCGGACGTCTCGACGATCGACCTGTTGACGGTGGACTCCACACGTCTCGGCAAGGACCCATCCGGACTGTTCGACAAACTGGTCGGATATCTCTCGCCCAACAACTATGAAATCGGCGACGGTCTGAATATCGGCGGCTACCGTATGGTGTCGCTGACGCACTCGCCGGAGAACCAGATCGTTTTTAAAGGCGATTACATTGTCACTCCGAGTGAGCGCCTTGCGGTTAGCTACGCTTATCGCAAAACCAACAGTGAAGGCACGCTTATGCCCAACGGCCAGCGGGCTGCATATAACGGGTTTCAAAAATTCCCGACGCTCATTGTCGCCCTCGACTCGACGCTCTCACCGACGTGGCTGAATGAATTCCGCATTGGAGGAACGCAGCGCAACAGCTGGAGTCTGAATCCGGATCCGGCTCGCTTCGATCCGCATGGCATCGTCAATTTCACGGGACTCGGCGGTCCGGGACGCAGTCATCCTGCGAATACCGGCCTTGAGGATGCCTTTACGCCGGTCATTTACACGCTCAACGACAACATGACGTGGATACACAACTCGCACACGTTCCGTGGCGGTCTCGACATTCGCCTGAGTCGTGATCAACTGCACTACGGCGACGATTACTGGACGCCGGTGATCAGCACAACGAATTCGAACAATCCGGCAAACGTTCCAGCACTCGCAGGCTTGTCCAGCGCCGATCGCACGCGAGCTATGCAGCTGGTGAACGACTTGACGGGAACAATTGGTGTGATCCGGCAAAGTTTTCAGGCAAACGCGGCCGACCACTTCACTCCGTTTGAGGTCAAGTACCTTCAGCTGCGAGCGCATGAATTCGGCTATTTCTTCCAGGACACATGGAAAGTTCGTCAGAACCTGACCCTCAACCTCGGTACGCGGTATGAGTTCATGCCTCCTCAATTCGAAGCGGGCGGACTGTTCGCGAATCCTGTCGGAGGCATTCAAGGCGTGTATGGCGTCTCCGGCGGCAGTGAAACCAAGTTGGGGTTGGCAGCCGACAAGGGAAGACAGACTTACAAGACCGACCGGAATAACTTTGCTCCGAGTATCGGCTTCAATTGGGATCCGACGAAAAGCGGCAAGTGGAGCGTCGGGGCGAATTACCGCGTCACATACGATCGTCATTACCTGACAAACACACTCTTTCAGATTGTGAGTCAGGAAGGCACGACGACGGACCGGACATTTAACGCGGCGTCGGGTACGCGGTTGACTGCGCTGTCGACGCTGTTTAACAGCCGCACCGGCTACTTTGATCCGGGCGTGCCGTTCGGTCCCAAAGCGTTTGATCGCACTGGCCTCGTGACGGCTTACGATCCTTCCTATTACACACCGTACACGTCCAACTGGTCGCTGCGCATCCAGCGCGAGGTTATGAAGAACACTGTCGTTGCCGTGTCGTACATCGGCAACAAGGCGACAGGTTTGATGCGCGGATGGGACGTCAACGAACTGCAAATCCGAAACAATGGTTTCCTTCAAGGTTTCCTCGCGGCTCAGCGAAATCTGGCCGCGAACGGAGATCCGTCGAAAGGCGATCCGACGGGCGTGTTCGGTCAAATTTATGCAGTCATGGCCGCGGCCGATCAGACCAGCGTCCGTACGAACATCACGAATGGCGACGCCGCAACCGCAGCCGACTTCATCGACCGCACGCGCGCGACTTCCCAATACCTTGAGAAAGCCGGATTGCCGCTCACTTTCTTCCGAGCGAACCCGCAGTTTCAAACCGCGTGGATTCAGGGCAACAACTCGTATTCCACGTACAATGCGGCGAAAGTTGAAGTGACGCGCCGCTTCCAGGACGGCCTGCAGTTCGACATGAACTACACGTTTTCCAAAAACCTGACGGATTTTGAAGGCAGTCAGAACAACCGCCAGGCCTACCGTGACAACGGCAATCGCACTTTGGACAAGAGCTATGCCGGCAATGACGCGCCGCGCGTTTGGAATGCCAACTTCAACTGGGAGATCCCGGTCGGACAGGGCCGTCACTGGATGAATGGAATGAATTCCGTTTTTAACGGGTTACTGGGCGGCTGGCAGATGAACGGTATTTTCGCTTTTTCGTCCGGCACTCCGGTCACCATCACAAGCGGCCGCAACAAACTCAACACCGGAAATACCAGCACCGCGGACTGCAAAGGATGCGACCCGTTCCTGACGAGCAAGGTCATCAAAGGCGATGTCATTCGCGCATTGACGGATGATGAAATCAAGCTCTTCAGCGATCCCGCCCCCGGTAGTCCTGGAGGCACGGCGCAACGCTACTTCCGCGGACCCCACAGATGGGTGGCCGATGGCAGCGTCTTTAAATCGTTCCCTCTGCATCAGATCAATGAGCAGGGCGAACTGCAAACGCGCTTTGAATTTTTCAACGCGTTCAACCACACGAATTTCGCGCCACTCAGCACAGCCAACGCGATGATCACATCGGGCACGTTCGGCGTCCTCACGCCGCCAACGACGGGCCAGCGGATCATTCAAATCGCGCTGAAGGTTCTGTTCTGAGTTGCGGACTGGACCTTCCTGGCGCACGTCCACAAATGGGCGGTGTTGGCGATACGTTTCGGAGCTTGAGCGCCGGATTGTTTTTTTGAAGCAGAGCGAGCGCGGATTCAGCGGTCGTCACCGCGCGATCAAAGAAACCATTCGACGCATACGCGGCGGCAAGAACATCCGGAACCGCCGCATCAGGTTTGCTCGTTAGAGCCGGCGGCCAATCCGAACGCAACTCCAACGCGCGACGATAATGGCCGCGGCTTCGCTCGCGCGCTTCTCCGTCGAAACGTAAAATGGAATCCCCGATCATTGAGAGGAGACAGTTATGAAATTACGCTTGTTGCTGACGCTTGTTGTTTTGTTGTCACAGGATGCGGCGGTCGATCTGAGTGGAAAGTGGGCCTTTGAGGTGCAGACGCAGCTGGGTACCGGAACTCCGTCGATCGAGATCAAACAAACGGGAGACAAACTGACGGGACATTATTCCGGCCAGCTCGGGGAAGCGGACTTCACAGGCTCTGTCAAAGGAAAGGAAATCACGTTCAGCTTCAGCGCGAGCGTGCAGGGCACCGAACTCAAGGTGACGTACACCGGAACCATCGAGAGCAAAGATTCGCTGAAAGGCACCGTCAACTTCGCCGGCCTCGGCGACGGCACTTTCACGGCAAAGCGAAACTGAAATCCAGGCCGGACCAGTTTGTGCCGGATGAAGTCCGTCAGGCCGGAGTGACGATAGCGGGTTTTCTTGACACCGGCTCATATCACCCGACGCTGTGGCGGAGACGTTCGGCAGCGGATTCGGCCGTCAGGTCACGTTGGGGCATGGCCAGCATTTCATAACCGACCATGAATTTGCGGACCGACGCGGAGCGAAGCAATGGCGGGTAGAAATGGGCGTGTAAATGCCACTCCGAATGCGATTCACCGTCCGTCGGCCGTTGATGAAAACCCATCGAGTACGGAAATGGAACCCCAAACAGCTTGTCGTAGCCGAGTGTAAGCCGCTTCAAAATGCGCGCCAGGTCCATCCGATGTATCCCGGCTAATTCGTCAACGGACTCCGTGTGCGGTTTGCTGACGAGCAACACTTCGAACGGCCAGACCGCCCAGAATGGGACAACGGCCAGGAAGCTTTCATTCTCGCAGACCAGGCGCTCGCCGGATTTCAACTCGAGCTCGAGGTAGTCGCAGAGCAGACACCTCATGTGTCGAGCCCGATAATCCTTCTGAGCCGCGCATTCTCGCTCTGGTTCATTCGGAATGCTGCGATTGGCCCAAATCTGGCCGTGTGGATGAAGATTGCTGATCCCCATCATCGTGCCGCGGTTCTCGAATATCTGAACCCAGTTGATGAATGATTTCCGGCCGAGGTCGAGATACTGCTCGGCCCAGGCATCGACGATGTTGCGAATCTCTTCGACGCTCATTTGCGGCAGTGCCAAATCGTGGCGGGGAGAAAAAGACAAGACGCGGCATATGCCCTGCTCCGGTTCCGCGCAGATCAACTCCCCCTCTTCGTGCCTTGCTTCAACGGATATTTCCTGCATCGCGGGAAAATCATTTTGAAAAACGAACGTGTGCTCATAAACGGGATTTCGGATGCCATTGGCCCGCGGATTTCCCGGGCAGAGATAGCAGTCCGGATCGAAGCTCGGACATTTCTCCGGAACCGGAGGCGTCACTTCCCCGTGCCATGGCCGGTGTATGCGCCGCGGCGACACGAGAACCCAGTCTCGCGTGAGCGGGTTGTAGCGGCGATGCGTTTCGTTTTGTAAATCCAACATTAGCGGCCTACACCTTCGCGAAGCAGCCGTCAGCGGCGTTGCAGACATAGAATTCGCAGTTGTGCCCCGCCTTCCTGTAACCTTCCCCGACGATTTGGCGGAACTCCTCGACGTGCTCCGCATCGACCAGGCTGACGGTGCATCCGCCAAGCCCCGCGCCGGTCATCCGGCTTCCGTGAACGCCACGGACTTGACGCGCCAGATCTACAAGCAGGTTCAGTTCATCACAGCTCACCTCGAAGTCTTCACGAAGACTGCGATGGGACTCGTACATCAATTGACCGAAGCGCAACACATCGCGGCGCTCCAGTGCGGCTGCCGCTTCGATGACGCGTTCATTTTCGCTCACGACGTGACGGCACCGCCGGTAAATCCCTTCCGGCAAGCCGGCGCGGCACGCTTCCAGTTCAGGAGCGGTCACATCGCGTAACGAAGCTCTGTCCGGAAGCCGCTTTGAAATTGAAGCCGCGCCCAACTCGCATTCGCTGCGGCGATCATTGTAAACACTGGAAGCAAGCTCACGCTGAACCATGCTGTTCGTGATCACCATGCGAACCGATTCCGGCAGCAGGACCGGCTGAAACGAGAGCGACCGGCAATCGAGGAGGAGCGCGTTTCCGGCGACACCGAAACACGCCGCGAACTGATCCATGATTCCGCAACGGGTGTGCGCGAAGTCGTGCTCCGCTCGCTGGCAAACCCTCGCGATGTCGAGGGGCGCCATCGTCACCCGCGACTGCTCCATCAATGCACGAGCCACGGCAACTTCAAGGGCTGCGGACGAACTCAGACCGGAGCCGATGGGAAGTTCGCTGCGAATTCGAAGCCGGCCGCCCGACAGACGGATTCCCCAACGCTCCAGCGCGATCGCGACGCCGAAGACGTACCTGCTCCAATCGTTGTTCCGAATCGCGGGCAAATCGAGATCGATCTCGGCGGACCGCTGAAAGTGTTCGGAAAAAGCGTAGAGCCTCCGTCCCGGTGCAGGCGTGATTTCAACGGACGTGAAGCGGTCGATCGCGGCCGGCATGACGAACCCGTCGTTATAGTCCGTGTGTTCGCCGATCAGATTCACACGGCCTGGAGCTCGCACAAGAAGAGGACCTGATGACATCGTGCTTCCCCGATAGTACTTCCGTAACCTTCCTCAATTTTAGAAGTAAGCTTGCATAACTTGCGAGGTGACCTTTTGATGCTGCAGGATCTCCGCTTCGGTATTCGCAGTCTGCTTCGGACTCCGTCATTTGCCTGTCTGGCAATCGCGACGCTTGCGCTCGGAATCGGCGTTAATGCCTCCATGTTCAGTTTCGTTGATGCCGTTCTGCTGAAACCCCTGGATTATCCCGACGCGGACCGCGTGGTCGTGCTGAGCGAGACCTTTAATAAAGGTGGCTCGAGCAGTCCCTCTCCGCTGACGTACACGGCCTGGAAACAGAACAATCACTCCTTCACTCATGTGACGATCTACGGCCTCTCGACGTCGGTGAACCTGAGTGGTGCCGACGGTTCCGAGCAGGTGTCCGCCCGTTACGCCTCGGCCGACTACTTCGACATGCTTGGAGTCCGGCCGCAAGCCGGCCGGTTATTCGCGGAAGGAGAAGACCAGATCGGCAATGAAAGAGTTGCCGTCCTCAGCAACGCGTTTTGGCGCCGCCGATTTGCGGGCGACCGCAGCGTGATCGGGAAAGAGATCCGGGTGAACCAGACGACGTACACCGTACTCGGAGTGCTGCCTGCATCGAACGTTTTCGACCGCAGCGGAACCGATCTGTGGATTCCGCAAACCATCCGGCCGGATCAGATGCGGCGAACGACGCAATTTTTCAACGTGTGGGCGAGGCTGAAACCCGGCGTCAGCCTTGCTCAGGCGAACGACGACATGCGGCGGATGGCGGCCGTTTACAACGTGGACGCGCCACCGTTTTGGCGCGACACCAGTGCGGCGGCAACGCCGTTACGCGAAACGCTGGTCCATGCGGATCTGCGGACGATTCTCTGGGTGCTGCTCGGGACGGTGCTGTTCATCCTGCTGATCGCCAGCGTGAACGTCTCCAATCTGCTGCTGGTCCGGTCCGCCGCGCGCCGTCAGGAAATCCTGATCCGGCGAGCGATCGGCGCCGCCCAGTCGCAAGTCGTTCGACAGTTGATGGTGGAAAGTCTGACCCTTGCCGTTGCTGCGGGCGTACTCGGCCTGACTCTGGCGCGGGTGCTGCTTTACGCGATGGTGCCGTTGGTTCCGGCCGGTTTGCTTCCTCAACAAGCCGCTGTCGAGATCGATTGGCGTGTGGCGGCGTTCACGCTCGGCGTTTCGCTCTTGACCGGCTTGTTCTTCGGTATGGCGCCGGCGTTTCAATCGGCGCGCGTCAGTTTGTCCGGATCGCTGACCGAGAGCGTGCAAAGCGTTTCGAGCCGTATGACCACCATTCAGTCCCGTCTGCTGGTGGTGAGTGAAGTGGCGCTGACGTTCGCTCTTGTGGTCGGCGCAAGTTTGATGGTTCGCAGTCTCGATCAACTCGTCCGCGTGGATCCGGGTTTCGACGCTTCTCAAATGCTGGTGTTCCGAACAGCTCTAACGCCGGGACGATACTCGGACGTCAATCGCATCAGCAGCTACGTCGCGGACATGAAAACACGCATCGCGTCGTTGCCCGGCGTGATTTCCGTTTCCACAACCAGCTCGTTGCCGCTCGGCGGGCACACCAGCAACAACGACTTTTCGATATTGCGGCGTAATGGTAACCCCGCGCGAGGAAATGCATCGATTCATGGTGTGGAGCCCGAGTACTTCAAGACCATCGGCGCGCGTTTGATCGGCGGCCGGTTCCTTGAAGACGCCGACGGCTCCGCCTCGCCGCGCTCGGTGGTGATCAATCAGTCGGCGGCGAAAAAGTACTGGCCGGGTGAAGACCCGCTCGGACAGCAGATCCGCATCAACGGGGCCAGACCCGACCCTTATACCGTGGTCGGAATCATCGGCGACATCCGGCATCGAGGACTGAATGCACCCATACCCGACGAACTGTATTTCACGCTGCCGCAGTTCGATGAAGTCATGGTGCGTTTCTTCTTATCGTCGCTGACGTTTGTCGTGCGAACCGCAGACGATCCGCCGGCACATTCAAAGGCGATTCAGGACATCGCCCGAACGATGGATCGCGAACAACCCCTCTATGGAATGGAAACCATGGCGAGCGTCATTGCGGGATCGGTCATCACTCCGCGTTTCCGCACCACCGTTTTCGGAGTCTTTGGCGCGCTTGGCGTTTTGCTGACCATGGTCGGGATCTATGGTGTGATGTCGTATTCCTCGTCGCAGCGCAGGAAGGAGATCGGTATACGCATGGCGCTCGGCGCAAGACCGCGAGACATTTTCTCGGCCGTTATGCTGCAAAGCTTCGTGCTCGCCCTGATCGGCGTCGCGATTGGCGTCGCCGGCTCGTTCTGGCTCACCGGACTGCTGAAGACGTTCTTATTCGGCGTCACGCCCACCGACGGTTTGTCGTTTGTGGTGACGGCCGGCGTGCTCTTCGTCATGACGGCCATTGGAACCTGGGTGCCCGCTCGACGCGCCATGAAGACGGATCCGCTGCTGGCGATCCGCCAGTGAAATGAACAGTGAGGGCACTATAAATCCATGCCGCAGTGTTTCGTGAGTGCCCGCTACGGTTTTGTGAGTTCCACATCGTACGCGCTAAATTTCTCATCCGCCGTCATGATGATCAGACGCTCGATCTGACTCTGTGCGATCAACAACCGGTCGAAAGGATCATTGTGGTGCTTCGGGAGCGCTCCGGCTTTCAGGGCATGACCATGTTGGATGGCGAGGGGAGCGATTCGATTCAGGGCGAGCCGGGAAGGGACGTACACCACGGGATCATCAGGAAGCGGCAGCTTGCCGATCGCATACTTGATGGCGATTTCCCAAACACTGGCAGCTGAAAGAAACAGTTCGTGACGGATATCTTCAACGATACGTTTTCCACGAGCTGAAAACTGCTCCGGCGCTGCGTTCATCCAAAGCCAGCACTGCGTGTCTAACAGAATTCTCACTTGTAAAATTCTTTTAGAATCCTGGCCGGTAATGGGGCATTAAAATCTTCCGGCACGGCAAATCGTCCTTTGTCTGTTCCCAGCACGCGCCGTCTCGAACGCCCGGCCACAGGAGCCAGCCGCGCGATCGGTTTACCCGCTTTGGCAATAATGATTTCTTCGCCCTCCGCCACACTCTTGAGCAGTCTCGAAAGATGGGTCTTGGCCTCGTGCACATTGACGACTTTCATGTCTGACAAGATAGACTAAGTCGGTGGACTAAGCAACTCCATTGGCTTCGAACAATTCTCCTCCGTCCCGAATTTCCTCTTGCCCGGCTGCTAAAGCGACACCCAAGGACTTGACTCGGGCCTTAGATAGTATCTTGAAAAGCCACTCCCCTACGCGCCTCGACCCGACAGGTGAGTCCTTTCTCTTGTTTGATTTGCCGGTTTTGGCTACTTCCGTGCTTCGATTCAGGTTTTCGGCAAGGAGGATCTATGAAAGCACTGAAGCTCGTGATTCTGTCTGTCTGCCTGGTGATGCCCGCCCAGGCACAACAGCCCGCCAATCCGACTCAACTTCAGGTTCAACGCGGTGGTGAGAGTCCGCTGTACACGCTCGTTGTCAACGTCGTGGAGCGAACCACAAAGGCGATCAACTATCGACATCGCGATGGCGCAACGAAAATCGACTTTCGAGGGACAGCCTTGTTGCCCGAATCGCGAGGCGAGGCTAAAGTCGAAAGCAAGCAGGGCTATATCGAAATCGAAGTCGAATTCGATGAGCTGCAGCCGGCAACGCGTTACGGTCCGGAATACCTGACTTATGTCATGTGGGCGATTACCCCGGAGGGCCGCGCGACAAACCTCGGTGAAGTCATCCTCAACGGCAACAAGAGCAAACTGAACGTCACGACCGAACTTCAGGCATTCGGCCTGATCGTTACGGCGGAACCGTACTTTGCCGTCTCACAACCGAGCGATGTTGTAGTGATGGAGAACTTCGTACGGAAAGATACTGTCGGTAAGGTCGAAGAGATCAGCGCAAAATACGAATTGTTGCAGCGAGGCCAGTACACCGTGAACGCGCCGCCGGCGGAGCTTAAACCCATTCCGTTGGATTTCAAGACACCTCTCGATCTGCACGAGGCGCGCAATGCGGTCCGGATCGCCCGATGGGTCGGGGCGGATAAGGATGCCCCGGAATCATTCTCAAAAGCAGAGAAGCTGCTTCGACAGGCGGAAGATTACAAAGTCCGAAAGGCTGGAACCAAGCCCATAGCTATGACAGCTCGCGAGGCGGCGCAGACCGCCGAAGATGCTCGACTCATCGCGCTCAAGCGCCAGGAAGACTCGAGGATCGCATCGGAGCGTCAGGCGGCAGCCGATCGTGAAGCACAGGCGAAAGCTCAGGCGGACCGCGCAAGAGCACAGGCCGAAGAAGACTCTCGCCGGCGAGCTCAGGCAGAAGCGGATCAGCGGCTCGAGGCGGAGCGTCGAGCTCGAGCCGAGGCGGAACGGGCCGCGGCACAAGCTCAAGCAGAAGTGGCAAAAGAACGCGCCCTCCGGGATGAAGCGGCCGCCGAACAGGCACGACAGTCGGCCGCGCGTGCGGAGGCCGAACGAGCCGCCGCGCAAGCACAGGCGGAAGCGGAAAAAGCTCGCGCATCGAACGCGCAGGCCGCAGCCGAACAGGCGCGCCAAGCCGCAGATCGGGCCGAGGCCGAAAAGAGGGAGCTTCGCGCTCAACTCATCCAGCAGTTGAACATGGTCCTCGACACGCGCGAGACGCCACGCGGTTTGATTATCAATATTTCAGATGTGCTGTTCGACTCAGGGCAGTACACCTTGAAACCACTGGCTCGCGAGAAGCTGGCCCGCGTTTCCGGCATCGTCCTCGCACATCCCGGTCTCAGGCTGGAAGCAGAAGGTCACACGGATAGCGTGGGCAGTGACAGTCTCAACCAACAGCTGTCGGAAAGGCGTGCGATGACCGTGCGAGATTTTCTCGCGCAACAAGGCATTCCGATCACATCTCTGAACGCACGCGGTTTCGGGAAAACCTTGCCGGTGGCTTCAAACGATAGCGCCGCAGGCCGTCAGCTCAACCGGCGTGTCGAACTTGTGGTGGCCGGAGACGTGATCGGCATTCCATTGACCGCGGCTCTGCCGCGTCAGTGACCTCGTTCCGAAAAACCTCGTGGATGGCGACATTCCCGGCAGGCCCCAGGCGAAGGCCGGACAGCACGCCGGCGTGCGAGGAAAATGCCCGGAGTTAAGCGCAAAGCGCGCAACTCCGGGTTAACGATCGCGACTTCATAGCGCACCCCGGCAGGGGTGCGCAATCTCACTGGTTGCTCCAGGTGATATTCACGGGCAAAAAGTCCAGCACCTGCGCGCTTGTCGAGCAACCGACAAAGACCAGTGTGTTTGAGGTGATTGCGAGGACGTCCGTTCCCCAAATCGCTTTCTTCTGGTCGGCCGTCATATCTCCGGATACACGAACAACGGCGTCAGGATTCCCGCAGTCGTTCGTGGAGTGGTTCGGCTTCACCAGGAGAACGGCCGGATATTGCGCCGGGAAATTGATGTTCGAGACGATGACGCCCGGGGCGACGAACGGGCCGAAAGTGCCCAGGTACGGAATTGGTCCTTCAACGATGTCCTGCCGGGCCATCGAGATTGTCGTCACGAAAGGACCTTTGCTCGGCGCGGATGTGCGGCCGCACTGCGTCACGCTGCTGACCGATATGTCGAACAGGCCTTCAGCCTGGACGTTGAAGCAGTATTCCGCGTCGGTATCGAGCGAGCCGAGAACCGCCGTGGTGACGTTTGCATCGACGATCTTGAGCGCCCAGTCGCCACCGGACTTGTGATAGTTGATGAAGAACTTTCTCTCGTCCGAGCTGTTGTCGTTCCACGCGATCGATAGCGACGTTGTCGATGATGCGGTAATCCGCGGATTGGTCGGCACGTTGGGTGGAGGTGGCGGTGGCAGCGCCGTCGAGGCGGCAACCATGATGAAGTCGTCATTCGCTGCAACGAGGTCGGCCTTGCCGTCGCCCGTGACATCGCCCACGAACTTGGGGAAGAGTTCGGCCCTCGCGAGAAAGTCCTCAGGATACTTCGAACGGAGAGGGCCATCGACAACCAGGTCCCGCAGGACGGATTGCACCGGGCCGAACCGGCCGGGTCCTCCGAGTGCGCGGTAGACCGCCTCTTCGCCATAGCCGACGATGTCCTGATAACCATCGCCATTGAGATCTGCAACAAACCGCGGATGCGCGTTGACCCGCCAGCCCTGGTTATAGCCGAAATCGGCAATCATAAATTGTGCGGGGCCAAACCCGCTGCCGGTGGAGTAAGCGATCCACACTCCGTCACTACCAAAGCCGACGATGTCGGCCTTGCCGTCGCGATTCATGTCGGCGAGGATCCGGGGATGGCGGTCTATCATCCACCCGCCCGCGGAATAACCGAATTGGGAGAGCACAAACTGAGGAGTAGCAAAGCCCGTGCCTGTCGAGAGCGCGATCCACACACCGTAATCGCCAAAGCCGACGATGTCGGCCTTGCCGTCGCCGTTCACGTCGGCTAAGGTGCGGATGTGTTTTGCGGGAGTCCAGCCCTGGTTATAACCGAAATTCGCCACAACGAATGCCGGCGCCGTGAAGTTCCCGTCCGACGTCGCCAGAGAAAGCCACACACCGGCGTCGCCGAAGGCAACGATGTCCTTTCGTCCGTCTCCATTGACGTCGGCCAGTAGCCGGACATGCCTCTCCACACGCCAACCCTGGTTGTAGCCGAAGTCGGCGAGAACGAATGTGGCCGGTCCCAACGTGGATGTCCCTGTCCCGAGACTCCGGTATACGCCGGCGTCGCCAAAGCCGACGATGTCTTCCCGTTTGTCGCCGTTGATGTCGGCTACCGTTCGGACATGTCTGGCGACGCGCCAGCCCTGGTTGTAGCCGAAATCCGGGAGCACGAAGTAATTGTTGAACCCCGCTCCAGTGGACGCTTCGATGTAGACACCTTCATTGCCGAAGCCGACCATGTCCACCTTGCCGTTGCCGGTGATGTCCGCGAGCATGCGAGGATTCTCGCCCGTCCATCCGCGCAGGTACGTCATGTTCGCCGCCCACGGCCCCGCCGCGCGGAAAGACTGATCCAAGACCGGCGGTGGAGGCGGTGGAAGTATCGGTGTAAATACATTGGAAGTTAGCACTCGCGTTTGAGCGCGCGCGGACGGCGCGAATCGCCCAAACGCAGTCGCGAACAAACCTAAGGTCATGACGACCATCAAAACCCTTTTCATCGACTGAGTCATTGCCGTGCTCCTTTCGAATTCTTTCGGTGCACGGGTTTCGCACACGGCTTGCCACGCCTTCGCGCGGCCTCGGTCGATCGCAACTCATTGTTACTGTTAAAGCGGACACGCGGTGCCGCGTGAATTACAGCATCGGCAGAGGAGGCGAGCCGCCATCCGGCGGATGGCGCTTCATATCCAAATGATGGTGAGCGGACTTTGTGCGGAGTTCGGCAACTCGAAGCGAACCCAACGCGGTCGAATCGCTAAAAGCAAGTTTTGAGTCTGACGATCGGCGCCCCGCATCCAAAGTCCGGCACGAAATGAAGTCCGACGCTGCAGCAGCCGGATAAGCGCCTGCCGCGCGGCAAACCGCGTTGACGGATTTGTGAGTAAGACGGTATCTTACCTTTCATGAAGACTCGGATATCTTCGAGAGGACAGATCGTTTTGCCTGCCGAGCTGCGAAAGCGCGATCACGTTACTACAGGGCAGGAATTTGAAATCGAACGTCTCGATCGCGGCAAGTACAGTCTGGTCCGCCGCGTTCCGGCCAACGATGGCGCCGTCGATTGGCTGCTGCGCTGTCCCCAAAAGGGATTCTTCGTTCCGATTGAATCCGAATCCACCGATACCCTATGACCTACCTCGTCGACGCCAACATTCTCAGCGAACCGACCAAACGCGCGCCCAATCCGCGCGTCGTTTCATGGTTGCGGGAAAACGAACGTGAATTGGCCGTTGATCCCATCATTCTCGGTGAGCTGCGATTTGGAATTCTCATTTTGGCGAAAGGCAAGCGGCGCACCGCCCTGGAACGCTGGTTTGACGAGGGCGCGCAGAAATTGCATTGCCTGCCATGGGATGCCACGACAGGTTTGCGATGGGCGCAGTTGCTGGCAAGACTCCGCGCTTCCGGAAAAGCGATGCCGATCAAGGACAGTCTCATCGCGGCAACCGCGCTCGCCCACAACCTCATGCTTGCCACCCGTAATACGGGCGACTTCGGAATGGCAGGCATTCGTATTGTCGATCCGTTCCTGGAGTAAAGGCGCATCTCTAAAAGCAGCCCTTGCGGACGAGGTTCGTGTATTCCGTCGCCAATTCGGAATCCGAGGCGTCCGGTTTGAACTTGCCCATCAGGTGACCGAGTTCGTGAAGCAGAAGCAGGGCTCGATAGGCATGTGGCTGGAGACCGAAGCGAAAGTCCACACCCAATCCGCCGATACGGTTGCCCGTCATCTGCGGTTGGAGAAAAGGGCCATCGCGGTTGATTAAAATGAGACGGAATTCCCTCAAGGTGACGGCAGCAACGACCACTACCGTGCCGTCGAGTCGCACTTTCGGCTTTCCCATTGGAACGAATCGAAACTCGGCGCTTCGCAGAGTGTCTGCAGCGCCTTCACCGAATACGGCGGCACAGCGAGGTTGTCGTAGAAGTGTAGCCGTGTAACCGGCCGACTCCCGGACGATCGCTGCTTCCGACGCGTTCGATTCCTGAGCGGATGCCATCGAATTCATGGCTGCCGCTACGACCACGATAACAATTGTCGCCTTATTCAAAGCCGCCTCCCGTCGCCGATAACTCGGCGCGGGAGGTAAGGCGGGAATGGCCGCTGAAAATTATCAGTGCTATGCTGGCGTCCCGGAAATCACTCCATGAAGACAGCCGCCCACGAGGTCACTGCGCTTTTGAAAGCCTGGGAGGAGGGAGATGCGGACGCCTTTCAGGCCCTGACCAATGTCGTTTACGGCGAACTTCGGCGACTGGCCAGGTTCTACATGGCCAACGAGCGCTCAGGGCACACCTTGGAGACAGGCGCACTCATCAATGAAGCGATCCTACATTTGATCGATCTGAATAAGATTGAATGGCAGGACCGGAACCATTTTTACTGCATGTCTGCGCGGATGATGCGCCGTGTCCTGGTCGACTATGCCCGCTCCCGCAGTTACCACAAGCGCGGTGGCGCCGCTCATCGCGTTGGCCTCACGCGTGTGGCCGTGGTCTCTGCCGAGAGAAGCGGCCAGTTTCTGGCGTTGGATGAAGCTTTGGAACGCTTGAACCAGATCGATGCGCGGAAGGCGCAGGTTGTGGAACTCCGATTCTTCGGCGGTTTCTCCGCGGAAGAAATTGCGAAGCTCCTGAACACGTCGGCCATTACGATTCATCGCGAATGGCGATTCGCGAAAGCATGGCTCGAGAAAGAAATGACGGAGCACCCATGAGTCCCGACACCTGGCAGAAAATTCAGGATGTTTTCAACGAGGCTGCCGACCTGCCCGCGGAGTCGAGATCGGGTTTCCTCGATAGCGCGTGCGGGCAGGATCACGAACTTCGCCATCAGGTGGAAGCCCTCTTAACCCAACGTGGCACGGACGTTTTTCTCGAACAACCCGCACTGAAAGCCGCCATCCCGCTCGCCGCAGCACACGAACCGTGGCGATACCAGCCGGGCTGCCGCGTCGCATCGTATGAAGTGCTGACTCCGATTGGCGCCGGCGGTATGGGTCAGGTTTACCGCGCCCGCGACATACGGTTGAACCGCACGGTTGCGATCAAAGTACTGTCCGACAATGTTATCGACGGTGCCGGTTTGCGCCAGCGGTTGAAGCGGGAAGCCGAGGCGATCGCCGCGTTGAACCATCCGCACGTGTGCACGCTGTACGATCTGGGGACCGCGGATGGAGTCGATTTTCTGGTCATGGAGTACGTCGAAGGACAGACTCTGTCCGAGCGTCTGGCCCGCGGACACTTCACGGTTAAGGAAGCTCTCGAGATCGCCAGGCAAATTGCCGAAGGGCTGGAGGCAGCGCACGAAAAAGGGATCGTGCATCGCGATTTGAAGCCTTCGAACGTGAAGATCACGGAGGCGGGCTCCGTCAAGGTTCTCGATTTCGGCATCGCCAAAATGCTCGAGGCTGGAGATCGCGAAGGCGAAATGACCAGCGTCGAAGGAACAGCGACGGGAACCATCCTTGGAACCGTCGCTTATATGAGTCCGGAACAGGCGCGAGGACTTCGTGTGGACCGCCGCGCGGATATCTGGGCGTTCGGCTGCGTGCTTTACGAAATGCTCACCGGAAAGAAGTTGTTCGCCGGCGAAACGGTCTCCGACACTTTGGCTGCCGTGCTGACGGGTGAACCCGACTGGAAGGCACTGCCCGAGGACACGCCTTCTCCGATCCGCATTCTACTGCGCCGTTGTTTGGAAAGAGACCCGCAGCGAAGGCTGCCCCATATCGGAGCGGCTCGTATCGAAATCGAAGACGTGCAAGCCAGGCCTTCCCTTATAGAACGCACGCCATCGGTTGGCAGTTCGCGATGGGCCTGGAGCGCGGTCGCACTCATAGCCGTCGCCTTTACGGTGGCAACCCGGGGACTTCGAGAGAGAACGCCGGAGACCCCTCCCCAAATGCGTGTGGACATTACGACACCGTCCGGCCTGCAGCAGTTTGCGTTATCCCCCGATGGAAAGAACCTCGTGTTCGTCGCTTCCGTCGATGGTTCGCAGAGGCTTTGGCTGCGAAGACTTGATCAGACGACGACGGCTCAGCCGCTGCCGGGCACGGAAAGCGCGCAAGATCCATTCTGGTCACCCGACAGCAAATCGATTGGGTTTGTAGCCGGTCGTCAACTTAAACGTCTGGATGTTTTGGGCGGCAGTCCCGTTGTGCTGACAGACGCAGGTCGAGGTGGCTCCTGGAACACCGAAGGAGTCATTCTTTTTATTCGGGGAGCAGATTTGTATCGCATCAAGGCTTCCGGTGAAGGTGAGACTCAGACCCTCCAGATTCCAGGGGCGTGGATCCGGCTTCCGCAGTTCCTTCCGGACGGCAAACGATTCTTATTTTGCGTTTACTCCGGACCTGCTGATATTCGGGGCACCTATCTCGCCTCGCTTGATGAAAGTACTCCAAAGCGCCTGGGTCCGGCAGAGGACGGGGCTGCCTGGCTTCCACCGGATCGCGTCGTGTTTATGCAACAGGGAAATCTTTGGGCGCGCCGTTTGGATTTGAAACAAGTGGAGTGGTTGGGCGACGCGGAACCGATTACCGATTCCGTTGCGGAGGCGTCGCGCAAGCGCGCCGACTTCTCCGTCTCGGCGGTTGGGAGCATTGCGTATCGCCGGCAAACGGCCATTTCTCAGCTCACCTGGCTGGATCGTCAGGGACAAGAGTCAGGCAAGCTGATGGACGACGGTAACAACTTACAGGCACCGGAACTATCACCGGACGGCAAGAGTGTCGTCTTTGATCGCACCGTGGAAGGCAACAGGGATGTCTTTCTGATCGATCTCGTCCGCGGAGGAATGAACCGACTTACCACCGACAAGGCGGCTGATGGCTATCCCGTCTGGTTTCCGGATGGTCGGATCGCCTTCGAAACGAACCGTAGGGGGGATTTCGATATCTACGTCAAGCCCTCCAGCGGCGTCGGGCAGGAGCGAGCGCTGGTGGAATTACCCGGCCAACAGTGGCCACAAGACGTTTCACGGGACGGCAAGTTCCTCCTGTACCAGGGCCAACGCGGACTCTGGGCGCGGCCACTAACCGGTGATGACCAGAATCCATTTTCGGTAGCGTCGCCCGCAACGAATGGCCAGTTTTCTCCTGACGGTCGCCTGGTTGCGTTTGAGACAACGGAGCCCGGACGAGTCGAAGTTGTCGTTCAGCCGTTTCCGGAGGCCGTCGAGCGTTGGAAGGTATCGACCGCCGGCGGTTGGTGGCCGCGTTGGAGCCCGGACGGAAAGGAACTGTACTTTGTCGCCGATGGGAAGCTGATGGCGTCGAGTATTCACACGTCTGGTGCATCGTTGGAAGCGGGCCCCCCAAAGTATCTCTTTGAAGTTCAGTTACCAGCCGGTCCGTTGGGACACCCCGAGTATGCCGTGTCCCGCGACGGCCGTTTTCTGGTGAATCAGTTCATCGAAACCGGCACCAACACTCCCATCACGCTTATTTGAACTGGAAACCCGCGAAGCCGAGCAACTGATTCAAGCGTCGCTGTCAACGCTGCGACACTTCAGCGCTGGAGGTAAGCCAAATGTCTGTTCACTAGCGCGATGAGCTTTTCGCGAACGACTGGCTTGGTGAGATGGTCCGTGAATCCCGCGGCGGTGGAGCGGGCACGGTCCTCCGGTTGGCCATAACCGGTCAAGGCCACAATCACGAGTGATTTTGACGACTCGCGAGCACGCAACGCGCGTGCGACCTCATATCCATCCATGCCCGGCATTCCGATGTCGAGCAGAACCAGTAGCGGCCGGAATCTCTCCGCCTCCGCCAATGCATGGGCGCCGTCGTGAGCTACCGCGACTTTATAGCCTTCGAAACTCATCAGTAAGGCGAGGCTTTCGGCGGCGTCCTCGTTATCATCCACGACCAGGACGCGAACAGGATCCTCGAATCCAACAACTCGATCATGAGGAGTGGCGCGCGCTTCCATTTGGAGAGGCGCCTTCTGAGCGGGTAAACGCACCAGAAACACGGAGCCGTGTCCCAGACCGTCGCTATGGGCTTCAGCGCTGCCACCGTGCATTTCGACCAGACGCTTGACCAGTGTCAGTCCGATTCCCAGGCCACCTTGCGTTCGCGCTGTTCGGTGATCGGCCTGCGCGAACAGGTCGAAGACATAGGGCAGCAGATCCGGAGCGATACCGATTCCGTTGTCTTTGATTCGAATGGTGACCCACAGCTCGGATGGTTCGACGGTCAACACGATGGGCTGGTTCGTGTCGGAATATTTGGCAGCGTTGTTCAGCAGATTGGAAATGACCTGAGCCAACCGAACCACATCCCCTTTGACCCACTGCGGTTCGTCGGGCATGCGAATCGAAAGCGTCTGGTGACGCGATTCGATCAGTGGACGGCTGCTTTCCGCGGCCTGATGAACAACAGCCGCGATATCGAACGTCGTCTCCTGCAGCTTGATCTTGCCGTGCACGATCCGGGAAACATCGAGCAAGTCATCCACGAGCCTCGTGAGATGGTCGCTCTACTGCCGATGATGTCGTGCCCCCATTTCGTCAGGTTTTCGGGCACGCCG
Organism: uncultured Solibacteraceae bacterium; assembly: GCA_964584785.1. Lineage (GTDB taxonomy): Bacteria > Acidobacteriota > Terriglobia > 20CM-2-55-15 > 20CM-2-55-15 > JAHFTY01. Next base: position 188,933 of record CAZPBY010000001.1, read on the forward strand.
GGCCTCTGTATGACTTCCAGAGCGTTTCGAATCGGTGCCAGCGGATTGCGCAATTCATGGCCCAGCATGGCCAGGAATTCATCCTTGCGCCGGTCCGCCACACGCAGCGCTTCCTCCGATTTCGACAGCTTTGCCGTGCGTTCATCGACTCGGCGTTCCAGGTCCGCGTAGGCGGTCTGCAGTTCAGCCTGCGCGGAGTGCTTCTCCGCAATCTGGGAAGCCAGTTCCCTATTTGCGAATTCCTGCTGCTCCTTCGCGCGTGTCAGGTCATCGACCAGATCGACATTGGCGAAACGCAACCGGAGCGATTCGGCGACTGTCGAATGCAAACGCTGCGAGATCACTCCCATCATGATGACGTAAACCACGAGCATCACGGCCATCGCCATATGGAGTTCGCCCCCGGCGATCGCCAAATGGACTCCATACGGCAGCAGGGTCGGGACCATGAATATAAGGTAGGCGCCCCGCACGGGGGACAACGTGGACACGGCTCCAGTCACCATTCCCATCAGGACGAACGCGAGAAAAACCTGGTGGACGTAACTCAGCGGCGTGAAAAAGAAAAAGCCCGCAAAACCCCACAGCAAACTGTTGACGGCAACGCCATAAAGATATTGTCGCCCCCAGCGGCGGGGGTCCGCCTTTTCGAGCGGCGTTCGAAGGTAAGTTCGGCAGTGGCCGTATCTCCCCAACGCCAGCAGAAAAACGATCAGGAACCAGCCCAGCAGGAGAGGCTGCGAAATCTCTTTCCACAGCACGGCAATTAGAATGAGCGCATTGACGATGGTGGCCGTGAGCGCGGACGTCAACTGCTCATAGAGTAACCTCACCTCTGCTGATCGAACCTGCGCAGCGTGAGCGACTGCCCTCATATCTCTACCGAACCTTCGCGCTATCGTAGCGTGCGACCTTGCTGCCCATCATCGTGTTGCTGAAATTCGCACTGGCATTTTAGCAGATGAATTTGGTTCGCTCCGACATGGGCGCAAGATCGTGTGACTGCCGGTACCCGGAGCGGATCCCGGGTCTGCCGGGAATTAAGTAGTCCCGGCAGACCTGAATTTTCCAACGCTGATGCGCTGATTTCAAACTGACGCGCTTCTGAGAGTCATTGCCACCATTGCACCACTGCACCACAATTAGCGAATGAGGCTTACGGTGAATCTCGAACCCGAGTTGTATGCGAGCGCAAAGTCCCTGGCGAAAGCCGAAGCCTGCAGCATCAGTGCGGCCCTGAACCAATTGTTGAAGCGATCATTAACCGATGCTGGAAAAGGCCAACGGTCGCGAAGGCTACAAAAGCAGAATGGTTTCGTCGTATCCCGCGGCATTCGCCCGATTACGGCAGATGTAGTCCACAAAATCGACGAAGAGTCATAACGTGTCTTCTCGATGGCACCGTGCTGGTAGCCCTGAGTATTGATTCGCACAGTCGTCATTCCCGCGTCCATGCGACTTTCCTCAATGACTGTCCATGGATTGGATTCAATTGATATAAATATTATTGCCGTTCATCGAAGGTAGGAGGCGCCACATGGTGTCACGATTTGTCGGGCTTCTCTCGATGGCCTTGCTGATTTCATTTCCCAATCCCGGATTGTCCCAGAGTTCGACCTCCTATCAATACACATCGTTTGATGTTCCGGCTTCCGCCGGCATTAACACAAGACCGCAGGACATTAACGAACGTGGCGATATCGTTGGCCGTTACGAAGACAAGAGCGGTGTCCCGCATGGGTTCCTGAGGAGCGCGAATGGAACCTTCACCGCGCCGATCGATTTCCCCGGGGCCGCGAACGGGACAGCCATTCGCGGCATCAATTTCGCGGGCGACATGGTGGGGAAGTTCTTCGACAGCTCGGGCCAGCAGCACGGATTCCTGCGGACTTCCACGCGCAGTGTGGCGTTCGATGTCCCGGCGTCTCTGGGAGCGGTGGCGGGTTCGACTCAACCGGACGGACTTAACGATGCAGACGAAATCGTCGGCGATTATCAGATCAATACGCCTATTCCAGGGTACGGAATCGTTCCGGTCGGGCATGGCTTCCTGAGAAGTCCGGACGGCAGCTTTCAGAGGGTTGATTTTCCAGGAGGGGATTCCACAACCGTGTCCGGGATTAACAACCTGCACGATATCGTCGGGTTCTACATCGTCCTTCACTCTGACGCCACGATCGAAATCCATGGATTCCTGAGGACGGCGGAGGGGACCTACAAGACGGTGGATGCTCCGGCTTCCACCGGCGCAACGGACACGGTACCGAACCGGATTAACGATCGACGGGAGATTGCCGGGTATTACGCCACACGCGCAATCACCGTAACGGAGTTGTTAACTCAATTGTTGCCCGGGGCGATACACGGGTTTGTCATGAGCGCCGGAAACTTCACAACGTTAGATTATCCCGGCGTCAGTGGATATTCGGCGACGTTCAGCATCAACAGCTCAGGAGTGGTCGTTGGAGACCACGGTGACGCCGGCACGGAACACGGTTACATTGCGACGACGGTTGCCGTGCCTCATTCAACGGCGCAGACTTCGGTCCCCGCCGGTGGAGTGTCGACGAGTTACACCAGCGGAAGCGGGACGGCAACCCAGTCGGGATATGCTTCCGCATCGATAGGCTCAGGCCTCACCCCTTATGCCACAGCTGTGTTTTCGGTCTCTCAGAACGGACTCATCGTCAGTGAAGCCGGCGTGCCGGCCGCGCCTCCCACCACCTCGGCGCGCATCTTCATTGATTTTCATCGGGAGACCAGCGGAAATGCGGGAGCGGCCTCCGTCACGATCAACACCGGACTCGCCATTGTGAACGCAGGCACCGGCGCAGCCACCGTTACCTACACGCTGCGCAACATATCGGGCCAAACGTTATCGACTGCAGCGGGTGTCCTTCCGGCGGCGGCGCATACGGCGAGGTTTATCGATCAGCTTGAGGAACTCGCCCCCGCCTTTCGCCTTCCGGCGGATTTTGCAACCAATAACCGGTTTGGGACCCTGGAACTGACAAGCACTCAGCCGCTGTCCATACTCGCCCTGCGCCTGACGGCTAATCAGAGAAACGACATTCTCCTCACGAGCACACCCGTCACGGATCTTACGGCCTCCACTCCAACGACTCCGGCTTACTTCCCGCAGCTGGCGGACGGCGGAGGCTATACCACCTCCCTCGTTCTGATGAATACGTCGACTGTAGCCGAGTCCGGAAAACTGCTGTTGTTCGACGATGGCGGAATGCCCCTGACCGTACACCAGCAGGGCGGCGCTTCGGCCGCTTCATTCGAGTACAGCATCCCTCCCGCAGGCGTTTTTGTTTTCGCAACCGACGGTTCGCCGTCGAATGCGAATACCGGATGGGCACAACTCCTGCCGTCAAACGGGCCGACACCCGCAGGATCGGGTATCTTTCGTCTGACGAACGCTGCCGGCACGGTCGTAACGGAATCCGGAGTTCCAGCGACGTATCCAACCACACATGCCCGCATTTATGTGGACACCACCGCGGGACATGACACCGGACTCGCATTGGGGAATCCCGCAGTATCCGGTTTGACGGCGACGCTCGTCGCTTTCGATACATCGGGAACCGGAACGGTGGGCAATGGAAGCATCAACCTTGTCCCGAATGGCCATACCGGAAAATTCGCCGGGCAGTTCGTTTCCGGCCTGCCGGAGAATTTCACCGGCATTCTGGACATATCCTCGCCCCAGCCTTTTGCAGCTCTGACGCTGCGCTCACTCGTGAACAGCCGCTCTGATTTTCTGATGACGACTTTTCCCATCGCCGATCTGACTCGCCCCGCACCTTCGCCGATTGTGTTTCCGCAAATTGCCGACGGCGGACCCTACGTCACACAGTTCATCCTGATCAGTTCCGGAGGGCCGGTCACTGCCACCATCGGTTTCTTCGACGATTCCGGCAGACCGCTCGGCGTGGGCCAGTGAAACGAGCGAGCAGCTCAGGTTTGTTTAAACCCGAGGGTAGAGAAAGTCGATCCGATCACGCCAGCTTGTTAGTCGTGTGACAAGGTCATTAATCGGGCAAAAACTTGTCCATCCATCGGCGAACCTGTACGAAAGCGTCGAGCATTTGTGCATACGTAAAATTCGCGTTACGACCGCTCGGGTTTGGCAGCACGAACACGCTTGCACCATGAATGGTGATGGGCTGGAGCCCAACTCTCCGGACGGGCGGCGCGCAGTCCAGCACAGGCAGAATTGCGCGATACAGAGTGACGCCGACGAATGCCACTGCTTTCGGCCGGTATCGGCGGAGTTTGCGATCCAGAGTGCTCCAGGAGGCGGCGTACTCTTCCGCTCGCAGATCACCGATTCCCGGACTCGGCCGCGCAATCAGATTCGTAATCCCGAGGCCCCATTCAGGCAATCGAACGTCATCCTCGTACGTCAGCAATTTCGGCGTCAGCCGGGAATCGCTCAGCAGTTTCCAGAATCGGTTGGAATAGCCCGCGAAATGATGTCCGGTGAGGACCGATCGTACTCCCGGGTTGATCCCGACAAACAGAAGCCGCACACCGGGCCGGATGCGATCGCGCAGGCGCAGTTGAGACCAATCGGGCTCCATGATGGAAACTTATCAACATACGATGCTGAATCCATCCGAGATTGCGTAAGATTGTCGCGGAGGTCGCATGTTCGAAAGCCGCCGGACGCACTTATTTGCCGCGGTCCTCTGGATCGCATCTGCTTTTGTCGCCCCTCAAGCGCACTTCGCGCAGGCTCGGAAGCTCGACCCGTTGATCTACACGATTCGATTTCCGGAGCCCGCTTCGAAGAGTTTTAACGTCGAGGTTCAGGTTCCAACGGACAAACGGGTTTCGGTGGACCTCATGATGGCCATCTGGTCACCCGGTTTCTACGGCATCCAGAACTACGCGGATCGAGTGAGCGGCTTCACGGCCAAAGCTCCGGATGGAACCCTACTCGACGTGGAGAAGCCGAAGCCCAGTCGTTGGACGGTGAAGACCGGCGGACGTCCGGCGTTCAACGTTTCGTACACGGTCGCCGCGCCGAGGGCCAGCAATCTTTCGAATGGAGTCAGCGAAACTTACGCGGTGATCATTGGTCCTTCGACGTACATCACGCTCGTCGAGCAGGCACATCGTCCTGTCGAGGTCCGGTTGGATTTGCCAGGCGGCTGGAAAGGTTCAATGACCTCGCTGGCCCCGTCAGCGGACGGCAAGGCGAATCATTACGCCGCTCCGGATTACGACATTCTGGCGGATTCGCCGATCCTTGCCGGCGCAGAAATATCGATCACTCCGTTTACGGTGGGCGGCATCCAGCACTACTGGACGTACCTGCAAAACGCCGAGTGGACGGGGGATCAAGTTGCCACGGCGATCACGCCGCTCATTGAGGAACACATTCGCTTCTGGGGCTCGCTGCCCTACAAGCGATACGCGTTTCTGGATATCAACACCACCAGCGGAGGAGGATCCGGCGTCGAGCATCTGAATTCGGTTGCGATCACCGGTGGAGGGAAAGAGCCGGCCTCACAGGAAGCGCGGTTTCGAAATGCCGCATTCATCAGTCACGAATACTTTCACGCGATGAATGTGAAGCGCCTCCGTCCCATTGAACTCGGACCCTTCGATTACGAGAATGCGCCCGTGACCACGGGGCTTTGGGTGGCTGAGGGTTTGACATCCTATTTCGGCGACCTGCTCGCGGCGCGTTCCGGTATGGGATCCGCGCAGGATTACCTCGACCTGGAATCGAAACACATCACCGACCTTCAAACAAAGCAGCCCGGACGTTTGATACAGACTCTCGAGCAGTCATCATCACAGATGTTCGAGCGGATTCCACCCGACAAGAAGGTCGATTACTACGTCAAAGGACCCGTCGCCGGACTTGTTCTGGATGCGCATATTCGAAAGCTGACCAACGGCAGGAAAAGTATGGACGATGTGATCCGTCTCGAATATGAGCGTTATTCCGGAGCTCACGGCTACACCGCGGACCAGTTCAATAAGACCGTTTCGGATGCTGCCGGCGTCGATGTGAGCGGTCTACTCCACAAGCTGATCGCGACCACTGAAGAGGTGGACTACACCGAAATACTCGAGTGGTTTGGCCTGCGATTCATGACCGGTAATCCGGACAAAGCGTGGACGCTCGAGGTGCGGCCGGATGCCACTGCTGCGCAGAAAGAACACTTCGCCGCACTCATGGCGCATTCCCGCTCAAAGTAACATTCGCGTATGCAGAACGTTGAGATGATCATCCGCAGGAATCCATGTTCTCGAACTGTCCGATATTTAATGTCCATCCGACTTTGCCGTCCTTCGTTCGTAACTGAACCCACCATTCGTTCAAGAACTTCTTCTGCGGTCGCAGCCTGGTGAGCCAACACGGGTCTGTGCCGTCCTTTGCCGCATTAGCCTGACAGTTTTCGGTAGTTTGAGAAGCCAGGCCATCATCTGCTCCAATGTCCGGACTGAGCCTGCCTTGGTACCAGTAGTTCGTGTATCCCTCGCCGCGGTAGTCGAGAAAGAAAATCACGTCGCCTGCCTTCAACATTCCGTTGTCGGCAAGAACGGCATACGGCTCCGGCTCCACGTGGACTTCACCGGTCAATGCTCGAATCGAGGTGCCTGCCGGGATTTCGGCAATGATCTTTTCAGATCCGATGGACTCACGCAATTGCACGGCAGACTTGGTCTTCCACTCGCGATACGTACAGCACTCAAACGGGCAGGCACCTTTGCTGATGTACGGATTGGCGGGAAGCTCGTTCGGATTCATGGCGGCCAGTTGTTCTTCGGCGAGCTTTATACTTCGTTGCACCTCGTCTTCGCGCTTCCTGTATTCGATGCCGATCGCGCTTTGGGTGAATTCATCGGACGTTCTGAAAGCAGCATCCGCTTCGGACAACAACGAGTGCGGCAACGGAAACCCTCGCGATTTCATCTCATCGAGGACCTTCACTGCGTCCGCATACCGATGGCCGTTGACGAGAGCCGTGAATAAGGTCTGCCATCGGTACGGCACGGAACACCCGCCTCGAACATCCTGCTTCGCGGCTTCGATCAGCGGCTCCCATTGCGAGTCCGAGCGCAGTTCTTCTTTCTGATTTCCCGTGATGGTCGCTGGGGAAAGTCGATCGGACAAAAGACAGGGGCCGCCCAGATCGAAGCGTGCGGGCGCTGATTCGGGAGGCGAGGACACCGGCGCCGGTTGTGGAGCCTGTGAAACCGCCGTGGAATTCGGCGGTCCGGCTGGCCTGTCTGGAGACTTCGCGCACGCCGTCATGACGAGGAACAGACACAAGAGGACGACACATTTGAACGACGATTCATACACCGGGCGCATGGAATTCAATCTACACCACGACGTTCCCGCGCGCACTAGTGTGGCGTCCCGCCTGATTCTTGACAACTCATCCACGATGCCCCACTCGCTTCGCTCGGGTACTGTGGGCTGCACCGGTCACACTGGAGCGAGCGACAGAAGAGTACCCGAGCGAAGCGAGTGGGGCACCAACAATTCGCCGAGTCAACGGCCGAGCTGGCAACATCCCGGCTTTTGAACTTCAGGATGGACTCGGCCGATACTTGTTCCTTATCCTCCTGATCGAGGTGCACCGCCAGTGTCCGAGCTTACTGCAGGCCGGCATGGCGGCTCTAAATGGATATTCCGCTTTTTCCTCTTCCAAATCTCGTCTTGTTTCCGAACGTCATCCTGCCGCTCCACATCTTCGAAGAGCGCTACAAGGAAATGATCAACACCTGCATGCAGAACAGCGCCGTTTTTGGTCTCGTGCTGCTGCGCGACGGAGCTGAAGAATCGGAGGAAACCATCCATCGCGCCGGGACGACCGCGCGGGTGATCGAAGCCGAACGGCTGGCGGATGGACGGATGAACATTCTCTGCCGGGCGGAAGATCGTTTCCGTATTCTCCACTTCGTGGGTCAACTGCCTTACTGGAAGGGGACGGTCGAGGTCTTCGAAGACGCGCCCGCGAGCGAGGCCGTGCTGACGCCGCTCGTCGAAGAAGTGAAGAGCTTGTACAAACGGGCATTCGAACTCAGCGTGCGATTGAACGCGGTCAAACCCGGAGACCTTCAATTGCCGGATTCGCCCGCGGATTTGTCCTTCATGATCGCGTATGCCCTCGACATCGATCCGGAAGAGAAGCAGAAGCTGCTGGAAATGCGTTCAACCGAGGAACGCCTCCGCGCCCTTAGCCTCCACTCTGACGATGCGGTGCGTAAACTGGAACAACGACTCATTCACATGAAAATCGCATCCAAAGCCCGAGGCAACGGGGATCTCGGCCTGCCGAAATCGGGCGCATGAGATGTCATGCGCGTGAAGGAATCGTCATCCGATATTAGTCTTATCGAATTGCTTGTCGCCGACGGACGGCCGTTATTGTCTTTGACTGCGATCGGCCTGCTCGCATCGGGATTGTTTGCCATCTTTCTAGCCGCCCGCCGCGAATTTCTGCCTCACGATGTGGCGTATCTCGGGATCGACGCGCGTCACCTTTGCGAGATCGCCGACTGTCGAGTTGTCGGTTTTATGTTTCACGACCGCGTTTCCTTTGGAGGCACGCTTATTGCGATCGCCATTCTTTATCTCTGGCTTGCTGCGGATCCTCTCCAAAAGGGCGAACGATGGGCATGGAACGCGTTTGCGGCGAGCGGAACGGCAGGCTTCCTGAGCTTCCTCGCGTACCTCGGCTACGGATATCTGGACACGTGGCACGGAACGGCGACGCTCGCCCTGCTCCCTTGTTTCGTTGCCGGTCTCATACGTTCCTCACGAATTGCGACAACGAGTCCGCAGCGTAGTGACGCCTTGAGCAAGGATGTATCCAGCCGGCTGCGTACCGGACGGCGTTTACTTCTGGCGACTTCGGCGGGATTGATGGCCGCCGGTCTCACCATTCTTGTTGTCGGCATGACCTCCGTTTTTGTACCGCAGGACCTGCGCTTCATGGGACTTCCTCGCGAAGGTATCGCGGCGATCAGTCCGCGATTGATTCCGCTCATTGCTCACGACCGCGCGGGCTTCGGCGGTGGGCTGGTATCGACGGGAATCCTGATCGCTTTCTGCGCATGGTACGGACCGATGACCCGCGCCTTCCGGCAGGCGATTTTCGCGGCCGGCTTGATCGGCTTCGGATGCGCGATCGGCGTGCATTACGTCGAGGGATATACCGATTTGACGCACCTCGGGCCGGCGCTCATCGGCGGTATCGTGTTCATCGTTGGAGCTGTTTTGGAACAATCGGGAGAATCGTCGCAGTGACCGGGAAGATTTTTTCCGGATCGAGAAAATCCCGTCCGCCACAGACAAGATTTTCGGTGCGATGCAAAAAATCCGATCCGCTTCGCATAATACCTTTTCCGCGGCGTCGAAGATGGCGGGCGTCACGGAGAAGACCTTGTCCGCCTGAATGAAACTCTTTGCATTGATGAAAATCGTTTTGGCCGGCTTACAGAATGTCTTTTCCGCCGGGCAAAAGAGCGTCGCCGTCACTCAAGAGATGCTTTCGTCCGGTTGTCTCCGCAACCTGGCGCTGGGACGCGATTTGCCACCGGCTGAAGAGATCTTTCCCGCGGCGGAAAAGATCTTTCCCATGGCGGACAAAAATCCTCGCCGCTTCGTAAGAGATTGCTTTGAGTATTCGTGCATTTTATTTGCGAATCCCGACTTTCGATTTGCGGTAGATTGGACCTCGTTGTCGCCTGGTATCTCTGTAATTCTCGCGGAATAAACTTCCTCAATGATCATCTCCAACATCGCGGACCTTCAGCCGGCTAAGGAAGCCGCCATCATCATCAACGCCGAGACGAAATATGTCACGACACTGGCCTTGCTCAGCGCATTGCGGCATGTCCGTGTTCCCACGCTTGTGATCGATTGCGATAGTCGAGACGGGAGCTTTACGTGGTTCGAGAACCTGATGAAGCATTACGACTTTGAGCTGATGTCCGCGAGTCTCCGGCCTCATGGTGAAACTTTGGACTGGATACTCCGTGGAATCCCCGCCGATCGCGTTCTCCTTGTAGATTCGGATGTGGAAGTTCTGAACGAAACCATGCTCACACAAATGCGTGCAATGCTCGAGACGAACGGGGAGCTGTATGGAAGCGGGTTTCTTCAGCCGGGGCATTGGCTCAGGCGTCATTACTTTACCGGTCTGGATTTGGAAAGCGGTATCGGTTACTACGCGGAGCGTCCGTGGATACCTTTCGCTCTGTTGAATGTTCGATCGGTGCGGCATGCATTATCGCAGGGCGCGACATTCATGCATGAGCTGGTCTTGAACGATTTCGCGAAGTCCCGATTTTTGTCTCGCCTGATGTGGCACCGGTTTCGACTCGATCTTTTTCGCAGGCATCGACTTCGTTTCCTTGACCCGTTGCGCGGCCGGTTTAACGGTCAGAGGCCGAGTTACATTTCGTTCGACACGGGAGCCAGGCTGCATCAATCCCTGTTTGAAACCCAGCATCTTAAGTTCGGTGATGTCGGGGCCGATATTGTTCCCTGGTCGGTAACCCACTTTTCGGGCGTCACGAGAAGGATGACCAATCCAAAGGCGAGTGATGACGCCTCCAATTCCGACGCGGTCCACAGAATAGTGGTTGAGAGGCTTCGGACGCAGTACCACATGACGATTTAAGCGTTCAACTACCGACGGCGCCAGTCTTTCCAATCCTCGATCACTTCGGCACTCATCTTCTTTACCTGCGCGTGAAACCAACGCGCGGTGCGACGCGACAGGTCTCGCTGAACGGCGTTGATGGCCGGCGAGCTGAAGAGGTGCAGGTTCGCGGTCTCAAACCCCATCGCATGCAGCACGCGCTCTTCGTCACATGGAGGAAGTTTGGCGAGTTCGATCCTGGAACAGTCCGGCGCGAGGCGGCGAACAATCCATTTGTCTCTAATGCGAAGGAACGGATCCGGAACTCGTGAAGACGCCTGGAGCAGACGGTCCGTGTAAGTTTGAGGAGCGGCGCCCGTCGCCCATGCGACCGCGCTGGGCACGAGAGCCTTGGCCTCGCGGGCGATCATGCCGCCGCGCCAGTCGGCCAAAGCAAGAAAACGCTCTCGTCCGAGAGAGCCCAGTCCGCTTCGACGTCGTTTAAGCGTGCAGTGAAGGCCCGCTTCGGGCAGCATCGACCGCAGCGCCTCGGCGGCGCTCTCAGGCAACTCGCCGCGGAGCGGAGATTGGGCGCACAGTTTTGGCCAGAATCGTTGTGGATCCTTGAGGTCATTCAACGCAAGGAAGCGCAGCACTCTGTGGTTTTGATCGAGAACAAACGGTTGACCTCCGCTGCGGAGTCCTTCCTTGTAACCGTCGAGGAGAATGCCGCACGCGTCGCTGGCCTTGATGCGAAGTTGCCCCTCTTTCCTTGCGACGTGAACGCTGGTTGCGAGCCGGATAAGATCGTTGAGGTACGGCAGCGGCCACGCTTCGTCGTGATCATTGATGCCCCAGATGAGCCTTCCTTCGGAATCGCGCCACGTGCCGAAATTCTCGACGTGCAGATCACCCACGGACAATACGGTCGGCGTGCGCGCCGCATCCGGACAACCATGCGGCCAGCGCTCACTCCAGCGGTAGAAAGTGGCGCGCAGGAAGGCGAATGCAGAAATGGCCATCTGATCGTGTTTGTACGCCAAATCGGGACGCACCATGCGCGTCTGCCCGGAAAGCCAGATTTCAAATTCTTTGGTCGACGCGACAATGGTGCGTTTCATGGTTCGAGCAACTGGCGCCGGTACCCGAGCAACTCATCGCGATAACGCCCGAACAGACACTCGAGATAGCGCACGCCTCCCCGGTAGGTCAAAGCGATCGCGGCAATGCCGGCAGCGATCACCACGTACGTCCAAAGAGACCATGACATCTTGACGGCAACGACGACAGCGATCAAGCTGACGCTTCCACCGACGAAGAACATGTACGCGCGCAGATACGAACGTGATGTCTGCGCCAGCCGTTCCGACAATTCGTCGATCCATTGCACTGTCGATCCCGTGGGCTGCGCCATCGCCATCTCACGGGACCTGCGGTGAAGGACAAGGATCAACAACCCCTGCAGCGCGATAAAAACGCCAAAGAAGCCGAAAGCCTTCAGGCTCGGTTTGGTCCAAAGCTGAGGAAGCGTGATCGCGATGCAGACGAAATAGGACGCAATCTCCCGGCGCAGCCGTTTGCTGATGCGGCGCTGAACATCGTTCGTGCGCGATTGGATGAGGCTCATGAGTTCCTCCCTCGGGACTTCGGTGTCGGGAATCCGCGTGTCGCACCACTGTCTCCACAGATCGTTCAGCGCGTCCCGTTTCATCACATCAGCCCCTGGATTATTTGTTGAAGTTTGTTTTTCACGCGGTTGAGCTTCACCCCGACGTGGTTGCCGGTCAGCCCGAGAACGTTCGCGATCTCTTCGTAACTCAAACCTTCGAGATGCATCACCAGCAGTGCCCGATCGGTATCGTTCAGACTCTGGAGCGCACGATAGAAGAGCTCGGTCCGCTCATCCGTTGTGCGGGGAGCCGGCAGCTCGATCCGTTCGTCGAGCGGCTCTTCCGGTTTGCGCCGCAGGCGGCGGTCATACGTGATCGCCGTATTCAAGGCGACGCGGTACAACCAGGTGCTGAATTCGGAGCGGCCCTCGAAGCCGGGATACGCTCGCCACAGGCGGTAGACGATCTCCTGAAACAGGTCGTCGCGATCCTGCGGCACCCGGCCGTACATCCAGCAAACCTTCCAGATCAGCTTCCGGTGACGGTTGATCAGATCCACAAAATCACTCATCCGCGTTCATTGTCGGGATGTTTGTCGTTCAGGAGAGAAAAAACTTACGCCAAAAATCTTAAGGTCGGACGCCAATAGTACCCGAGCGAAGCGAGTGAGGCACTTATCAAGGCGCCCGCTCGCTTCGCTCGGGTACTGTCTTGGGGATGTCTCGCGAACCTAATCCGAGCGGAGGGCTTGTATCACATCGATGCGCGAGGCTCGGAGAGCCGGCATGAGCGAGCCCACGACGGCGGAGCCGATAAGGATGGCGGCCGCGCCGAGGAGCGGCAGTGGACCCGGCAGACGTACGATCCCGAAGAATCTCGACGCCGCACTCGCGATCATGTAGGCGCCGGAGGCGCCGGCAACGATTCCCACCGAGACGATGAGGGTTCCCTCCGACAGCACGCGCATCAGCAAGTGGCGCGGTGTCGAGCCGACTGCGAGCCGCACGCCGAATTCGCGGGTGCGAGCGCTCACGGAGAAAGCCAGCACTCCCGCCACGCCGATCACGGCGATGAGCAGCGCGACGCCGGCGAATCCGGAAATCACGAACGCATTCAGCCGATCCGGCGCCAGCACTTCGGCGCGCACGTCTTCCAACGTGGCGGCGCGCTCCACCGCTTGATCGGCGGACAATGCGCGGATGACGCGCGTCACCTGCGGCACGAGCGCGGCGGGATCGCCGTCCGTGTGCACGAACAGGCGTCCGGCGACGCCGATCTGCTGAACGGGGTAATAAACCGTCAACGCCGGTCCCGGCACGACATTCTCATCATCCACATCGGCGACGACCCCAACGATACGGCACTGCGGTTTGCAGAAGCGGGACGGATCGGTCCACCAGAGACGCCGGTTCACCGCATCGCGGTTTGCAAACAGCCGTTGAGCGACGCTCTCGCTCACGATAACGACAGGCTCCGCGTCGGCGCGATCGGCGTCGGTGAAGTCGCGGCCCGAGAGGAGCGGAACGCCGAGCACCGCGAAAAAGTGAGGCGCGACCATACGCAGCCGCGCGTACGGATGCTCTTCTCCGTCCGCCGGTGTGTAGCCTTCGGCCGTGAACTGAAAGCGAGGAAATGTTCCCGCATCACGCCAGGGCACGAAATTACCGATCGAGACGCCCTTCACGCCCGGCAGTTGGCTGATGCGCCGCGTCGCTTCCATCGAGATTTCGACCACCTGCGCGAGGCCGACTCCAGTTGCGGATGCGGGAATGTCGAACGCCAGCACCTGCTGCATGTTGTAGCCGGTGGGCGCTGTCTGCAAAGCGACAAGCGAGGAGAGGAGCGTTGTCGCACCGGCGAGCAACATGAATGTGAGAGCGATCTGGGTGGTCGCGAAAACGCGCAGGCGCCGATTCGTTCCCCGGGTAATCCGCACGCCGCCCGCAAGACCGAGTCCAGCCGGAGAATGTGAAGACGGAAGCCTCGGAATGTAGGCGAGCAGCACCGCTGCGGCCATCGCCAGCCCGGCACCGACCCAAAGAAGGCTCGAATCCACGGTGACTTCGAGCGCGCGCACGGAGAAGCGCGAAGCGTAGCGCGCGACGACAGCGACGAAAGGGCGCGCCAGCACGACGCCGAGAATCGCGCCGGCGCCGCAGAGCACGATGCTCTCGGCCAGCAGCGTTCGCCTCAGCGCGGCGTGACTCGCGCCAAGCGCGGCGCGCACCGCCAGCTCGCCTTCGCGGCGAACCGAGCGTGCCAGGATCAAGTTGGCCACGTTCGAGCAGGCAATCACGAAAACGATCGCGGCAGCGGCCAGCAATCCGACCAGGATCGTCCGGGCCGGCGCCACGATCTGATCGCGCAGCGTCTTCACGCTCAGTTGAAAGTTCGCCGTCGACGAGTATGCCTCGGGATGCTCGCGCATGATGCCGGCGTGCGCGGCCGTCAGCGCGGCGCGCGCCTCCTCGATGGAAACTCCGGGCGCGAGCCTTCCGAAGAGATCGGTCATCCGGTGGGTACGGCTGGTGACCATCGTGGCCCCGAGGTGATGCGGACTGGTCACCGCGTTCGCGATGATCTCCGTATCCGCCGGATACGGTACCGAAGGCTCGAGGACGCCGACCACTGTCGCGGTGCGCGGGCCGAGACGGATGGTCCGGCCGACCACGTTCACGTCGCTGTTGAGCGACGTGGTCCAAAACCGATACGTCAGCACCGCAACGCCTGCCGCATTCGGCCCATCATCCTGTGCCGTCAGTAAACGGCCGAGTACGGGGCGAAGGCCCATCACCTCGAAGAACGACCCGCTCACGACACCCGCTCTGATCAGACGGGGTTCGCTGCCGAGACCCGTCATCGTGAACTCGACCGTCGAGAAATCCCCGAAAAGACCGATCGCGCCGGCACGTGACTGGATATCGTTGATCTCCGGAACCGAGAACCTGGCGTTCTCCGCTCCGATGCCGGGCGCGCTTTGGCGGATGTAGATGAGGCGGCCTTCGTCGCGATTGACCAGGGGCTTCAGCAGCACGCCGCGCACGACGCTGAAGATCGCGGCGTTCGCGCCGATGCCGAGCGCGAGCGTCAGAACCAGGACGGCAACGTATCCCGGAGTTCGCCGTAAGACCCGCAATGCGTAGGCAATGTCCTGAACGAACCACTCCAACCTGAATCCGGCGCGCTGTTCCCGCACGTTCTCTTTGATCTGCTCGACGCCTCCAACTTCGATCAAGGCAGCGCGACGAGCCGAAGTTTGCTCCAAACCGGAACGGATTTTACGTTGAGTCAGTTCATGCACGTACTCGCGCAGCTCGTCGTCGAGATCGTTTTCGACTTGCTGCTTCTTCAGGACGTTCCGCCCAAAGGCCGCGATCTTTGACAGTAAGCGCATCGCGTTCTCCTTAATCTGTTTCCAAAACCTGTCCGACCGCCGTCACGATGCGATCCCACTGCTTTCTTTCGGCTGTAAGCTGCCTCCGCCCGGCGGAAGTCAGCTCGTAGGATTTAATCCGGCGTCCATCGTCCGTCATGGCCCACTCGCCGACGATCCATCCTTCCTGTTCCAGGCGATGCAGCGCCGGAAACAGGGATCCCGCTTGAACGTCGAATGTGCCTTTGGTGACCTGGCGAATGCGGTCGGCGACGGCGATTCCATGAAGAGGCAGCAATTCCAGCGTGCGAAGAATCAATAAATCCAGCGTTCCACGAAGCAGGTCGGTCTTTTTCTTGCCGGCCACCATCGGCTCCTTGTTACCAAACGATATAGACTTTCGATATCGAAAAGGTATATCGCGAACACCTGGGTTGTCCAGTGCAAACCGTGACGGTCCGCACGTCCGGTTTCGCAATTCCAGCGTCCCGGCGGCATACTGCGTTTCGTGACTTCAATTTCTCAGTGGCCGGAAAAACGAATTGAGCAGGCCGCACTTCTGTTTGCGATGGCCGACACGGCGGCCGCGTTGTTTTCTTATCTGCTTGTCTTCCAGGGAGCAAATGAACTTTGCGACTTCGGAATCCTGTTGTCCGGACTGGTTGTTCTGGTCGGAGCGCTTCCACTGGTTCTTCTGGCGGCCGCTGCACAAACTCGGCAAACCGTCCTGGCATGCGCCTTTTCGTTTCTGGCGGCGCCTTTCCTTTTCCTGTTGGCGTTCGGCACGCGAAATCCGCCTTGCGGTGAACCGCCGCACCTGGAATCGACGGCAGTGGCGAATCTTCGGACGATCACCACTGCCGAAGTCACGTATCTGTCCAGCGCGGGAAGATATGGAACGATCGATCAGTTGATAACGGAAGGATTGTTGGATGATCGCTTCCTGCGCTTCACGGGTGGGTATCGATACAACCTGATCCTTTCACCAACCGGTTACACCGCTTATGCCAATGCCGTATCCTCATCAGCGAAGTATGACTTCTATTCCGTCGAAGATGGTGTGATTCACTACTCGCCGGACTCCAGACGGTCCCCTCGGAATGAAGCCGGCCTGCCTGTTCAATAATGATCTATTCACGCAACACACGCGCCGGATCGGTACGCGTCGCGCGCCACGCCGGGACAAAGCAGGCGGCGCCGGCAGCGGCAAGCATGATGATCAGCGCAGCGCCGAACGCGAAAGGATCCTGCGGGCTCACTTTAAAAAGGATGAATCCGAGTTTTTGAGTGAGTTCGAGGGCGGCGATCACGCCGAACAGAACGCCGGCGAGCGTGAGGACGAAACCGCGCGAAAACACAAGTCCCATCACCATGGATCGCGTGGCGCCGAGCGCCACACGCAACCCGATCTCGCGCACGCTGTGCGCAATGGAAGAGGACATGACGCCGTACAATCCGATGGCCGCGAGAAACAGCGCCACCGCTCCGAAAGAACCGAGCAGCGTCACGGCCATCGTTTGCGACGACGACATGCGCTCGACCTGCTCCCGCATCGTGACGATCTCCGTCGGCGCCACGTTCGGATCGATGGCGTGGATCTCGCCGAGCAACGCGGCGGACACGGTGTTCAAAGCTAACGACGTGCGGATGTTCAGATTCTGACCCAGCGCGCTCTGACGCATGGGCACATAGAAGAAAGGCACCGGCGTCTCCAGGAGATTCCGGTACTTCGACACTTTTGCGACACCGACAACCTCGATCGAGCGGCCTTTTATCTGGAGACGGCGGCCGATCGGGTTCTGCCCGTGCCAGTATTGTTCCGCCATGGCTTCGTTGATAACGGCCACCAAGGCCGAGCCCTCGTTGTCTTCCCGTGCGAAGTCGCGGCCGGAAAGGATCGGGATTCCCACGGTGACGAAATAAGCCGGCCCTACTTCGTTGTATTCGACCTGCGGAATCTGGTCGAGCGGCACATTGTATCCATCGACCAGTACTGGAGCGGAGGAGAAGGCGCTGTAGGTGAACGGCGTCCTGCGCACGAACACGGCGGATTCGATACCGCTGACGGTTCGCAGCCGCTCGATCAATTCATCCTGAAACAACCTTGCACGGTCCTGTGAATAGCCGGCGGAAACAAGGTCAATCGCTGTCGTGACAACGTTACCGGTGGAGAAACCCGGACTCGTTGCCCGCATTCGCGACAGACTCTTGATGCCGAGGCCGGCGCCAACGAGTAAGACAAAGCTGAGCGAGATCTGCACGATCACGAGAGCCGAACGAATCCACGCCTTCCCGCCTGAACCGAACATGGCGCCGGATTCGGTTTTCAAAGCGTCGCTCAGATTGATTTTCCTTGTCATTAACACCGGAAAAACCCCAATCAGCAGGGTTGAGAACAAGCAAACGGCCGCGCTCAACGAGAGCACGCGCCAGTCGATCTCGGCCGGCAATCTCAACACCACATTGCCGCGAGGCGGGAAGAACAGGCCGAATACGTTCCTGCAGAGGTAGGCAAGAAGAATTCCGCACAGTCCGGAAATGGCGCAAAGCAGGAAACCTTCGGTGAGCAGCTGCTTCAGCAGGCGCCGGGCACCCGCGCCCACACTGAGCCGGATCGTCATTTCACGCCGGCGCGCCAAGGCTTTCAACAGAAGCAGATTGCCGACGTTTGCGCAGGCAATCAGGAGCACGGCGCTGACCACAGCCAATGCGATGAAGAGCGTCGGCGTCATGACTTCCATTGCATTGAATGGAGATTGCCAGAGCGGCAGGAGACGAACTTCCCGCGCGCGGTTGGTCCGCGGATATTCGGACTGAAGCCGCTTCGCAATCACCGCAACTTCATTCTGCGCCTGCGTGGCCGTCACTCCCGGCTTGAGCCGGACGAAGCCTTCAATCCATTGCGCTCCTCGATCCTCTAATTTGTAGCCTCCCGGTTCAAACACTTCCTGCATGGAAACGGGAACCCAGAATTGGAACGAATAGCCGACGAAGGTTCCATAGAAGCCCTGCGGCGCCACGCCGATGATGGTGTGCGGTACTCCGTTCAACGACTGTGTCCTGCCGATGATTTCGGGATCGCCGCGAAGACGGTCTTTCCATAATTGATAGCTGATGACGACGACCGGATGTGCATTCCGCCCTTCATCGTCGGAGGTTTCGAATCCACGGCCGAGGATCGGATGCACGCCAAACGCATCGAAGTAGTTCGCGGAGACAACGCTGCCCGTCACGCGATCCGCGCGGTCTCCACCAACCGAGAGCGTCGTGCCGACAATCTTCTCGGCAATGAACGCGTCGCAGAGCGTGCAGCTCTGCCGCAAATCCTTAAAGTCCGGCCACGAAACCGGCACGCCTTTGGGTGCGCCGGGCACCACCCCACTCAGTACAAGAAGCCGGTCCTGGTTGACAACCAGGGCATAAGGACGGAGGAGGATGCCTTCAATCCAGCTGTAGACGGCAGTGTTGGCGCCGATGCCGATCGTGAGGCAAAGGATCGCGAGAACCGAGAATCCGGGATTCCGGCAGAGCGTGCGGATCCCGAAAAACACATCCTGTCGTAACTCGTCGAGCATCCGGGAGACTTTCGCGTCCCGGCCTCGCTCCTTGAGCTGGACGAGATTCCCAAACCGGCGCCGCGCCGCGTGGTGCGCTTCGTCGCGAGGTATTCCCGCGTCTTCAAGACGTTGGGACAGCATGTCGACATGGAAATTCATTTCCTTGTCCATATCGGCTTCGATCGCCCGCTTCCGAAACAAAGCAATAATCCGCCGCAGCATGCCAGGCCTCCTGTTCGAGTGCTTTAAGAACCCCGGGGCGCGAGTGGCGCGGTTCTCCCCTTAGATGATCTAGGCATAGAGGGATGCTAAAGGAGCTTTACCTAGACAATCAAGGCTTAATTGTCTGACGGTATTTACGCGGCGAAAACTGACAGTTCGGACGCCAATAGTATCCGAGCAAGCGAGTGGGCACTTATCAAGAGCCCTCTCGCTTCGCTCGGGTACTGTTTTGGTTCCCGATTAGGACTTTTGAGGCAAAGCCAAGCCGTTGGGCAACATCAAAATCCTTGCAGGATCGTCACTCTCCGAATTTATAAAAGAGGCCGCCCGCGAATCGAACGTATGTATTGGGCCCGGCAAAAATCATGAACTCCGGTTTGAATCCCCAGCGCTCTTTGACGAAGTAGCGCAGGCCGCCCCCGACGTTGAAGTACAGATCGGTTGAGCTGCCGCTCACCGTGAGCGTACCGGAACTGTTGACATCAAACGAGGAATGAAGAAACCCGAGTCCGCCTCCCGCATACGGGGTCACGCTGTGCGACGGGTTGAATTGATACTGCAGATTTCCATTGAAGTTGAAGGCCTTCGAGCTCGAGCTCGTCGTTGTGCCGAAGGTCGTCACGCTGCCTCCTCCGAACGGAATGTAAGAGAGGTCTCCGGACAGAATCAGTCGATTGGAAATCGGAGCGCCAATGCTTCCTCCGAAAGAACCGTGAGTACCAATTCCACCGACGATTCCAAGGTGACCCGTCACTTCGACGTTGCCCACGGTTTGACCATACGATGCAATACTGGTAATCACAACAAGAGCCGCCATCACCACCAGCCGGCCCGTTATCTGAGAAACCTTCCACGTCATCTCATTCTCCTTTTCGGCTTCAGTTCGACACCAAACAGTTCTCTTCAAAACTTAGGTTAGTGACATGGAATTTCCAAATCAGGCGTGCATCAACGTTTGCCACGCCGGAGGCGTATGAGGAGAGTAGCCCGGAGTTAAGCGTGAAGCCCGCAACTCCGGGTTAACAATCGCGCCTCTAAGACGCACCCCGGCAGGGGTGCGAGGCGCGCCCTCGGGCGTGCGTTTTTATGCAGCGTGCGAATGATGATCGACCAGATCGATCATCGTCGGGCTTGCCAGCCGCTTGAACTCTTTGAAGCTCACACGAATCTTGTCGTCGTGTGTCCCTGCGTTGAACTCGATCGACGCGTTGTATTCGAGCCGGCTGTCGCAGAAGACCGGCAGCCCCAGCAGATTTCCGAACGGCGGAATGGCGTCCACCTCGAAGTCCGGGAAGGCCTCGTTCAATTCGTCTGGAGTGGCAAGACGAATATTCTCCGACCGCGTGATGAACTTGAGATGGGCAAGATCCAATTCGCAATCCACGGGAAGAACTGCCATCCGCAACAAACCATCGGCATTCACAATGACCGTCTTGGTGGCGGTTTCGGGGGTGGGGCTCAAAGGCTGCTCGTATACAACTTCGCTTTGATCGAGAAGTTCTTTAAGTCTTGCTGAAACAGACATAGTGACCTCCTCATCACAAAAGCATAAGAGCCCACATGGTGAAGGGCAAGTTAGAACGGGTAATTGTTGTGTTCAACGGGGCGGTGGATTGCGCTTCCCCGTTTCCGGCTTGATGTCGAGTTTCGGGTAGTACGGTTCAGCCTGCTTCTGAAATTTCTCCAGCCATTTCCTGCCCGCTTCCTGCGGTGTAAAGCTCCATGCCTGACGATAATAATTCCAGTCGTTCAGATTGAGCCGCTGGGCGTTCTCGAAGTACATTGCCGCGAGTTCATTCTTCCCGTTCTGCTGGAACCACACGGCAAGCTTGAAGCTCGCCTCGGCTTCCATTTCCGCAGCAGACCGGGGTTTGACGCGGCGTGCGAATTCTTCATCCGATAAGGCGTAGGGACTTCGATCGCCATTCGTTACCCAGTCGCGCAACGCGGCGATATATTTCTCTCCTTCGGTGACGATGCTCTTATCGCCATAGGTATAAGTTCGATTCTGATTCCAGGCGGGCTCTCCAGGACGTACAACGCGGCCCCTCTCGTCGATCCAAACTCCGGTTGGAACGTTCACGAACTGGAAGGCTGAACTGACCGCATGATTCGCGTCGATCAAAGTGGTGAACGTGGCTTTGGCGGCGTCATACCATTTACCGGCTGCGGCTTCGCCTCCAGTGTCTTGAGCGGCGGCAATGATTTCAAAGTTTTTGCCTTTGAGTTCTTCGTACAGTTTCTGCCAGACCGGCAGATCCAGCCTGCAGCCTCACCACGAGGCCCACGTCACGACGAGCACCTTCCTGCCGCGAAAGGCGCGAAGGCGCACCACGTGTCCCTTGCGGTCGGCTGCTGCAAAATCGGGCGCAGCGCGCGAATTCAGGAAACTGCCGCTAAGCACTGGAATCTCTCCAAAGCTCCAGACCAGCGCTTCCGGGTGGATAACCACGGACTGTCCTATCTTTCGGGCGAACGCTGTGAGGTTGAAGTACTCGCCGCGCACCATGTCTTTGGGAATGGGAATGCAGATGTCGGCGCGACATGCGCCCTGCGGCTTCAGTTCGAACGCATTGATGCGCGGCAGATCCACTTTCCGGACCCAAAGCGCGTCTTTGGATTTGCCCGGATCCGCCAATACCTGATCAAGCGAGACGGCGTGATCGTCGAACAGAACGGTTGCCGTAGCGCCACGTTGCGATGCCGGAAGTTTCCTGGCGAAGGCGGCAGCCGCGCCGGTTACTCGAAGAAAGTCTCTTCTGTGCATGATGACACCTTTCCGTCGCCAGGGCCGCGCCAACCGGCGGCCCTGGCTCAGTGTGCTTTTTCTTAATAAGGAGGACGGGCCAGCCAATCCATGGGTGCGTCTCCGATCGGCGCGCCCGGAGGGGCGTCAGGCGCGACGATGGGCCGTGCGATCTCCCCAGGCCGTTCGAGGAACCGTTTGATATCCGACGTCAATTGCGAATGCTGCGCCTGGTCTGCTTCGCCTTTACCGGTTTCCGCGCGGAGGCGCGCGGAAAGCTTCGTCAGCTTCATCGTCGCTACGGCGCGCACTTGCGCGTTGGGCGAACCCGTGGCCAGCCACATGATTCGATCGACCAGGGCGCGTTCCTCAACGCGCCGAACTTCGGCCTCGTAGGAAGTCGCTGTCGTTGCATCGAAGGTCGCCTTCGTCAAACGGTCGATGACTTCTTCAAGTCCCGGCAGTGTACCGTCGACCGCATGCTGCGCGACAATGCGCGCCGCACGATCAAGCTGCAGCGCGAAACCGATCGTCACGTCGGACGCGATCGATGCGGGCGAGAGCGGATCAAATGCGTCGCCGGTCGTTCGTGGAAACAACTCGCGGTGACGGCCGAATCCGGGAGGCCGCGGCGGAATCGCATCGAGTATGCGTCTCGGCACTGTCAACTCGGACGGTTTCAGCGTGACGGCCAAGGCCTCGAGAGCCTTCCGCTGGTCCGCACCCGTCACCCATTTTGTCGGCGTGCGGCCGTCGCCGCGAATCGCATAAATGTATTCCTGTCCTCCGAGCATCGATGCGGAACCCTCCACGGCGTAGCGGTGATACATGTAGATTGGAACGAGTGGCTCCTCAATCGTCGCCATCGGTTGCCCGTCACGAATGGTCTCGGCGCCGATTCGATCCAGGGCGGACCGCCGGACCTTCATGATGCGATTCAATTCGTCGGCCTGATTGACTCCGTTGGACCACCAGTCCACGCGCGGATTCACATCCATGTCCTGGTTCGTGAAGAAGCGGATATCCTGCGTCCAGGCGTCATCCAGAATCTTTCTCAACTCGGCGGCCTCGTCGGCGCCCGGACCGAACTGCCGATACCCATAGTTGATCGCAACCTTGTCCCAGTCGCCGATCCGCTGCGGATACGCCTCGGATAAATCAATGGAGCCGTCATCCTTGAGCTTTTCGAGTGGATGCGGGTAGTCCATCACAGAGCTCCAGCCTTTTGAGCTGTCGTAGAAGTTGTGGCCGAGACCCAGTGTGTGGCCGGTTTCGTGAGCAGCAAGCTGACGGATTCGCTTGAAGGCCGCCTCGTAAAGTACGGAAGGCCGTTCCTTGCCGTCCCGATATGGCGACAACAGGCCCTCGAAGATCATGTAGTCCTGGCGGTCACGCAGAGAACCGAGCGTGACCGTCGCCTTAATGATTTCGCCGGTGCGCGGATCCGCGATCGTTCCGCCGGAACTCCAGCCACGAGTGGAGCGATGCACCCAGTTGATCATGTTGTATCGGATATCCATGGGATCGGCGCCGTCAGGCAGCACCTCCACTTTGAACGCATTGCGGAAGCCGGCCGCCTCGAATGCCTGATTCCACCAGCTTGCGCCTTCGACCAAAGCTTTTCGGACATCTTCGGGCGCACCTGGATCCACCCAATACTGAATGGGCTTGACCGGTTCACTGATCGCCGCGTTGGGATCTTTCTTTTCCAGGCGATGACGGCGGATGAAATGTTGCGTGATCGATTCACCTACCGGCACGCTGTAATCGACGTAGGTGAGGCCGCCGTACCCCGCCCGAGGATCGTCGTATCGCGGTTTGTAATTGCCGTCAGGCAGCTCCACAAACGCGTAGTGTTCGCGCAGCGTGACGGAGTCGGCTGCCGGACTGACGCTACCGACAGTTCCGGAGAAAAGGCCACCCAGAGCTCCCCGCGCTCTTCCGCCTCCTTCCCCGATGCTGTCCGGACCCTGCGCCGGCCCTCCACCGCCGCCGCGCTGTCCGGTGGCATCATTCGCAAACGTTAATGTGACTTCGATTTCCGTATTTTTCGGGAACGCTTTGGTGCGAGCCATGTAAACAGCGCTACGAGTCCGATCGACGCGATACGTACCCGGCCTGAGTGAAGCAGCGGCGCCGAATCCATCGCGCAATACAAAGTCGGTGGCGTCGACCAGGACGTGACCATTGCTTTCGGCGGCTACCGTGAAGCCCCACAGCACGGATTTGGCGAAGGAGTCTTCAACCGACTTACGCTCGGCCGGGTTGGGGCTGGACGAACGAAAGTTTTGATTGGGCTGGATCATCAACACCTTCGGGCCAATGCGTTCAAATGTGACAATACGCCCTCCGCCGGCGCTTCCGCGATCCAGACCGATATCGTTCGAGCCGAGGCCTTCCGCAAGACCTGCGGTGAACAAAACCTCGGTATTGAAGCGTGGGATCTCGAGCCACAGCGTTCCGGCACGCTCATCCCAATAGATCGGAAAGAAGCCGTCGAGCTTCTGCATGTTCGACGTCCGTTCCGCAATCGTCTGCTGGCGGGCAGCCTGGGGCTGGGCCCCGGCGGGCGCCTGCGCATGAAACGGCGCCGCGAAAAGCACTGTCAGAGATAGCGCAACAATGAATGACATCAACGATCTGCTCATGGAGTCACCTCGGTCGGCGATTGTACTTCGAGACGTTTCGCGTCTGCGAGTGCAGACTGAGTATGAAAAGCAGGTTCACGCCTTGCAGGGATTACACGTCCTTAGTAATACAATTCGGGATTCTTTCCGAGGGCAGCAAGTTCAGGTAGATTCCGGTACGGGTTGAAACGCTCATCGAACTCAAAATGCCGGAGCGAAGGATCGCGCTCTTCCTCTGCGGTTCGCAACCAGCGGATTACGTTCTCCTTGTCATTCAGGCCGGCACAGATGACGGCGATCCGGTAGGCGGAGATGGGTTCCCTTTGACGTTTGCGCAACATGTCTTCGAGGATCGCCCTGGCTTCCTGTGTTCGACCGATCTTCGTGTATGCATAAGCCAGTGCATGACGGAGGAACACGGCGTCCTCGGGTTTCATCCGTTCCCAGTCCGCCGCGGCTTGTTTGTAGTTGCCTTGCGCGGCGTGGATAAGGCCGAGCTGACTAAATAAAGGTGAACCGTCATATTCCGCCGAGTTGGCTTTGGCTATGGCCTCGTCGAAGCGTTTCAAATCGGTAAGAGAGCCAATGACACCGGTGCGCATCGGGATCGAAAAAGGATCCAGTTCTTCCGCGCGCCTGGCTTCACGCAGCGCTTCCTCGAATTGGCCCGCTTCCGACAACATCATGGCCAGCACGTGATGGGCATCCGCCGAATTCGGATTCAGCTCGGCGGCTTTTCTCCACTCGCGCTCCGCTCCCGCTCTATCGTGCTGAACCTTGAGAAGAAGCATTCCCAGTCCGACGTGCGACTCACCGGATTCCGGATCCAACTCGAACGCACGACGAATGGCGGCTTCTTCGGCGCGGCGTCCTTCGACGATAGGTATTGCGCGATAGGCATTCAAAATCCCATATGCTGCAGACATCCCCTGGTACGCCGACGCATAAGACGGATCCAGTTCAACCGCCTTCTGAAAATACCCAAGAGCTTCCTTGACGGCTGCGGTAGAGCGCCGATCCAGCGCGTACTTGCCGCGGAGATAAAGGTCATAGGCCTGCGCGCTGCCGGTTTGATGGCGCACGATCCGCGATGCCTGATCACCCGACAGGTAAAGGCGGAGATGTTCGGAAGCGAGAAGCGATATTTCCTTCTGCGCGTTTAGAACCCCTTCGGAGTTGATGTCGATGTCGTACTGTTTGCCCCAGAGTTGGCGCTTTCCGTTGGCGTCAACCAGCTCGACGCTGATGGACAGCCTGGTTCCCTGCTGCTGCAGTGTACCCAGCAATACGGCACGGACACCCAGCTCGCGGGCTACTTGTTCGGGGTCGACAGTCCGGCCTTTATAACGGAAAACCGCATCCCGCGAAATCACTCGTAACGATGGAGTCTGAGAAAGGTTGCTGATGACGCTTTCAGTGATGCCATTACCCAGGTAGTCCAGATTGGAATCATTCGAAGCGTTGACCAGGGGCAGCACAGCGATCGAATCAATCGGAGCAGGAGACCAGCCGATCTTCCGAACGGCCGCGGCGCCCGACAGCACAACGATCGCAATGAGTGCGCCGCCCATTGCCCAACGATAATGATCGCGCTTGACGCGGACGGAAACAATCCCGGATGGCTCACCTCCGGCGACCGCAACGGCCCGATTGGCACCGGAGGCGGCGCCAATTCCATTTGCTTCGATAGTGGATACGTCGGCCAGAAATCGATAGCCATGACGGGGAAGCGTTTCGATATAGCGCGGTGAGTCCGCGGAGTCGCCGAGAGCTTCACGCAGCCGAACGATGGATTTGTTGAGGCTGCGGTCAAAATCGACAAAGACCCCGTCCGGCCACAACCGGCTTTTCAGTTCATCGCGGGTCACGATCCTTCCAGACTTCTCGAGAAGCGCTTCCAGAATTCGAAATGGCTGCTCCTGCATCCGGACCCGCACGCCCGATTTGTACAGTTGACGCTCGGCGAGGTCGCACTCGAAAACGCCGAAACGAAGCCTTGTGGGTGAGGATGATGCGGTCATGGGCTCGATGCGCGGTGGATATTACCACGCGTCAGGTCATATGAAGCCGCATTTCATTCCCATTCAATGGATTGTCAGGGAACAAAAAAGTAATCCGCCGGGCAATTGATCGTCTGCGTCCGTCCCGCCAAAGTTGCGGACCTGACTGAGTAACTTAGGAGGAGAAAAACCATGCTAGCTAAATTTGGATTTCTTGCGGCGCTGTGCCTCATTCTTATCACCAACAGTGTTACCACTCACGCCGCAACACATCGAAGTTTCGCTTTGGTCCTGGACTTCAGCACTTGTGTGACCGATCCAGGCAACGCGGACATCATCACTTGTCAGGAATTCGACCCTTCGGGCAGGCCGGCCGGTCAAATCAAAGTGACGTTTGAAAAACTGATCGCCGCAGGCGGAACGTTCATGAGTTGGCACGAGAAATGGGAATACACGCTCGAGGGCGGCACCATCACGGTCAATACCAGCACGGACTGGCAGGGCCAGGCGTTAACGACCGACGAGACGGGATTTGCGCCGATCCTCGGCTTTGGGAAAGGAAGCGTCACCGCCGCGACGGGCAAATTCAAAGGCGATGCCGGCACCGTCACGATGAGGTGGGACGACCTTCTCTGCATCTGCCTGTTCGATCTGGTCGAGAATTGAGTGTGTCCGCCTTTCCGCACGCCGGAAGCGTAGCAGTAATTTAGCCGGTGGTACGCGCACGTTTTTGTGCGCGTACCACCGGATTACGGAGCGAATGGAATTCGCACCCCTGCCGGGGCGCGTCCCAGAGACGCGATTGTTAACCCGGAGTGGCGCGCTTCGCGCTTAACTCTAATCTCCTCGAACTCCGGCGGGCGGGCGCCGTTTTACTGACGGTTGTACCGAATTCCGGCGGCCTGCGCCTTTTCGATGGCAATGACCATCGCCGGGACGACGGTGACGCCGGGCAGCAGGTTCGCCGTCAGTTCCTTCTGAATCGCGTCGGCCTTGCCTTTACCTCTGGCTTGCAACTCGAGACACCAGACGCCAAAGGCGTTCGCGCACATCAGAAACTTCGTTCCCATCTTCTGGAGGTTTTCGATGCCGAGCGCTGGTATGGCGTCGAGCATTTCCGGAATGTTCGGTGTCTGA
The DNA here is from genome assembly GCA_964584785.1 of uncultured Solibacteraceae bacterium. GTDB lineage: Bacteria > Acidobacteriota > Terriglobia > 20CM-2-55-15 > 20CM-2-55-15 > JAHFTY01. The sequence continues at coordinate 216,830 of CAZPBY010000001.1, forward strand.
AACGCCTGAATCAGCAGATGCGCATCCTCTTTCGACGGACGATACAAGACGTTCCGCGTATACGGCTTGCCTGACGCGTCCTTCATGCCGGTGTATTCGCCAAGGCCGTACTTCGCCCACATCGCGTCGTTGAACGCCAGCGGGATGCTGGACTGAGTTCCGATACTGTAGAAGGTCCCAACGGCGCCAACGCTGCCGGCCGCAGACTTGTACGCGTCCGTGTAGGTGTTCAGGTAATTCAAAATGTGGAGCAGCGGCACGCCGTTCTTGTGCTGCGGAAAATCAAACAGGCAGCGATGCGTTCCCTTCACCTCGTTGATCCAGGCATCGGGTCCGGCGGCCGGCGACGTCTTGCTTTGCGCCCCGGCTTCGACACCGCCGGCAAAACCAGCGGCAGCGACCGCGCCCAAAATCCGCCCGAGGAAACTGCGACGATACGTCAGGTCCGAAGTCTTCATGCGTTTACCTCCCCACGATCAATATACACAGTTAGCGTGAAGCCGCGCTAACGCTGTCTCACGGGCGGTGTTACGATCGTATCGATTTTTTCTGGAGGAATTCGATGAAGCGAATACTGTTTCTTGTTTGCCTGGCCGTCTTGACCGTTTCCGCAACCGCTGCGTGGACGCAGTCGTCACAGCCGAAACCTTACAAGGTCGTGTTCGACCTGACCAGCTCGGATCCACTCGATCAACGCGCCGTTATTCGTTGGATCAAGGAGGTCTCCGGAGTGAACCCCAAAAATGAAATGGAAGTTGTGATGTATGGGCGTGGGCTGGATCTTGTCGTCTCCGGAAAAACCGGCATGGCGCCCGACGTCGCAGAAGCCATGCGCACCGCCAACGTCAAGTTCAACGTGTGCGCCATTGCAATGAAGAATCAGCAGGTGGACAAAAACCAACTGCTGCCGAACATGCAAGTGGTGCCTGACGGCATCGGCGAGATCGTCGCCAAACAGAACGCCGGCTGGGGCTACATCAAAGTGGGCCATTGAAGCGGCGAACGGTGTTGCTCGCGGTCGGTTACGGACTCTTATGATGAGCAGCACAATCATCAGCCGCGAGGATGCCTGTTCAATCGCACTTGAAGCGCAGGGTCTCCATTCCGCACTTTCATTCGGGAAAGGCAAGCACGGCGCGATGGAAACGATCCGGCACCTGGGCTACGTGCAACTGGACACGCTCGCCGTGGTTGCGCGCGCACATCATCACACGCTGTGGGCGCGGACGGACGGTTATGACGAAGACCATCTGGCGGAACTTGTGCGCGAACGAAAGATCTTCGAATACTGGAGTCACGCTGCCGCCTGTTTGCCGATGGAAGAGTTCCGCTTTTCGCTTCCGAGAAAGGAAGAACACCGCAAAGGGCGCGCGCACTGGTTTGCGAAAGACAAGAAATTGATGAAGTACGTCCTGGACCGGATCCGCGCCGAAGGCCCGCTGCAATCGAAGGACTTTGAAACCGACCGGACACGAGGCAGCTGGTGGGACTGGAAGCCGGCGAAGGTCGCGCTCGAACAGCTGTTCCACGACGGCGCTCTCATGGTGCACGAGCGAAAAGGATTTCAAAAAGTTTACGATCTCGCCGAACGAATCATCCCCAATGGCGTCGACACGCGCATTCCGACCCAGGAGGAATCTGCCGCGCATTTGATTCGTACGACCATCCGCGCGCATGGACTGGCGTCCGCAAAGGACATCACACACTTGCGCCGGGGCATGCAACAGCCTGTGCTGAAAACGATCAGGCGGATGTTGCATGACGGCGAACTGGTCTCGGTCGACGTCAATGGCATTGAAGAAACCTATTTCGCCTTTCCCCCAATCGAGCCCCACAAAACAACTTCTTCAGCAGGCACAAATATTTTGTCGCCTTTTGACAACGCCGTTATCCGCCGCGAACGGCTGTTCAAGCTTTTCAATTACGATTACGCGATCGAATGTTATCTGCCCGAACCGAAGAGAACGTTCGGATATTTCTGTCTTCCCGTCTTACACCGTGGAAAATTCATTGGCCGCTTCGATCCGAAGGCCGACCGCGAGAAGAGCATCTTTATCGTGAAAACACTTTACATCGAGCACAAGCCGGAAAACATGGATGAGTTCCTGACTAGTTTTTCAAGTAGGTTGAAAGAGTTTGCCGAGTTTAATGGTTGCCCAAAGATAGTGTTGGAGAAAACGAAGCCGGCGAAAATCAAGTCGGCATTGATGGCGCTATAGAGAGGCGTTCAGTGTCTTGATGATTGTGGTGATCGTGTTCCAGTTGCGAGTGGTGGCTGGAACGCCGCATATTTTGTCGATCTGCCCCAGGTAGCTCGCCGCCTTCATCTGACGGCGGTAGGCGCCAAACACGAAGCGGCCGTGCACGCCGATGATCTTCAGGAGCCACTCGCCTTTCGGCGGGAGGAAGACAGGGAGCGTCGTCAAGGTGTGTTCTGCTTTGCCTAACACACTAACGAACCGAACGATGTCTGGCGTGATCGGCACGCCGGGAAAGCGGTCGATGGAAGCCATGTGGATCAGATCCCGGCCCTCGCAAATCATGATCTCGGCTTCAAACGGTAACCTGCTTTTAAACTCACGGCGCAGCTTTGCTTCGCTGACCGCCTTGCGCACGACGAACGTTCCTGCAGCCCCGATGTTCGCAACGTCATAGGCGCTCAAATCCTTCGCCAGCACCGCCGGACGAAACGTCTTGTGGCCTCCGACGTTAACGCCTCGCAGAAATACGACAAGGGACACCCGTTTTCTCCTTTGCACACGAGAGGCAGCGGCCCGCGCCTCGTCCATACTTTACTGCGAATTCGCCTTCACTCCATACGCAGCGTTTGGTTCGGATCCACGCGCGCTGCTCGCCTCGCCGGAAAATAACAAGCGGCCAGACCGACCACGATCAGCAATGCTGCCGTAACGCCGAACACCAACGGGTCCGTTGCGCGGACTTCATAAAGCTGCGACTGCAGAACACGCGTCAATGCGAACGCGGCCGTGACGCCGAACACGATTCCGATAGCGATCCGCCGCAATCCTTCGGTAATCACCAGCCTCGATACCGCTTGCGGCGCGGCGCCAAGCGCCATCCGAATTCCGATTTCCTTCGTGCGCATGTTCACCGATTGCGCCGTCACTCCATAGATTCCGACGGCGGCTAAAACAAGCGCCAGCCCGGCGAAGATCGAGAGCAACACCATGCTGAACCGCGGCCGCTGATTCAGAATGCCGAACCGTCCTTCCATGGTCTTGATGTTGTCGATCGGCAGATTCGGATCGGCAGCCGCAACAGCGCGACGCATTTCCGGAACGAGCGTGGACGGCGGAACCCTGGTGCGCACCATCACATAAGAAAACCACCAGGAGAACTGCATATACGGCGTATAGAAGTCGGCGCCGGCATCCTCCTCGAGCGGACCATATTTCACATCGCCCACGACTCCGATGATTTGCACCGAGTCGTTTGGCCCCGCATCAAACGGCGGATTGCTGATAAATCGAAATCGCTTTCCGATCGGATCTTCATTCGGCCAGTATTTTCGCGCCGCCGTTTGATTGATGATGGCGACGCCAGGTGCGCCGATGGTATCGCTCTCCGCAAAAATCCGTCCGCGCAGCAGCGGAATGCGCAAAGTTTTGAAATGGTCGGGACCGACGTAGTGCCGTCCAACCGTTACCGGTTTCAATTCCGGTTTCTCGATCAAGAGCACGGCCGATCGCGCGCCGGCCATCAACGGCGTGCTCAAGCTCACGGTTGCGGATTCCACACCCGCCACGGCGGAGACGTGCTCGAGCACGCTGTGCAGGAGCGCGGGGCCCTTGCGCCCGTCGTACTTCTGTTGCGGAGGCTGGATATAAAACGTGAGGACGTTCGATGCATCGAATCCCGCGTCCACACGGGTCAGTCGAGCGAAGCTCTCAATCATCAGCCCAGCGCCAATCAACAACGTCAGCGCAAGGGCGAACTCGGTGACAACGAAAACGCCGTACCTTCGGCGCCGCTGGTTCGGTCCGATGGGACCGGTGGCGTAGAGCGCCGGCGCCAGGCCAAACAACATTCCGCAGGCAATCGAAATGAAAGCCGCGAACGCAAGAATGGTTTCGTTGATGCGAATGTCGACGAACTCGGAAATTGGCCCGTAGGCCGTACCCGGCGATGGAATCCGCGGTGGTATCCAATCCGCCATCGTGCCTGTGGCCCAATAAGCCAGAGCCATTCCAAGCGTCCCGCCGAGGAGCGCCAACAGGATGCTTTCAGTCAGAAGCTGGCGCACGAGACGCCCGCGGCTTGATCCCAATGCGCGGCGAATCGACATCTCGCGCGTGCGCGACGCCGCCTTGCTGAGAAGCAAACTCGCCGTGTTGACGCACGCGATCAACAGGACGAAAGACACGGCCCCAAACAGGATGAGTTGCGAGCGGCGCCGGCCCGGGTCGACGTGGATGCGTTCGAGCGATTCCACGGTTGCGGCCCAGACGGCGCGATCGTTCGGCTGCGGAAACGCTTCGGCCACGCGTCTTCCAACGACGTTCATTTCCGCAACGGCCTGTGCTTCGCTGACGCCCGGACGCAGACGGCCAACGATGTTGTGGAAGTTCTGGAGTGAAGTCAGATGTTCGGGATACTGAATGATGGGAGCCATCATGTTCGGAATCCAGATTTCCGCCTGACCGCTGATTCCTTTGAAGTCGGGGGGCATGACGCCGATGATCGTAAATGTGACGCCGTTAACGCCGATCGTCTTGCCGATCACGTCCTCACGTCCTCCGAACAAGCGTTGCCACAAACCGTAACCGAGAACCGTCAGCGGCTTCTCGCCGGGCCGCGCGTCCTCTTCCGGCAGGTACACGCGGCCGAGCATTGCCGGCGTTCTCAAGATCGGGAAATAGCTCGCGGATGCAGACTCGCCATTGATGCGGAGTGGATCGCCGATTCCCGTGATGTTGTAACTGGAATTACCGAACGTGGCGAGATCCTCGAATACGGTTGCGTTCTGTTTGGCAACGAGGAACCTCGGATATGCCCAGCGAAACTTCGTTGGGGCGGCGCCGTTTTCGCTACGCGTCTGAAAGAGCATCACCAGCTGTTTGGAATCCGGGAAAGGCAGCGTTCGAAGGAGAGTCGCTTCGATGAAGCTGAACGTCGACGTGGTCGCGCCGATCGCAAGAGCCATCGTTAGGACCGCCATCAACGTAAAACCGCGGCCTTTCCAAAGCACCCGCGCCGCAAAACGCAAATCCTGAATCAGTTGTTCCATGGCAATGAGACGCAGAATGTCCACATTATCTTCCAAATGAAACGACGCGAGTCTAGCGCGAGTACGGTCTCGATTTGCCTGAATCAGGGGCCTACCGGTAGAGGGGTTCCGTCATCGGCGAAGAAAGCGATTGTCGATGCGGCGGCACCTCCTGAACTCAGCAGTATGAATTCGGTCCGGTAACCGCTGCCGTCGGCGATTTGCGAAAACACCAGTGGCGCCGTGGGCGCTGGGCGTGTCAGGTCGGCGATCGGGAAGGTCGTAATCAGAAAATCCTGCCGCGCATTGGTCAGGAAGCGCAGCGTTAGTGCAACAAAAGGAGTGGTCGCTGCGATATCGATGACGCCTCTGAAGTCTGCCGGCAATCCGGAAATCCATTGCGACACAAAAGCCGCCGAGTGTCCATTGCCGGGAATGGAGAGCTTGCCTTGGGATCCCACTTTCGTCGAGCCATCGCTCTGAGAAGCGGTGAGGATCAGCGGCAAGGCGCCCGCTGTGGTGCTCGCGATCGCGAGTCCGGAATCATGACCGTTGGTCATATCGACGTAGACCAAAGCGTGCGTCGTTGGGAGGGCCGCCGGTATGCCGCATTCGGTGACCATCAAGCTATCCACCGTTCGATTAAAGATGCCGGCACCGACTGGGGCGCTGCTGCCGGTATCCGGCGTGAGCTGCAGCGATCCCGCTTGTGCCATTGCGGGAGCTCCGGTGGTCTGGAACAGGTATGTTCCACCTGGAGGGATTGTGTATCGAAATGACGAGTTCGTGACGCCACCGGCCTGGCCGACAACGAGAGGCGTACCATCGTCCGCAAAATAGCGCAGCATACCGGACTGCGAACTAGCGGATGTATTCATGAGGATGAACGTTGAAGTGTAACCGCCGCCATCGACGACATGCGGGAAGAACACCGGCGAAGCAGCGAGCGCTTGTGTGAGGTCCGCTACCGGAACCGTCGTGAAGAGAGGCTCGCCGCGTTGGTTCGTCGTCATTCGCAATGCGGTGACGAAAATCGGCTGATCCGCACGGATTTCAAGCGAACCCCAACGCGCGGTCGAAAACGTTGGCGGCAACGCGAAATCCGGAGCCAATTCCTGCAGTTGATTTAGAAAGCGAGCCCGATGGGCGCCCGCGGCAAGTGTTCCATGTCCGGTGGCGACGGTCACACCTTGCATATCGCGCAAGGTGTAAGTGATGTTGGATGTGGCAGCGCTTCGATTGACAATCGCAACTCCCGTATTGATATCGATCGTTGCACTGCCGGGGCGTGCCGGTCCCGGCAAAACCCCTGTCGCATACTCGACAAAAACTCGCGCCGATGTCGTTGGGGTGGAAGCGGGCACACCGGCTTCGCTGACCACGATCCCATTCTGTGAAACGCCGAATACGGCCGTGCCGTACGGCGCATTGCCTGTGTTCACGGCCGCGATGGCGTAGCCCGACTGAAGAGTCCCTGCAGTACCCGGCGTGGCGATTCCTGCCGAACCGCCCTGGTTCAGCGACGCGGTCACCTTGGTCCGATCGGTGTAATTCACAACAATGGCGGCAACACTGTCGTTGCCGGCGGCATCGACGGCACGCACCGTGATGGTGTTCGCGCCCTCCTGTAGCGCAATACTCGCCGACCAGTTCTTCGTACCGCTCGCCGTGCCGCTGCCGCCTCGATCGTTCGTCCACCCAACGCTAACGACGTTGTCGGACGCCGTCCCTGAAACGGTCAGCGGCGACGTTCCGGCGCCGAATGTCTGCCCGCTTGCAACAGGAGAAGTGATGGCGACGCTCGGCAGCACGCTCACGGCCGTAATCAGAATAAGGTTCTGTGCGGTAACCGGACCGCTGGCGAGTACCGGCAAACTGTCAAACGGTGAGCCCACGTTGACGATCGGCCTTGCCGCAATGGCATCCACGACCTGCATCCCATTACCGGCAACCTGCCCGAACACCGTGAATCCGCCGTTCTGGCTGTCCAGATTGGCGGAATTGTCCGCCAGATTGAAGAACCACTGGTTCGTTGCACTGTTCGGATTCCCACCCAACTTGGCCATGGCGATCGTGCCGCGCTTGTTCGAGCGAGCCGGGCTGAATTCGTTGATCACCGGCGGATTCGCTGGAATGGCGTAAATCGCATTCGCCTTGCTGTCCAAACCGTAGCCACCTCCCTGGATGACGAATCCGGGAACGCTGCGGTGAAAGAAGGAATTGACGTACGCGCCGCTGGTCACATAACTCAGGAAGTTCGCCACCGTCGCCGGTGCGGCGTTGTCCATCAGTTCGATGTCAATCACGCCCAGCGACGTGCGCATTCGCACCGTTGTGGCGAACGCGGACGCCGGAGACGACAGCAGAATCGAGGCCAGTATTAAACCAGGTACAACACGCATGCGCCGGGCACTTTAGCGACAACATGTACATGCAGCAAGCAGTTTTTCACTCCGCGGTTAAGGCCAGGCTTTACCGATGCGTATCCGTTGCTTTATCCCCTCCTGGCAGGCCTGGCAGGAGGGGTCGGCCGCGCCGATCAAAAATTTGTTGTGCTACCTCAAGTCATCCGCACGGCCAGGGAAGGTCCGACCACACAGGGTATTTGACGAAACGGCTAGAATCACTCCATGAAGAAACATTTTCTCATTCTCATTTTCACAGCTGCCGTGACACTGCCCGCACTAATCCTCTTCGGCCAGGAGTTTGAAGCGGCGAGCGTGAAGCCGAACAAGTCGGGGCAGCGCGGCGGTTCGCTCCCCCCTCCAGTCGGCGGGAGGTTCACAGCGACGAATGTCTCGTTGAAGCAACTCCTCACCTACGCGCATCGCTTGCAGGACTTTCAGTTATCGGGTGGGCCTTCGTGGGCGGGCTCGGAAACCTTCGATGTCCTCGCGAAAGCGGACGGCAGCGCGTCCGAGGATCAGGTTCGCATCATGCTTCAGAAGGTTCTCACGGACCGTTTCAAATTAAAGATGCACCGGGAAACAAGAGACCTCCCCATCTACTCACTGGCGATTGCGAAGAATGGCTTGAAGATGCGCCGTCCGGCGAGCGACTGCACACCTCCGGGTACTCTCACGGCGCCGTGCGGAGGCTTTCGCATTCGTAACCGGAGCATTATCACCGGTCAGAATGTTCCTTTGACCGAACTGATCGACACACTCTCCACCTTGACCGGCCGGGTCATTGTGGACAAGACCGGCCTGACCGGGAGGTTCGACATCCATTTGCAATGGTCCCCGGACACGACTCTCGCCGTTCCACCCGAATCCGGCGTCGACGCGGATAGTCCGGCCGGTGCGACTCTGTTCACAGCCTTGCGCGAGCAACTCGGACTTCAATTGGAATCGAAGAAGGGCCCGGTTCCCTTCCTTGTCATCGACGCGGCCGAGAGGCCGGTCGCAAATTAGGCCCTCAAAGCTGCCTCCGTGGTCCCAATCGTCACCTCGAGAAACTCGAGGTCGCTGGACGCGGACTCCAATGAATGGGAGATTCCAGCGGGTATGGCCACAGAGTCGCCTGGTGACAATCGTTCGACGCCTCCCTGGTCATGGCGAAAGTCCAGCGATCCCTGAAGCACGAAGATGAAGAAGAGTTCTGCACTGTGACAGGACCACCTTGAGGGGACCACACCGCACGACCGGACGACGCTTGCCGCTGCGACGCCGCATGTCGCTCGTTCGATGCCGGTGTCGCGCGATTCAAAGCCCGCGATTCGCCACGGGCGCCATCGAGCTTTCGCAGCTTGGTGGAAGGTGAAGCGCTGGCCGTCAAACTCGCGCTCTGGGGTGATCCGGGAAGTCGGCAGGTGGAGGTTGCGGTCGTAGAAAGTCCAATGATCCGCCGGACAGCTGACTTCGATCACTTCGAGACCGGGTGAGCTTTCTTTAACCTGATGACGAATCTCCGGCGGCTGAAGCACGCAGTCGCCAGCCCGCATCACAAACTCACGTCCCTGGTCTTCGTAAACAAGGCGGACCCAGCCCTTGTAGCAATAAATCATTTGGAAGCGGATGCGATGGAAGTGAACGGGATCGCGCACAATGCCGCCATCTGGAATTCGAATGTGTGAAGCGATGAAACGTCCACCCTGACGGCCCGGAATAAGGTCGCGGTACAACATTTCCTTAACGCGGCCTTCGTGCCAGTCACATTCATCCTTCAGTCTGTTTAGAACCAGTGACTGCTGTAAGGGCGGGACAACGAGCTTGAACTCCGAATCGGCTTCAGGCCTTGCCTCCGCACGGACGAGCCAAATCCGGCCGCCGTGTCCCGATAGAACGATGACCGACGGATCATCGGCCTGGAACACCGCGTCCATGCGAAAGCCCAACTCGCTGGTCAGGAACCGTTGCGCGCGATCGAGATCCTCACAAGGTATGACCATGCCGGAAGCATAACAATTTGTGTGGAAAATAAATGTGGATTCAGCTGTCGATTTCACGACTTGCTGTTCGTTATAGCTTGAAAGGAACTAGAATTCTGGGCACAAGACTCGAAGGGGACATCCGAAATGAATCTGCTCACCGACTTCCGTTTTGCGTTGCGATCCCTGGCAAAGGCCAAAGGTTTGACCATTACAGTCATTGTTACGCTGGCGCTCGGCATCGGCGCCAATGCGGCGATCTTCAGCGTGGTCCGCGGCGTCCTTCTGCGGCCGCTCGTGAACCGCGACCAGGATCGGCTGATCTACATTCATCACAGCGCGCGCGGCATCGGCGTGGAGAACGCCAACTTTTCTGTTCCCGAGCTTCGCGACTTACAGAAGAGCATCAAGACGCTTACGGCCTTCGGCGATTTCTCGACCATCGAGTTCACGATGATCGGTCTGGGTGAGCCCCGCGTGGTCCGGGCGGGCGTGGTCGGCGGCTCGTACTTCGAGGTCATGGGGCTGAGCCCCGTGCTCGGCCGCTTACTGAATCCCGCCGACGATGGACCCAAGGCGGACGGAGCAGCGGTACTGACGTACCGGTTCTGGACCACATCGCTGAAGAGCGACCCATCCGTCATCGGAAGATCGGTTCGGCTTGGCGATCGTTCAGCAGTCATTGTCGGTGTGCTCGAACCTTCCGTTCCCTACCCGACTGAAACCGAGATCATCGCGAACGTCGTGACAAGCCCGCACCATCTCGACGCAACCATGGTCGAGGGCCGCGTTCATCGGATGACCGAGCTTTTCGGCCGCCTCGCTCCCAACACCGACCTCGAGACCGCCAAAGCGGAGCTGCGAACCGTCCATACGAACATCGTCAAAGCGCATCCGGAGTCGTATTCCCAGAAGGCCGACTTTCAGATCGACGCCGTCCGGCTGCGCGATCAGATCATTTCTCCGGCGCGAACCGTGCTGCTCGTGCTTCTGGCCGCGTCGGCGCTGGTCTTTGTTGTGGCCTGTTCGAATGTCGCGAATCTGATTCTTGCCCGCTCGGTTCGGCGAGAGGGTGAGCTCGCCGTTCGCGCCGCGCTCGGAGCAAGCCGGAGGGCGCTCCGGCGAACGCTGCTCGCGGAAAGTCTGTTGCTGTGCGGGGCCGGCGCGGTCCTCGCCGTCATCATCGCGAGACCGATGTTTGCGGTGCTCGCCAGCTACGCCGCCCGCTTCTCAGTTCGCGCGTTGGACGTGACGATCGACTCCAGTCTGTTGTGGGTTGGTGTCGTGCTGGCCCTCTCCGCGGCGATTCTGCTTGCGTTCGTTCCGCGATTACCATCGGCCGAAGCCGCAAACGGGTTGGGATTGTCGAACGGAAGCGTGCGGATTACATCCGGCGCGAATCGACGTCTGCGCATTTTCGCGGTGACGCAGATCGCCGCGTCGTTCATATTACTGGCCGGCGCCGGAATGCTCATCACCACGTTGTTCGCGCTGCAACGTGCTCATTCGAGTTTCAACTCACGCAATGTTCTTGCGGTGAACGTTCCCGTGATTTCCTTCCAGAGGAAGATCGAGGAGATTGCTCCGTTTTATCGCGAAGTGGTGCGGCGCATCGGCGAACTGCCCGGTGTGGAACGCGTGGCGATCGGCACGGTTGTACCGTGGCGCGATAAGGGCTTTTTCGCGGCTCAGTTCACATCGGAAGGTTACTCCAAGGCGAGCGGTGAGGAGGATCCGCGAGCCCGGTTCCGAACGGTCTCTCCGGGATTCTTTTCCGCGCTTGGCGTGCCTGTCGTCGCCGGGCGCGATTTCAATGAAGCCGACCGGCGCGATTCGGAGAAGGTCGTTATCGTCAGCGAAACGCTGGCGCGACGGATGTTTCCGAACCAGGATGCGGTGAATCATCGATTAATGTGGACCGATCCGGTGATGAAGTTCATCGATGTGAGCACGTCTCCGCGCCGCATCGTCGGTGTCGTCGCCGACGTTGACGACGAGAACATCGTCCCGGGCACCGCGATGACGATCTATCACCCGCTCGAACAGGAGATCGGCGGCGGCCGGCTGTTCGTACACGCCGCTACGGATCCGTACGCCCTTGTTTCGCCGATCACACGGATCATTCGCGACCTCTCTGCCGAACAGCCGGTTGAGCACGCGGCCACGCTCGAGGATGTGCGCGCGGAGGTGCTGGCGCCGAATCGCTTGAACGCGATGGTGTTCGGCGGCTTTGCGGCGATGGCACTCACGATCGCCGTCGTCGGAGTGGCCGGTGTACTCGCATTCTCGGTGAGTTCGCGAACCCGCGAATTCGGCGTGCGGCTGGCTATCGGGTCCGAGCCCAGACACCTTCTGAAGGGCGTACTTGCCGAGGGCGCTGCGATCTCGATCGGCGGAATCGTGGCGGGCGTGGTAGGCGGCCTTGTTCTGGTGAAGGTGGTCGGAAGCTACATTACCGATGTCCGCATTCCGGGAGTATTGCCCTTGATCGGCGCAGCTTCGGTGCTGGTCGGCGCCGCGATCCTCGCGTCACTGATGCCGGCCATTCGCGCCTCCCGTGTCGACGTCATCCAGGCGTTGCGGTCGGAATGAAGAGAGGGTGATGCGGCCGCGAAAGTCGGTATCGAATTGAACCGGCGCTTCATGATAGAAAGCGGCGTGTGAACCCACGATTGATCGGTCTCTCAGGCCCCTCAAAAGGAAAATCATTTGATTTGACCGAAGCCGAGTTTTCCATCGGTCGCGATCATTCGAATTCCTTGTGTATTAAAGACTCCCTGATTTCCCGCCATCACGCCGTGGTCGGCAACTCGGGTAACGGTCCGACGATTTCCGATCTGAATAGCCGCAACGGAACTTTCGTCAATGCCATTCCCGTCAAAGAACGAAAGCTCGAACCCGGTGATCGAATTCAGATCGGCAATTCTGTCCTGCTTTTTGTGGTGGCCGACGACGAAAGCGGCTCCTCAAGCCCTGCCGTCCGATTCGATCCAACCATCATGGTGGGCGAGCGGATGATTCAGCTGCAGAATCACGAATCGCTCTACTTGAACCCGCTCAAAGTCCCAGCCGTTACGGAACGAATGGCCAAAGACTTGAACACCTTGTTGCGAATCAGCACGGAGATCAGCTCGATCCGCAGCCAGGAGGCACTGCAACATCATTTGTTCAAGCTCGTTTTCGAGTCGATTCCGGCGGACTCGGGCGTCATTCTGCTTTTTGAAAACGATCCCGGCGAGACGAACTCGACGCGGAGCTGGTCCAGAGCTGCAGGTGCCAACGCCGAAGTCGTGGTAGCACGCAACGTCGTCGACCGCGTCACCCGCGATCGCTCCTCGATCCTGAACAACGACGGCATCTCGGTGCTCGCTGCACCGCTGCTGGTGTTCAACAACCTGATCGGCGTGATTTATCTCGAGAGCAAAATCAATCATTTCGATGAGGACCACCTCCAGTTGTTGACAGGTGTTGCGGGAATGGCCGGCGCCGCGCTGGATAACGCGCGCCGCGTGGAATGGCTTGAAGCCGAAAACGGCCGGTTGAGATCCGACATCGCGCTCGAACACAACATGGTTGGCGAAAGCCCGCGAATGCGGGAGGTCTACCAGTTCATCGCCAAGGTTGCGCCCACCAATTCCACAATCTTGATTCGCGGAGAGAGCGGGACCGGCAAGGAATTGGTCGCTCGCGCCATTCACCTCAACAGTTCGCGTTCGCAGAGTCCGTTCGTTGCCATTAACTGCGCAGCGTTGTCGGACACCCTGCTCGAAAGCGAACTGTTCGGACATGAAAAGGGCGCGTTTACTGGAGCTATCGCCTTAAAGAAAGGAAAGCTGGAAATCGCTGCCGGCGGCACGGTCTTCCTGGATGAATTGGGCGAGCTCGCGGCCGGACTGCAGGCAAGACTCCTGCGTGTTCTTCAGGAGCGCGAATTCGAGAGAGTGGGAGGCACGCGGGCAATGAAGGCGGATATACGCGTGATCGCCGCAACCAATCGGGATTTGGAAAAAGCGATGAAGGACGGGACGTTCAGGCAGGATCTGTATTACCGGCTGAACGTGCTGTCGATCACGATGCCCGCCCTCAAGGACCGACGTGAAGATATCCCGCTCCTCGCCAGCTACTTTGCGATGCGAGTCAGCAATGAAACGGTCCGTCCGGTCAAGGGCATCTCACCGGAGGCGCGACAATGCCTGATCCAGTACGACTGGCCCGGGAACGTTCGCGAACTGCAGAACGCCGTGGAACGCGCGGTGGTGCTCGGGACAACTGAATTGATTCAACCCGAAGACCTTCCTGAGGCGCTGCTTGAAAAGCAGGCCCTACCGGGTGTGCAGGTCACGGAATATCATCAGGCCGTCAAAGAAGTGAAATGCCAACTCGTTCTCAAAGCGCTCCAGGAAGCCAACGGGAATTATGCCCACGCCGCCAGGCTCCTGGGCATGCACCCCAACAATCTTCACCGTTTGATTCGCAATCTGGATTTACAGGTTCCTTGAAAGTTCGGACGCCCACCAATTCATGGCAGCCCCGGCGGAATGGTGGCCAGAAAACTACCGGCGTTGGGGTCGCTGTTCCCGAACAACATCAAACCGTAGACAGGCGTCGTTGCGATAACGCGCAGAAAGCCTCCGGACTGAATCGGAACTCCAGCGAATAGTTCGCTGAGCAACGTCAGAAGCCGCTGTCCTGGTTGCACGGTCACTCGCCTCGACGCCACAGTGGCTCCCAAAACCGAGTCCAACTCGATCGTGACCGAAGCGGCAACCTGGTCGGCATTCAGCAAAGCCAGTCCGGTCCAGTAACGATCGGAAGGAGGCGCCTGGGAAAACACCATCGTCCTATAGGCTTCTTCGGCGATCGACTCGGTCGTCAAAACGCGTCCTTGAGGATTCGCGATCTCCACATAACCCACGACTCCGGCCGTGTTGTTCAACGTCTGGATAGTCAAATAACCGGTGGTGCTGCTTTTCAAACCAAACATCTGATCGATGGATTCATCCAGGCGGCCGCGCGAGGGGATGGTTCGACGGATAGTGTTCCCATTCAAGCTGAGTTGCAGTTGCTGTGGCGTCGAGTCCGGATTCACCACCTTCAGCCGGCTGGTGTAACCGTCGCTGGAAACGACGTGAGCGGCGTAGCCTGTGCGGATACGCGCCACATCATCGAGACCCATCAAGATGGCGCCGTCCGCTCCTTTGGAGTAACTGGCCATACCCACGAGTGAATCCGACGACACCGTAAACGGAGAATCCTGAGTCTCGACGAGGACATATCCGTCCACTGCGCTTAGTGACGGCAACAGATCTGCGATACGCCCGCTCCAACCCGCATTGGCTGCGATGTTGATCACGGTCGTTCCGGTGGAATTGCCCTGATTGTCATACATTGTAATCGCGGTCATCCGGCTGGATTGGCTTGAGGTGTTCACGACATGCAACATCGTCGAGTTATCGATGTGCGGAAACAGCAGTCGACCTGCGGGTGTGTCGGCGAGCGCGGCGCCATCGCAGGTCTGGAAGGCATCGTCGTAGAGTAGAAAAAAGCCGTTGATCGTATCGCTGCTATCCAGCTGTACCCAACCGGACTGTCCTCGAATGGCGCGGCCGAAGATCTCCGTGGCCTGGCGTGCGAGCTGGCTCCCCGGAGCCAGCGTGAGTTGCTTCGGATTCTCGATACCACTGCCGGTAATGGTCTGGCCGTTGTAGCTGCGGGCTGTCAACGTCACGGTCACCGGATTGGCCGAAGGGTTCGTCAGGGCTATTCCGAGTAGATTTGCCGGACCCGATGACAACGCGGGCACGACCATGGAGCGCCGCCCGGTGTTGGTCAGGCTGAACGTGGCCGGCTGAACCGCGCCGCTTGTCGCTGTGACCGTGTAAGAACCCGGTGACGCATTGGCACGGGCATTGACGCGCGCCAACCCTCCGGCATCCGTCATCGTCATGTTGCCTGCTGGAAAAACCGCACCGGCGTTTGCTGTCTTCACGGAAGTGAACGTCACAGTCGCACCTGGAAATGGAGCGCCGTATTGATCTTTGACGACGACCTGAAGCGTGAACAGCGTGTTTACGATCGGGCTTTGTGGCGGAACGCCCGCGATCGTAACGCTGGCCGCAAACGGTGGAGCTCCACCTCCACCGCCACCGCCACCTCCACCGCCACCACCGCCACCACCGCCACCTCCACCGCCTCCTCCCGATGTCGACGTGTCCGCCTCGAACCAGCCGATATCCGGCGCCGCGCCGCCGTATGGCCAGGCGGATGCAGCGTCGTTGAAGTTACTCAGCACAACGCCACGGTCGTGGGCGACACTGGTGGTGTCGATGCGCAGACTCGTGTCGAGGAACGACGGGTCCGTATGGTAGCCGTGGATTTCCTGGTTCGTGTTCGCCCGGTATTCTTCCAGCGTTGCATAGTCCGCACTGCCTCTGCAGCCGTCCGCAATCCTGGCCCAGCGGTACGCAAACGACTTACCGACGAGGTAGATGTTGTAGTCCGTTATGGTCGAATTCAGGCAGCCGAAATCAATCGCCGATCCGGTAACGTCGGTCGTGCTCTCTGTAGTGCAGATATTGTTGTACGCATACGTTGGCGCAGGGCCACTGCTGGTGTCGTTTGGAGCGGGACTGATAAAACAGTCGTAGCGGACGCGATTCTTGATCTGAGACGGTCGAGTATCGGCGGAGTTGTGAAATACAAAATACGGTGGACCACCCATTTTCCAGACGGACGTCGTCGCATCGTTGGCGGTGTCGGCGTAGCAGTGGTTGCGAAAGACATAAATCGGACCGGCATCGGCCTGAGCCGAGAGTTGGTCGTCACCATCGACCGTGTCGCTGTTCGGGGCCGCGCAAGTGCTTCCATTCGCGCTTGCGTCGACGCTGTTGCCCCAGATACGTATGTTGATACCTCCCTTGGACTCCACCGCGTCGTCCTTCACTTGCGACACGATGTTGTTCGAGATGTCCACGTTTTCGACCGTGCCGCGACGATCCATCGTGATGCCGTCGCGAAAGGCTCCGGTGATCGTGTTCGAATCGACCACGATATTGCCGGTGCCGGTCTCGCTCCACGAAACGCCATGGCAACAACTGTTGTACACATGCGGACTGGTCGTGCAGTCGGAGGTCGCGGTATTCGCGTCGGCGTTGATCGTATTGTTGAGAACGTAAATGTCCGTGTCGTTCTTGCTGATCGTGACGCCTCCATCGTCGTAATGTTCACCCGCGGAGTCGTTCGATCTTGTCGCGGCACAATTGCGGCCGACATGATTTATGGTGAGGCCGCGAACGAAAATATGGTTCTGATTGGGCGCGATGTTCACCGCGCGGTTGACGTCGCCGGTTGCCATCGTCGTCGCATCCAGTGTGAGGTTCTGAAAAACGGTATAGTCGGCGGCGATCGTGAACAGATCGGTCGTGTCCGGCGTTCCGCCGATCGTTACCGATGACGCTGAACTTCCCTCGATGACAATCCAGTTGCTCGAATTGCCGCTGACACGCGTAGTGAAGGGTCCGGTGTAAATCCCCGGATTCAGGCGAATCGTCTGACCGGGAATCACGGCGCTTAACGCTGCCGTCAAACCCGGGCTGTCATTAACCGTGATTGTGGTTCCCGGGTGCGGTGGTGATGTGCCGAGCGTGGTGATCGTCGCTGTCACTGGATTCGTACCGGACACGCCGGCCGGATCCATCCAGGTCACTCGAACGTCGTACGAAGTATTCGGCGTTAACCCGACGATGCTGCCCCGGGCCTGATTTACGTAGCCGTTCGGTGCTCCCTGAATCGTGGCTCGACGATCGATGAACGGAGTGTAGGCGGGATGCCAGGCCGGCTCGGCCGTGGTCTTGAACTCCACGAGCGCCGAATTGTCATTGTTCGTGTCTCCGCTAAACGCAGCTTTGTACGAAATTGCCCGGAAATTCGCGGCCAGCACCAATGAGCCGGGAGTGGTTCCCGACTGCGCAAAGGCGCCGGCTGCAAACGCCAGCATCAACGACAGAACTAACGTAAAAACCTTCAGTCGCATCCAACGATCCCGCCACGTCAATGGCGGAACGACGCCAAAAACGCGTTACCAGGCG
This sequence comes from uncultured Solibacteraceae bacterium, assembly GCA_964584785.1. GTDB lineage: Bacteria > Acidobacteriota > Terriglobia > 20CM-2-55-15 > 20CM-2-55-15 > JAHFTY01. The sequence continues at coordinate 234,513 of CAZPBY010000001.1, forward strand.
GACGTTACTCACCATCCGCCAACTTGCTTTGGTCATTCTAAACCCGCAGTCCAGTCCGGTGATCCAGGCGATTGTTCCGGCGGTGACTCCACTCGCGCAGGGTATTTGCCGAAGCCCATGCGAATTGCGCTATGATTCGGCGCAATCACGACCATAACCGCTTCCTTAGGAGAGGGTATGAACAAGTCAATCCGACGACTCGTCTATGTTGCGTTGCCGATGATCGCTGTCCCATTCATGGTACGCGCCGTAACGCCGCCCCAGGCCGGCGGTGCGCAGTCCGAACAGCGTGCAATGTTGAACCGCTCCGATAACCCGCTGCTGACGGGTTTCCGCTTCCGATCGATCGGGCCTGCCAGTATGGGCGGTCGCATCGACGACATCGCCGTCTCTGAAAGCGATCCCAACGTGATTTACATCGGTTATGCGACCGGTGGTGTGTTCAAGTCTGAGAATAACGGCACCACGTTCGAACCGGTGTTCGAGACCTACACTACCGCCTCGATCGGCGACATCGCGATCCACCCGACGAATCCCAACATTGTTTATGTAGGGACGGGCGAGGCAAATAACCGGCAAACCTCGACCTTCGGCGACGGGATTTACAAAACGACCGACGGTGGAAAAACCTTCACGAACATCGGACTGCGCGAAACGCAGACGATCGCTCGCATTGTGATCGATCCGCGCAATCCCGAAACCGTGTACGTCGCGGTGCCGGGCCACCTCTTCGGTCCGAACGACGAACGCGGTGTTTTCAAGACCACCGACGGCGGACGCACGTGGAACAAGGTGAAATTCGTCGACAAGGACACGGGCTTCACGGACATCGCCATGGATCCCTCGAACAGCAACATCCTCTACGCGTCGAGTTATCAGCGCCGGCGAAGCGGTTGCTGCTTCGACGGCGGCGGCCCGGGCAGCGGTTTATGGAAGACGGAAGACGCCGGCAGGACATGGACGAAGATCACCGGACAGGGAATGCCGCCGGGCACCTACGGCCGCATTGCGCTCGATGTTTCGCGCTCCAATCCAAACGTCGTTTATGCGCAGATCCAGGCCGGCGAGACCGGAACGGTCGCGACAACGACTCAACCGGCCTCAACTGAAAGCACACCCGCCGGCGCAGCCGCTGTGCCCGTTGCCGGAGGCGGGGGCGGCGGCGGAGGTGGCGGTGGCGGCGGGGGCTTCGACTGGTGCAACAACGGCGGTCCCCAGCGCGGATTCGGAGGCGGCGGTGGCGGTGGCGGCCGTGGCGGTGCTCCGGCCAATCCCGCCAACCAAACGCCGCCGGCCCTGGAGGCTGCACGTGGCGGCGTTTTCCGCTCGGAAGACAAAGGCAAAACCTGGACGCTCATGAGCAACTGCAACGCGCGTCCGATGTACTTCAGTCAAATTCGCGTCGATCCGGCGAACGATAAAACGATTTATGTCGCAGGCCTCCCGGTTTCGAAATCGCTCGACGGCGGGAAAACATTCGCCAGCCTCGATGACGGCGGCGGCAACGGCACGCCGGGCCACGTCGATCAGCATGCGATCTGGATCGATCCCAAAAACTCCAGGCACGTCATGATTGGAAACGACGGCGGTATGAACGTGAGCTGGGATCAGGGCAAGTCGTGGGACTTCGTGAACACGATGGCCACCGCTCTCGCTTACTGGATATCCGCGGATATGCGCCGGCCTTACTACGTCTACGTCGGGCTGCAGGACAACGGCAGCTGGGGCGGACCAAGTTCCGTTCGCGGGCGCGGCGGAATCATGAACTCGGACTGGTTCGGTATCGGAGGTGGTGACGGCTTCCAAACCGCCGTCGATCCAAACGACTACAACATTGTTTTTACCGAATCGCAGGATGGAAACACCAATCGTTACGATCTGCGTCAGGGCCGCGGCACAAGCGTTCGTCCCCGGACAGCGCCGGTTCCAGGCGGACGAGGAGGGCGCGGTGGAGGTGGCGAACCGCAACCGCCAACGGTGCTGAACGCCGCCAACCCGGAGAATTACCGTTTCAACTGGAACACACCCTTGATGCTGTCGCCCCACAACTCCGGCATCTTGTGGCTCGGCGGCAACCGGTTGTTCAAGTCGTACAACCGCGGTGAGAGCTGGGTCGCGAGCGCCGATCTGACCAAGCAGGTCGATCGCAGCGAGATTCAACTGATGGGCGTGCCCGGCGACCGCAGTCAGCTATCGAAGAACGACGGCGTTTCCGCGTACAGCACAGTCATCGCTGTATCGGAGTCCCCGGTTTTACCTGGCGTTGTCTGGGCGGGAACCGACGATGGAAATCTGCAGGTCAGCAAGGATGGCGGTACGACGTTCACCGAAGTCGGAAAGAATCTGACCGGACTTCCGGCCGGACACCGCTACTGGATTTCAAGAATCGATGCGTCGCACTTCGATCCGGCCACTGCGTATGTCTCCGTTGACGGGCATCGCAGCGATGACGTCAAACCGTACGTTTATGTGACGCATGACTACGGGCAAACGTTCCAGAACATCACGGGCAACCTGCCCGCATATGGCAATGTTCAGGTCGTTCGAGAGGACCCCAAAAACAAGAGCCTCCTCTACGTTGGGACCGAGTTCGGTCTCTTCGTATCTCTGAACGGCGGCCAGCGATGGGAAAAGTTCATGAACAACTATCCCACGGTGCGGACCGATGACATCCTGATTCACCCGCGCGACGGAGACCTCATCGTCGCGTCTCACGGCCGCAGCGTGTGGATCGCGGACGACATCACACCATTGCAACAACTCACTGCGGATGTTCAGTCACAGGACGCGTTCCTGTTCGATATTCGTCCGGCCGTTGCATACCTGAATGATCAAACGCACGGTGAACAGGTCGGCGGACAGAAAGTGTTTATCGGCGAACCGGCTCCACGCGGCGCCATGATCAACTACTACCTGCGGGCCGCCGCGACGGGTGACGTCAAGATCAGCGTTGCGGACATCACCGGAAAGGTCTTGCGAACACTGGATGGCACGAAGACCGCCGGCATCAATCGCGTTCTCCTGCCGCTCGGTGGAGGTGGTGGTGGAGGCGGTGGCGGTGGTCGCGGCGGTGGCGGCGCTCCCCCCATCGAACCGGGAACTTATGTCGTGACACTGAACGTGAACGGAAAGAGCCTGATGAAGCAGGCAACCATACTGCAGGATCGCTGGCTTTCCGAAAAGTAAGACAAAAACATTGTCCGTCGACAAAGCTTGCGTCACGAAGCCCGTCGCTGCGCTCCGGGTTCTGTACACTCGGGCACAAACTGTCAGAACCTGGAGCGCAGCGACGGGCTTCGTGACGTCAACTGTGGAGACTTCCCAATGAAAGAATTCACACGACGCGAAATGATCCTGCAAAGCATGGCCGCGTTGACTGCGCTGAGGCTGCCTTTGCAGGAAGGCGAAGAACTCGTCAACTTCACGGACTATACCGATCAGTTCAAAATCGAATTCTCGGAGAAGAATCCGCGAGTGCGATGTTTCGATCTGCGAACATTGACGAGTTGGACCACACCGAACGAACAGCACTACACGTTCAACCAGGGTGAAACCCAACACGTCGATCCGTCCACATGGCGGCTTCGCGTCGATGGCTTCGTCGATCATCCCAGGGAGTTCACTCTGGACGATCTCAAGCGTCGAAGTGACAAGCGGGAAGAAGCGGTCACGCTCGAATGCTCCGGCAATTCGACAAGACCCAACCGCATGAGCGGACTTCTGAGCAACGCGGTATGGTCCGGCGTCGGTTTGGCGTCCATTCTGAAAGAGTGCGGCGTCAAACCTGAAGCACGCGAAGTGGTCTTCTTCGGCGCTGACATGGAGAAGGAGGCGAAGCCGCAGGCCGGCAATCAGGAGTACACCACGCCTCATGGCCGCAGCATCTATATCCAGGACGCACTCAGTCCCGAAGCAATGGTCGCATTTCAGATGAATGGGAAGCCCCTGCCTGCAGATCAGGGCTTTCCACTTCGATTGATTCTTCCCGGCTGGTACGGAATGACACAGGTGAAATGGCTGTCGTTGATCTACGTACTCGACCGCCGTTATGAAGGTCAGCACATGGTTCGAAATTATCTGAGCCTTCGATCGATTGAAACTGCCGGAGGGTCGTTCTGGCTGGATACATCCATTTCGAGGAATCGACTGAAGTCGGTCGTCGCGAGAGTAACCCGCAAAAAATCCGGCATGGGTTACGAGTACAAGATCTCGGGTCCGGCCTGGGGCGGTCCAACGGCCATCGAGAAAGTCGAAGTGAAAGTGGATGATGGACCGTGGCGCCCTGCGACCATCAATGAACGCCGCGGAAAATACGCGTGGATACTATGGTCGATCAATTGGCCCAATCCCGTGCCCGGCCAGCACACCATCGTTTCGCGCGCCATCGACGCGAATGGAAAGATCCAACCCACAGCCGCCGAGCTGCAAAAGCAGATCGCCAGCGGCCGGGAGAACAATTCGCAATGGCCGCGGACGGTGGTGATGACGTAGCCCGCGCTCGGACTTCATGACGCCACTTTACTGCGGTTCCTGTGCTAACCTCGCCTCATGCGGCTGAGGCTTGCGGCGTTCCTGCTACTTCTAGTCCAAACCAGCATCCCTTCCGATGCGGTGACTACGCTTCAGAAGAAGATCGAATCCGGCCAGATCAAGCTCGAGTACGACGCCAAACATGGGTACCTCAACGCGCTTCTGAAAAACTTTGATATTCCGGTTTCCTCGCAGACACTCGTGTTCGCGAAGAACAGTTTTCAACTCCACCTGATTTCCCCGGAGAATCCTCGAGCCATCTACTTCAACGACGATACCTATGTCAGTTGGACGAAGGGAGGGCCTGAGGTTGAAGTCACGGCGATGGATCCGAAAATCGGTCCGGTGTTTTACACGCTCAGCCAGACTCGAACGCCGGCGCCGAAGTTCAAGCGAGAGCCGGACGTGAATTGTCTGGCCTGTCACGACTTCATGACGTCCTCGACACCGATGCCTCGACTCCTCATGCTTTCCGTGCTTCCGAATCCCGAAGGCAGCGCTGTCGGCGCGGCCTCGCTCCTGACGAACGATCAGAGTCCGATGCTGGAACGCTGGGGCGGATGGTATGTCACCGGTACCCACGGCCGTCAGCAACATCTGGGGAACAAGATCTTTCGTGAGCCCGCTTCAAGAAAGATCGACCTCAAAGAGTACGTGAAGCAGGCCGATCTATCCGATGGCTTGAACCTGACCGATCTCAGCAAAGGCGTGGACACCACACCGTTCCTGACGCCGCACAGCGACATCGTGGCTCTGATGGTGCTTGGCCATCAGACGCACATTCACAATCTCATCACGCTGGCTGCACACACCGGCAACAACACCATTACGGAATCGCTGGTGAAAGCCATGCTGTTTTCAGACGCGGCGCCTTTGACCGATCCCGTCAAAGGCACGTCCTCGTTTGCCGAGGAGTTCAGCAAACGGGGTCCTCGAGACAGTCACGGCCGCTCGCTGTACGAACTCGACCTGCAGCATCGGCTGCTTCGATATCCTTTGAGTTACCTCATCTACTCGAAATCGTTCGACGCGATGCCTGCGGAAGTCAAAGACCGCGTGTACAAAAGACTGCGTGAAATCCTGACCGGTCAGGATCAAACTCCGGCGTTCGCTCACCTCTCGACGGCCGACCGCCAGGCGATCCTCGAAATCCTCAAAGACACGAAACCCGGTATATAATCCGCCGCATCGAAACCCGGCGTGAGGAGATGTCCATGAAGTCCATCGTGAGTTCTGTCCTGATTGCCTTTATTTTGACGCTTGTTCTGATCGCGCAGACGCCGACCACCCCGGCTCCCGGCGCGCAGCGCGGCGGTGGACGCGGTCGGGGAAATCAGCCGACCGGCCCTCAGAATCTGGCGTGGGTCGATCGAACCGGAAAAGTGTTGGGAACAGTGGGTCAGCCGCAGGCCGCGATTCTCGATCCTTCGATCTCGCCCGACGGCAAGAAAGTTGTGGTCCGTGGACGCGACACTCCGGATGAAACCGAACACGCTTACATTCACGAAGGCACAACGAAGCACCGGTTGACGACGAATGAAGGCTCCGAACGTCACGAGATCTGGTCGCCGAAAGGGGACCGCATCGCGTTTTCGATGCAGCTTGCGGGACAAGGCAACGTCTCGAATCTTTTTATCCGCAACGCCGACGGAAGCGGCAAGGACGAACCGCTCGTGGTCAGCGAAGGCATACATAAGTGGTCGCCGACATGGTCGCCGGATGGAAAATTCATCGTGTATCACACGAATGATCTCGGTACGATGGCACGCGATATCGGATTCGTCGAACTCGCAACTCACAAAACCGACTTTCTTGTTCAGACCCCCGCGGTCGAGGCTCTTCCACGGTTTTCGACAGACGGAAAGTTCGTCGCCTATCAGGCCCAGGAAGAAGGCGGCAAGATGGAAGTCTTCGTCACCACGTTTCCAAAGTCGCCCGCCAAATGGAAGGTTTCAGCCAATGGCGGCGAGTGGCCGCGCTGGAGTAAAGACGAGATCTTTTATTGGGAAGGAAACAACCTCATGGCGGTTAAATTCACCGCCGGCAAGAACTTCTCGGTAACCGCGCCGGTAAAGCTGTTTGCGGGCGCTCAGGTTGGAATGGGTTCGGGCAATATCGGCGGATACAACTTCTTCTACGATTATCGCGACGGCAAATTCGTAGTGGTTCAGCGTCCACCAGCGCCGGCTGCCGGGAATTGACGCCATGTCATCAAGACTAACCCTCGGGACGCCAACAAACAGTACCCGAGCGAAGCGAGTGGGGCACCTCGACGCGTGCCCCACTCGCTTCGCTCGGGTACTGCTCGGTAGCCTTACGGTGACCCTCACGCTCCTGGCAGAGGCGCAAACGCGACCGGGTGATGCGGCGTTTCAAAAGTTCTGGGCCGCCGCCTCTCCGGTCGAAGCCGAGAAAATTGCCGGGGAAATTGTCAAAACCGGAATCCCATTTGACGATGCATTGCAGCGCCTGAAAGCCGGACGCGCCTATTCGGCGAAACCGTCCGGTGTCGTCGTGCTGAAGAATAAAACGAAGGATGGCGTGGAACACAACTACGCCGTCAACGTACCGGCCAACTACGATCCCGGCAACCGCTATCAGGTTCGATTTCAACTGCACGGCGGCGTCGGAGGACGCGTCAACAACGAACCGCGGGGCACAGGCGAGATCGGCAACCTTGCAGGTCCGGCTGAACAATTTTACGTCCTGCCTTACTCGTGGAATCGCGCGCCCTGGTGGGGTGACGACCAGATTCTGAACCTGGAGGCGATCGTCGATTCGCTGAAACGTGTTTACAACATCGACGAGAATCGCGTCGTCGTTGCCGGCGTCTCCGACGGCGGTACCGGCGCCTACTTCATCGGCATGCGTGATACGACTCCGTTTGCCAGCTTCCTGCCGCTAAACGGTTCGATCACGGTTCTGACCAGTAACGACATCGACGATGGAGAGATCTTTCCCGTCAACCTTCGAAACAAACCGCTCTTTGTGGTCAACGGCGGCCGCGATCCGCTCTATCCGATGAGTGCGGTCGAGCCCTACCTGAAGCATTTGATCCGGAACAACGTTTCGCTCGACTACCACCCGCAGCCTGAAGCGGCACACAACACGGCATGGTGGCCCGAAATGAAGGATGTGTTCGAGAAGTTCGTCACCGGTCATCCGCGCAGCCCGGATCCGGACAATCTCGTTTGGGAAACCGCGGACCTTTCGCACAACCGGGCCCACTGGCTCATCATCGACAAACTTGGCGATCAGCCGAACGACGCGAGGGATCTTGATGACATGAATCAGATCCGGGATCCCGATCCGCTGTCGGATTTCACGCGCGCCATCGACTTGTTTGAAAGGCCAAGAAAACCCGGAATCGTCGAACTGAAGAGGACCGGCAATACGATCGAAGCCAGGACGCGCGGTGTCAGCGCATTCACGCTGCTGTTGTCACCGGATAAGATCGACTTCAGCAAGCCTGTCAAAGTGGTCGTCAATGGTCATGAACTTCAGAACGCGCGGGTCGAGAAAAGCGTGGAGACGTTAATGAAGTGGGCCGCGCGCGATAACGATCGGACGATGCTTTACGCGGCGGAATTGAAGATCAAGTTCGGGCATTGAGCGTCAGAATGACCGCAGAGACGCAGAGAGAATTCGACCTTCCTCCGCGTCTCTGCGGTGATATCAGTTACTCTTCGCCGGCGTTGTCGGCCAAACGGTTCCCTGATCCGTCTTGGTTACGGGAGCGACTCCTTTGTACACGAACTTCTGGACTCGCCGACCTTCATACGTTTCGGTCGTGTACAGGTTGCCTTTGGAATCCGACGCGATGCTGTGCACGGCGAAGAACTGACCGGGCTGCCGTCCGCCATCGCCGAAGCTCGTGAGGATTTCGAGTTTCTTGCGATCCATGACGTAGACCAGCTCATTCTTGCCGTCCGCCAGATACATGTACTTCTGTTCCGCATCTCTCGAGAACACAATGTCCCACGTTGAGCCGTCACCGAGCGTTTTCGGAGCGACGATCCTTTCGGTCACGAATTTTCCATCTTTCGTGAAGACCTGAATGCGATCATTCGGACGATCGCACACATACACCAGACCATCGTTGGAAACTTCAGCGCAATGCACCGGCGTGCGGAACTGCTGGACCTTTGCCGAATCCGACCATTTCGTTCCCTGCCACCATTCCGTGTTGTAGGGGCCAAAATTCGTATCGTCCGGCTTATTACCGTAAGCTCCCCAATACCGTTTGATCTTGCCCGAATCCATATCGATGACGGCAACGCGTTTATTCAGGTATCCGTCGGCGATGTAGGCTTCGTTCGCTTTTGCGTCGATGACGATTTTCGCAACGCGACCGAAGTTTTCCATGTCATTGCTGCAGGCCGGCGAACCGTTCGCAGCTGCCGGCGTTGGAGGTCCGGCCGTCAGACAAGGCGGGTTCGCGTGACCGAATTGGGCGAGAAATTGTCCGGCCTGGGTGAACTTCAGGATGTGCGCATCGCCGCCTCCGTTTCCACCGATCCAGACATTACCCTTTTGGTCGATCGAAATACCGTGGTTCGAATTCGGCCAATCGTATCGGTGTTGTGGATCGGGGCCGCCCCAGCTTGCGATGACATTCCCCGCCTGATCGAAAGCCAGAACCGGTGGTGCTTTGGCGCCTTCTTCAGAAACTTCGCTCTCGGAGAGGGAATCGACGCGATGGATGATCCACACATGATCCTGAGCATCAACGCCGACCCCGATGGTCTGTCCGATGTGCCATTTGTTCGGAAGGGGTTTCGGCCAGAAGGGATCCACTTCGAACTTCGGCGCCATTACCGCGGCCTTCGACTGCGCGTCCGCCTGCTTTTCGAGCGCGAACTGAGCGACTCCCAGCACGGCAAGCAGCGCTAGAAACGCCGAGCCAATGACAAAATTCCGTTTCATACTCATCCTTTCTCTACTTGAGAACCCATTTCTGAACGCGTTTGCCTTCGAACGTTTCACCCGTATAAAGGTTGCCCTTCGAATCCACCGCGACACTTCCGACTCCGACAAACTGCCCGGCCTGGCGTCCGCCCGATCCGAGCGTGCCGACAACCTGCAGAGTGTCACGTTGCAAAATCATCACCTTCTTGTCGTAGCCGTTGGCAACGTACAGATAGCGCTGCTGAGGGTCTCTCGAGAACGCGATGTCCCAAACCGAGCCGCCGTTTTCACCGGCCCCCATCGTGGAATTCGAGACCAGCGCCTCTTTTATGAACTTGCCATCCTTCTGGAAGACCTGGATGCGATCCGCAACTTTGTCGCAGACGTAGACCATACCGTCTTTTGCGATGCGCACGCAGCTGACGTAACGGAACTGTGGCGCCGGTTGCAATCCCGGATCGTAGGGACCGAGATCGATCATTTCGGGTTTGTTGGCGTACGCGCCCCAATGCCGCTTGTATGCGCCGGAGTCGGCATCGAAAACAATGACGCGGCGATTGCCGCCATCGGCAATATAGATTTCATTTGCAGCGGCATCGTATTCGGCATTTGTCGGACGATTCAATGTGCTGGTGCTCTCCGGTCCTTCGACTTTGCCGGGAGCGCCAATCTGTGAAAGGAGTTTGCCGCTAGCGGAAAAGCGAAGCAGCATCGCATCGATCGGACCCGGAGCACCTCCGCCACCTCGACCGCCTCTTGCTGCCCCTGCTGCGATTGTGAAGCGGGCTTTTCTTCACTCGCCACGCGTGAACCGCCGATCCAGGAATACAAAGGAGCGCTCATGAGCGAAAGACTCGTGGCCGGGTCGCCGGTGATTGCGGTTCACGTAGGCCTTGCCGCCAATCCATGGTTTGCCGCCGGCGCGTCGGTGGAACCGACCATCGATCGGCAGCGACCGTTTGCAGAAGCCATCCTCATC
>CAZPBY010000002.1:0-237291 GCA_964584785.1 uncultured Solibacteraceae bacterium
CGACGAGTTCCTGTGTCGCCTCGCACTTCATCTTGAGCCAGTTTGGCGAGCGGCGATGCTCGTAGAGCGAAGTGCGGCGCTTGGCGATCACACCTTCCCATCCTTCGTTGCAGGCGCGTTCCCACGGCCTGTCGTCCTTGACCTCGGAAACGTGCGCGAGTGGAGGACGCAGAGAGAACTTCTTGAGCAATGCCCGCCGTTCCTCCAGCGGCAGCGACATCACCGATCGGCCGTCGAGCCAAAGGATGTCGAACACGTGATAGCCGACTTTGCTGCCTGCATCCCACGCCGCTTCGCCATCGAAGATGACGTCATGTGCCGGCAGGTCTGCGATCGCCTGCGCCACCGCCGGATAGTGCTGCAGGAGCCGGTTGCGCGAATAGAGCTTCACATCCTCACCGTTCTTGAAGGCCAACATCCGGATTCCGTCGAACTTTCGTTCGAAGATCCACTCGGGACTCTTGAAGCGCTCCTCGGTCAGCGTCGCCGCCATGGGCACGACCCATTCGGGAAAGGATGGCGTTTCGGGTGACATGACACTTCATTGTGCATACTCAACTGTGTCCTGGCGCGACAATTCCAGGAGCGTATGGAGATCATTTTCCTTCTTGTCGGGTTCGCTCTTGTCGCCGTGGGCGTGGCCATCATCGTTTTTGAAGTCCGCTCGAGGCATGGTACGGAGGCCGTGAACGCGCAAATCATCGGCTTCTCAAATGGCAGAAGTAACCTGAACAGTTTTTCATTCCATTCGGTTGCCGAATACATCGGGCCGAATGGACGCCAATACTACGTTGAAGCCTCCGTAGGCTCCTCCACTCCGCTTCACGCTGTCGGCGATTCCGTCACCGTTCTCGTCAGCCCGACGGAACCCGAAAAAGCGGTGATCCAATCCCGGCTGTCATTCATTATGGGCGGCATTCTTACGCTGATGGGAATGGCCGGAGTGATCGCTTTCTGGGCCACCTTTCGAGCAAGCATCATTTCGTTCGCGACAGCCGCATTCGTCATAGGTTGGCTCGCGTTGAAAATCAAAACGATTTGGCGTAAGACACCGCTATCGCTCCAGGCGTGGGACGCATACAAGAAGCAAGCGCTATCGTCCAGAGTGTTCGATTCGAAAGAAAAGATTTCGTGGGCCGATCCGGCGAGCCTTGCGGCGTCAGCGAAGCACTACGAGATATCGAACCGCTTCGCCATGCCGACTCTGATTCTGCTCGGCACGGTTCTGCTGTCCGCGAGCTATTACGTTTACGGGAAAACGGAATCGTTTCTGCAGCACGCGAACCGAAGCTCAGGCCGAGTCGTTGACTTCAAGACCGTAGACCCGATAGACGACGGCTCCACAACGTACGCTGCAGTGGTCGAATACACGGATCATGCGGGACGGCGGCACAAGGTTGTCGACTCGTTCAGTTCCAGTCCTCCGTCGTACGAACGTGGACAGGCGGTGACGATTCTGTACAATCGCGACAACCCGCCGGATGCCCGCGTGGACCGAGGCCGATGGAACCATTGGCTGTCCTTGCTGCTCGGTTCGCTCGGCGCGTTGTTCACAGCTCTTGGTCTGAGGAGCCTGACGCGAAGCTAAGCTAAGAGCGACTCGTCCATCCGACAACTACATTTCACGTTGGAGATGGGACATCCCGACAGTTGAGATCTTTCGAACGCAGCTTCTGAATATCTCAACTGTCGGGATGTCCCATCTCCAACGTCAAACTTCATTGTCCAAAAATTTCATTCCCTGATTTCATTTCGCAAACCGCACCGAGTAGATCGGAGGCAGATTCGATGACACGGTCTGCCACGAGTCTCCGGCATCGTTGCTGATCCAGAGTGAACCGGTCGTTGAGCCGAAAGCTAACGTGTTGCCGGTTTCATCGACGTCGAGTCCGTGGCGATAGACAAGGTCGTAGGCGTATTCCTGAGGCAATCCGCGCTTCAGGGTTTCGACCGTTTTTCCTCCGTCGCGCGTTCTGTTGACCACCACGCGTCCGTCCGTCGGGCAGCGCTTCTCGTCTTTCGTGGAAGGCACAAACCACGCGGTCTTCGGATCCTTCGGATGGACGGCAACGGCAAAACCGAAAACCGACGGCTTCACGTCCTTTATTTCGCTCCAGGTCTCGGCGTTGTCCGAGGATTTGAAAATGCCGTTGTGATGTTGCACCCAGAAATCGTCCGGACTCGCGGCGCACTGCACCAGGCAATGAACGTCCTGAACGTTCGGGTCGAACTGTTGTTCCGGCGGATAGTATTCGGCGCGCATGCCCTGTCCCGTCGGGCTCCAGGACTGCCCCTGGTCTTTCGTGATCCACACGCCTCCCGTCGACACGCCGACGCGGACATGGCGTGAATTGCGGGGATCGACGCAGATCGAATGAATGCCCGGATACTCGGCGCCATTGGGTCCCCAATCCTCTCGCTTCGGGTGATCCCAAAGCGGGCGGTTGAGTTCCCACGTGTCGCCGTTGTTTTCGGATTTGAACAAACCTCCAGGCATGGTGCCCGCCCAGATCAGGCCGGGTTGATCCGCACCGCCGGAAGCGAGCCCCCAAATCAGTTTGAGCGACCAATCCGGTGCTTTGCCCGTGAATGGATTCGGTTTGGGAACGTACCCTTCGGGCATCGGAGGATACGTCGGCGCGGAAATCTCGGTCCATGTTTCGCAATGATCGGTCGAGCGATGCACTTTAATGCCGAAGTGGCCGTGGTTCAACGCGGCGAAAACGTTCCCGCTCCTCCGGTCTTCGATGGCAAGCGTGACGTTGTCGCCGACAAACGTCGCGCGGTTGATGGACCACTTCGATGCGCCGCGATCCACCGTGAACAGACCCTTTCTTGTTGCTACATAACATCGATCGCTCATCGTAAATCTATCCTCCAGATAAAGCCTGTATGACGTCGACGACGGAGTTCGGCCCGACCGGGTCGCTCAGACCGTCGCGATCGTGAATCAGATCTCCGTCGATGAAGACCACCATGTGCGGACGCACCTTACCCTGCTCGTCCAGCACGTAACCGCGCGCCTTCTCGTTTTCGCGAAAGTATTCGTCAAGAACCGCGCGGAGCGTGGCTCCCGCCGCTTGACGCGCAGGACACGCGACGTGCCGCTGGATGTTTTGCGTGAACCGGACGGTTGCCATGGGAATATTTAGTCTAGCAGAACTTGAAACACCGGCGTCGCAGTTCGGAACTCCGGCATCGCAGTTCGGAACTCCGTAGCGGAAGCTCAAAGCTTCGCGGGGAGGTTTGGAACTCGGCCGGTGCAGTTTGGAACTCGGCCGGTGCAGTTCGGAACTCGGCCGGTGCAGTTCGGAGCTCGGCCGGTGCAGTTCGGAGCCCGGCCGGTGCAGTTCGGAGCTCGGCCGGTGCAGTTCGGAGCCCGGCCGGTGCATTTCGGAGCTCGGCCGGTGCAGTTTGGAACTCGGCCGGTGCGGTTCGGAACTCGGCCGGCGGAGTTCGGAACTCGGCCAGCGGAGTTCGGAACTTCGACGTCCAGGTTCGGAACTCCGTCGCCGCATCCAAATCGGCACATCCATAAACGATGTGCACCTTGCGTGCACGTTTCGAATTTCTCACACGCCGTGAAAGGAATATAGCCGATGGTACGCGTGCGTTTTCGGGCGCGTACCAGCGGGATTAGGATCGCGGTTGGGCGTTCGCCTTCCGGATGATCGAAAATTCCAGACCCGAAACGACTATCGCATCAATGAGCGGCCACAGGTTGTTCACGATCCGCAATTCGATTCCCGCTTCGGCATGCCGTGCCAACAAATCACCAACAGGTTTCACGGAAAGCGGGACGATATCCTGGCAGGCGACCCAATAACCGGCTTCCACCACATGCGGCGTGAACGAAGCCGGGTCGAATTCGTATAAAAAAAGCGGGCAGGAGCGAAACCGCTCCAGCCAGCCCGCTTCGATCGCATGCAGGCGTGTCGCTCCTCCCAAACCCAGAAGCGGCTCCGAGGTCGTCGACGCTCCAGCCCAGGAGCATGCGCGCGGACAGTCTCGTGGAAACCAGTAGCTGGGCGCATGCTCCTCGTCGACAGCCCAGACAAACGGCTTTTTCTCGTTGGAAGTCGGCGCAACGTGCGGTCTAAACAGCGTGATGGTCGGGTCTTCGGAAAAATGAAACAGTCGCGGCACTCACGCACCCCGGACCATAGTACCATTCGCGGGGACATGGCTCGATTTTACGATCTCTTTCACCAAGGATTGGTACGGCGGATCAGGAAGATCCGGCTGACAAGGAAGTCACGCGAGGCAGGATACTCAGGAAACATCGAATAGAGAGACTCTTAAGAGTTAACGGAGCGAAACGAGCCAAGATGGCCAGTTCGCTCCGTTTTCGTTTTGGGGCCACGCCATGTGTCATTGCCTGCTTGTTTCGATCTGTTTGAGCGTCTCGTCGATCAATCTGGCGTTATCCTCTCTCGAGACGTGACGCTGGAGGAGCTTCGATGCGATCGTCACCGACAGGTCGACGGCTTCGCTGCGGATTTCCTGCAAGGCGCGGCGGGTCTCGTTTTGAATCTGACGTTCCGCGTTGCGCACGATGCCTTCCGCTTCCTCGCGTGCTTTCTGCCGTAACTCCTCGCCGAGTTTTTCGGCATCCGTGTGGGTTCTGGCGATGATGGCGTCGGCGTCGATGCGGGCCTGACGGATGATCTGCGCAGACTGCGTCTGAAGGCGTTCGAGCTCCTCCTTCGCTTTCTGCGCATCTTCCAGCGATTTCCGGATCGTGTCCTGACGCGCTTCCAACGCCTTCAGCAGCGGTTTCCATGCAAACTTCGCAAGCAGAAACAGAAGCACCAGGAAGGTGAGGATGGTCCAGAAGAACAGTCCCGGATCCGGTTGTACCAGCGGATTGTTCATACCGCTTTACCTATTTCAGCAGAACGATCAAAAGTATGAATACTTCCGCGAGAATGGCGACGCCTTCCAGAAGGAACAGCGGCAAATTCACGGCGCCCGTGATGCGGTCCGCGGCGCTCGGTTGACGCGCAATACCTTCAGCGGCCGCAGCCGCGAAACGTCCGATTCCCAGCGCAGCGCCAATCACAACCATGCCGAGTCCAAGCGCCGCGCCGAAGAAGTGCAGGATATGTCCGGCCCGCAGGTTCGCGTCAGCGGGGGACTCTGTTGCCTGGGCAAATACCGAAATCGATCCGACTGTAAGGACAAAGGCCGCGACGAGAGCGACCGTCATCATCCTCTTCATTCCCAATCCTCCGTTTTAGTGATGAACATGAATGGCCATGCCAATGAACACGGCCGACAGCAGAGTGAATACGTATGCCTGAACCAGAACGACGATAATTTCCAGCCCCGAAATTCCGACGGCAAGTGGAATCGAAACCAGGAATCCGACACCAAAACCTGCAATCGCTCGATGGAACATTTCGGTAAACAGGAATACAAACGAAAGAATCGCCAGAATCGCGATGTGACCGCCTGTCATGTTTGCGGCAAGACGCATGGTCAACGCGAACGGACGAACGAACATACCAATGATTTCAATCGGGATGAGCAACACGTAAATCAGCGGGTTCAGACCGTGCGGCACAATGTTCTTCCAGTGTTTGACGAAACCATGCGCCCTCGAGCCGGCCACAATGATCGCCCCGAACGTCACGGTGGCGAGCGCCGCCGTCACGTTGAAATTCGCCGTGGCTGTGGTTCCACCGTGAACGACGCGCGCCAGGAAGGAATCCGGGCTCGCGTGCAAGGCGTGGCCGATCAAGGCGATCACATCAAAAAGCGGAATCAAACCGATCGCGTTCGCACTGAGAATAAACAGGAAGAACGTGAGGATCAGAGGCGTCCACGTGTTCACCCACTTCTTGCCGACGTTGGGTTGAACGATATTGTCGCGGACGTACTCGACGACGGATTCCAACGCGTTCATGAAACCGGACGGAATCAGCTTGTCCTGTTTCAAGTAACGCCGCACCGCCCACGTCACGACCACAAAGACGAAAGCCGCAATCAACCACAGCATGAAAACGTGTTTCGTGACGGAAAAGTCTATCCCGAAAACGCGGGGCAGCGCGATGAGCGGATGTTCATGGCTGCTGTTCGAGACGTGTTCGATGATCGTCTCGCCGGCGTTGAATTTCTCTGATGCCTGCTCCGCAGCCGCTTGAGCGTGTTCCTGAAGAAAAAGCAAAGTTAGCAACAAGCAGTTTTACCGGGATGCGCGCATCCCTCCCCAAAACAGTCGCCGCAGATGCAGCGCCTCGATTGCGTACAGGACGATAAAATAACTCGTGAAACTGACAACGAATGGGACAGGGCGCAGCGACAGCAATCGCAACATCACTGCCACGTACCCTCCGAAAAAAACCATCTTGGCGGCGAATGCCGTCATCATGAAGGCTGTCATTGCCGTGGGATTCCGCTGATAAACCCAGCCGGCCAACACCCACGTCGCTGTTACCGAAAACAGCGGACCCAACATCCCGAACAGGATCGCGATGCTT
The DNA here is from genome assembly GCA_964584785.1 of uncultured Solibacteraceae bacterium. GTDB lineage: Bacteria > Acidobacteriota > Terriglobia > 20CM-2-55-15 > 20CM-2-55-15 > JAHFTY01. The sequence goes on from CAZPBY010000002.1 coordinate 6,483, forward strand.
GTCCCTCGATCCACCAACAGCGCGGCGGCGACCCACGACAGCACACTCATCGCGACCAGCGCCAGGATCGGTTTCATCTATTGTTGTCTCTTGAAAACAACTTTTGCCAATTCCCAGAAACCGACCACGAGTCCGACCAACAGGCCGGAAAGCAGGAACCAGGGCGACGTGCCGCGCCACTTGTCGATCGCGTACCCGATCAGACCCAGCATGACGATCGCTCCGATCAGCGTGTAACTCGCCATCCATATCGGCGCCGAGCGGGAAACGTTGTCCGAAAAAGACTTTGTCGATCGCTCCAGGAAACTCGCTTCGTCCCCGTTCTCCTTGCGGACCCGACGATCGCGACGACTCATGGAAACCTCCCGGCGGACATCCGATTTTGGCACCGGAGGCTGTCACGCGCAGCGCGCAATATCAAACCGATGACTATAACGTATCCCTCCAAAAACTTCACCGGTTTTAGTTCGCGCTTCAGTCTTGCTGCGTCAGAGCGAATCGTTTTCTCGATCGCAAATCCGAACGCCGATCCGCCACCGGTCTCACCGTGATTACCCTATTCACTCCTATTTTGATGATATATAATCTGCCGCCGAAAACGCTGGCGCGTTCGCGCATACAAGCGATTTGCAATCATCATCCATCGGTATCCAGGAATCTTAAGGAGGAGTTCAATGTACAAGAGGGTTACGCTGCTCGCCTTGATCAGTCTATTTTTCACATTCCTGGCGGGCTGCGGTGAAACACCGGCCCCACAAGAAGCAAAGAAGGAAGCTCCCGCACCAGCGCCGAAGAAGGAAGAACCGCCCGCGCCGGTATACGACCTCACAAAAGAAAGTCTCACCGATCATTCCGACTGGAGCAGCCGCAATGTGGCTTTCTTCGGCGCCAAGATCGGCGACACCACGCGGACCATTGAAAAGAACTTCGGCAAAATGGACAACACGCGGACGCTTCCCGACGAGTACCTGACCGTTTACCAGAACAACGGTCTTTTCGTGTACACCCACAAGCTCACCGGCAAGCTCAAGAGGTTCGAAGTCTATGAAGTGATGGCGAAACAACTCGCCGATGAGAAATTGAAGAAGCTGCTCACTAGCGGCGACCTGAAATACATGCGCGACACTTTTGGACCCGAGGAAAAAATAGAAGAGAACACGGACGACAATTCCACAGAGTATGCCTACGACGCGCGTGGATTCCGCTTCGTGAAGTTCAAGGTCAAGGGTCAGAACGTGAACGCTCTCCGGTTCAGCGAAATCAAGAAATCCACCACGTAGTCGGTTCGTCACGAAGACGCGGCGACACGTCTCTCATCGGACGACTACGTTTGATGTTGGAGATGGGAGTCCCGACATTTGAGATACTTCGAACGCAGCTTCTGAATATGTCAACTGTCGGGATGTCCCATCTTCAACGTCAAATGCAGATGTCCAAAATTCATTCCTACTCATCCCCGTTGTCACGCTGAAGTTCGCTGGTTACGCATCCACGCAGTCGTTCCTGACAAGGAACCGGCCGTTAAAGCGTACCGGTAATCCCCATCCTTCTCTTTCCGCATGAACGTGCAGGTGCGGCTCACCCGTATTCCCGGAGTTTCCGACGCGACCCAGGAGTTGACCGGGTCGAACGCGTTGACCGGGATTCACGGTCAGACTGCCCTTCATCAGATGCGCCAAAACGATCGTCGCTCCGTCGGTTTCAATTGCGACGTGGTTCCCAACGCCATTTTTAACGTCGCGCTCGCCGGGCACATTATCCGGAAGTTCCTCAACGGCCGCCGAGATCACACCTTCACATGGACTCACCACTTCCGCCCCGAACGCGCCGTACTTCTTGAGTGCGATGGGGTAAAGCCCATCCGCGCGCATGCCCATGCTGCCGAGCTTCACAATGTCGACCGCGTATCGTTGCGCCCGGTTCCCCGAGTGGCGATTGACCGCCCTCGTACTACCGCCCTGTCCGATCATGAATGTCCCGCCTCGCAGTGGGAAAACCAAATGCAACGCGTTGCGCCGGGTCCGGCGTCCCAGAATCGCGAGCAGCGCCATGCACATGAAATACACTGCAAGAGCAAAGGCGAGGAGTCGCAATTCGGCCGCAGCCGGCGCTTCCGTGATGAGGACGTAGCGCGGTCGAGTGGCAAAAGCGCTCGCCACCATCACGACAGGCAGCGCACGCTGGAGGTAAACACCAAACCAAGTCCACGCTCCTGCAAGCGAGATGTAAGCGACGTACGCCGCGGTAGCGAAAAGGAACATGAACCACGTCGAGGAATCCTGATTGGCGGCAGTAGCCAGGAGCGCGATCAACCAGATCGGCATCAAGACGTGCGTGATCACAATTCCCAGCAGCCGTACCCGGCGGGCGGCGTGACTTCTCAGCATGCGAACACTATCTTAAATATTTTGGCTGAAATAGAATACCCGCCGCACGACGGACTACTGGAGGAATCTTATGAAGAAAGTGACCTGGTTCATTTTGGCCGCGGCTATCGTTTCGATGATTGCATCGATTCTCGCTGGCGCTCAGACGCCCGCTGCCACGGCCCAGGGAACGCAGCAGGCAGGCGCGAGAGGTCAGCGCGGAAATGTGGCATCGGTCAACTCGACGCCCCGATTCGACGTCTCCACGATGGCTCTTCCAATTGCGATGCATGACACCGTGTGGATGGAAGACCTCACGATGCTCGAAATCCGCGATCTGCTCATGCAAGGCAAGACCACGGCTTTGATCCTGACAGGAGGCGTCGAGGAAAACGGTCCATACCTGACCACCGGCAAGCACAACAACGTGCTCCGCGTTACAGGCGACGCCATTGCGCGAAAGCTGGGCAATGCACTCTGCGCTCCGATTGTTACGCTCGAACCGGGCAATCCCATCGCACAGCCGGGACGAACGACTTCCGCGGGATCCACATTTCTTTCCGAAGCAACCTACGAGGCCGTGCTGACCGATATGGCGAACAGCCTCAAGTCGCAAGGGTTCAAATACGTCTTCTTTCTCGGCGACAGCGGCGGCAACGGACGCGGAATGACCGCTGCCGCGAAAGCATTCAACGATCACTGGAAGGGCGAAGGCGGCGTGCTCGCGGCACATATTCCGGAGTACTACAACTACGGTGACGTCGAGAAGTTCGAGCAGGACGTTTTAGGTATCCACGAGAAGGTTGGAACCGAAGCGGGCGGCGAAGGCTACCATGACGACTACTACATTTCGGCGCTGATCATGCTTCACGACTTGAATGGTGTCCGCATGCCGGAACGCATGCTCGCCCACAAGACGTCGATCAACGGTGTGGATCTTGCGCCGGGCGGAAGTGTGGAGAAGACGCTCATGAACGCCAGAAAGATGGTGGAGTTCCGCGCCGACGCAGCCGTGAAAGCAATTCACACCGCGATTGCGAAAGGGCTGCCGCAGTAACTGACAAGTGAACGGTACGGTTCGACACGAAGCCCGTCGCTGCGCTCCGGGTTCTGACAGCTGTAGCGTTAGTGGGCACCGGGTTCGGAACCCCGAGCGCAGCGACGGGCTTCGTGGTCCAATGCTTCAGTGGTGATCCCTTCGCCAGGCGTCATACTTCATTCGCAGCAACGTCACCGGGTTCGGACCGAATTCGCGTTCTGACACCGAAAGCGCCAGCCACGGCGCCGTGCTCTTTCCTTGATCCGTCACACCCAGATCGCGAGCGGCATACGGCGAATCGCCGCCTCTGGCCACAACCATGAAAGCCGCGGCCGCCGTCTGTTTGACGCGCGCGTTGTTGCACCTCGAGTCACCGCCGGCCGCCGAACCCGCTTCGAGCGCGCGCATCAAGCGGTCGGAAAGCGTATTCGTGCCACCGGGATCTTTTGTTGTGAAGCCGTGCATAGCGTCATGCACAACGGCCGGTCCCGCCAGGATATTGCCCTGCACGCTCACGGCTCTCGCAACATCCTGTTCCGAACCGGCCCAGTGGATCGCATCGCTACCGGTGAATCCTGCGGCGCCGGATTTGCCGGCCTGCAGCGTGACGATGCCGTACTGGCGATCGTTGACACCACGGTCATAACCTCGATTGGTAACCTGGTCCACCTCCTTTTCCGCGGCCCGCCCGGCTCGAAGCCGTTCGTACACTTTGTTCCGGTTATCGAGGTCGAAGAACGCCTGAGTCGCCGCCGCACCCTTGCCGGGAACGAGCGCCGCGATCGCATCGATCGGCATCGGCACGCACGACGCTCCAGCCACACCCACGTCGCCGGTCGACGGATCTCCGGCTACGATGGTCCACGTATTCAGCGGGACGCCGCGGTAGCACGCGCTGGTGAACGACGCGGCAAGCAGAATCAAAACTGTCCGAACACCGGAGAGAGCTTTCACGATCGCGCTTTGTATCATATGATCCACCTCATTCAATACCGGGAGGGTGTGATGAAAAGTGTAAGTGGTTTTCGGCGTCTGCTGACGGCCTCCATCGGCATTGGCGGCATCATCGCCACGGCATGGGCGGCGGACGCTGCATGGAAATGGAGCGGCTCATTTCCAGGGAAGACCGTCGAGATGCTGATCATCGGAGACGTTCAGGTTCATACGCGCCGGGCCGATCCGGCGACCGCCTTTGTCCATATGCGCGACACGCTCAACAAAGCGGATCTCGTTTACGCAAATCTCGAAGGCACACTGGTGAAGTCGCAGGGACCCAAAGTCGACATTCCGGACAAACCGGGCTGGACACATCCGGGACCGGAAGGCGCTTCCGTGGCGCTGAAGCCGAACAATATCCGCGTGGTCGGCGTCGCGAACAATGTGGCGTACGGCCGTGACAGTATCCTTCAAACATTGAGGGTTCTCGACGCGGCCGGAATTGTTCACACGGGCGCAGGCAGGAACATCGATGAAGCGCACAAACCCGCGATCGTCGAACGAAAAGGCGTCAAGATCGGATTTCTCCAATACACCGCGCGTTGGTATCAGGACAATGAACAGATCGCCACTACGACCGCCGCCGGAATCGCGAAGATCTCCTCGCTGGACGGAGTCACGATCGATGCCGGTGATGTCGAGCGCGTGAAAAATGATGTCCGCAAACTCCGCTCGCAGGTCGACATCGTCGTCGTGTCTCACCACAATCGCGACGGCGCGACAGCGGTCCAGTTTGGATCGACGAAGCCGACCAGCGCTTCGAACGACCGCACGAAGTCCGAGGAGTACCAGAAAGCTTTTGCGCACCTCGCTCTGGATGCGGGCGCCGACCTTGTTTTCGGTCACGGCACGCATACCGTTCAAGGCGTCGAAATCTACAAAGGGAAACCGATCTTGTATGCGATGGGCCACTCGAACTTCGACCAACCGACCTACGAGAACGCCAAAGACGGACTGGTGGCGCGAGTCGTCATTCAAGGCAAGAACATCCTTCGCGTTTCTTTCGTTCCGGTAACACGCGACTCCAACAACGACGTGTTGATGCTGGATCCGTCCAGCGCGGATGGCGCCAAACTGATTCAGATGGTGAAGGACCGGTCGACGAACCCGCCACCGCTGCGCATCGAAGGCCAGGAAGTCGTCATGTTCGAAAAAGCGACGACATCATCGAATCGCTGATTTCAGGTGACGTCACGGAGCCCGTCGCTGCGCTCCGGGTTCTGTCAGTTTTGACGCAACGAGCGGAACCCGGAGCGCAGCGACGGGCTTCGTGACGTCACTTCCCGATTCTTCTCCCGTACAATACGTATATGGGCACGCTTCCACAGTCGGTGAGAATCGTCGAGGTTGGGCCGCGCGACGGACTGCAGAATGAAGCCACCATCGTTGCGACGGATAAGAAAGCACAGTTCGTAAAAATGCTGGCAGCGTCGGGGTTGAGGGACATTGAAGTCGCTTCATTCGTCCATCCCCGGTGGGTGCCTCAGCTTGCCGATGCGGCTTCGTTGATTGCGCTGCTCGAACCCGTTCCGTCCGTTCGGTACTCCGCGCTGGTTCCAAACATGAAGGGTTTGGAGCGTGCCCTCGAAGCGGGCGTTCGACGCATTGCGGTGTTCACCGCCGCGTCCGAAACGTTCAACCGCAAGAACATCAATATGGGTATCCGGGAATCCATCGACGTATTTCGCCCTGTCGTCGATCGGGCGCTTCGAGAAGGGGTTTCGGTTCGTGGCTATGTCTCGACATGTTTTGTGTGCCCGTACGAAGGCAAGGTCGCGAAAGAAAAAGTGGCGGAAGTGACCGCTGCGTTGTTCGATCTGGGTGTGGACGAAGTTTCCATCGGCGACACCATCGGGGCGGCAACACCAAAGGACGTCGAGATCACCGGCCTTCATCTGCTCCAACGCTTCCCGGTAACGAAGCTCGCCATGCATTTTCACGACACTTACGGCATGGCAGTCGCCAACGTGTATCAATCGCTGCTAATGGGATTCACGACATTCGACAGTTCCGCCGGCGGCCTGGGCGGCTGCCCTTATGCGCCGGGCGCGTCGGGAAATCTGGCGACTGAAGATCTCGTCTATCTTGTCGATCGTTTGGGCATCGAAAGCGGAGTCTCGCTGGCGATGATCCGCCGTGCGTCTCACTTTATCGCAGCCGAACTTGGACGCGGCTTGCCCTCGCGAGTCCTGCAGACATCTGCCGGAGAAAAGACCGCGTGATCTCGCGCCCAACGTACAGCCGTTTTCCCGTACGGTATGCCGAGACCGATCAGATGGGCGTTGTATATTACGCGAATTACTTCGTGTGGATGGAAATCGGCCGCACGGACTTCTGCCGCGACTGCGGATTCAACTATCACGATCTCGAGAAGGAAGAGCAGGTATTCATCGCGGTCGCCGAAGCGAGCTGCCGCTACAAAGCCCCTGCTCGTTACGGAGACGAGATCCTTGTCGAAACCGAGATGACGCGCCTCGGACGCCGCATGATCGAGTTCTCATACAGAATCAAAGCCGGCGAGGCTCACGTTGCCGATGGTAAAACCGTGCATGTTGTGGTTGGAGCGGACAAGAGGCCCCGCTCCATACCCGACAAGTACGTCGATTTACTCCTGGCCGGAAGGCCGCCCCTAGACGGCTCTCCATAGAGATACCTAGAAGTTGTACTTCATCAACGCCTGGAATGCGCGCGCCGGCTGCTGGCTGCGATACGTCAGGAAATTCGGACTGTATTTCTGGTTCGACCCGCTGGCGAACTGATAAAAGTCGCCTTCGTTGAAGAGATTCAGAATGTTCAATCCGAACTGGAGCTTCTGTTTTTCGGTGACTTTGAAGTCGCGCGCGATCTTCAACCCGACAGGCCACAGGATAGCGGTCGGAACAAAACCTTCCGTACGCGTCGGGTAGGCAAACCGTATCGTGGTGGCGAGTGGATTAGGTGTCGTTGTTCCGTTAGCCAGCGTGATCCGCGCCGGGCCGAATTGAGGATCGGCCGCGGCGATGCGATCGACAATAGGGCCGGTCCAGAAAGTGCGGCCCGCTGTCACGCTCCCCGATACGACGAGATTCAGCGGCGCGTGCCATGACCAACCACCTGCCATGTTGCCTCTCATCCAGATCGAACTGCCGATGCTGCCGCCGCTCAAGCTGTTGTTGTCGTTGTTCCCGCGAGTGTCGTAAAGACTGACGTTCTTCAATTGAAACGCTTCCGGCTGAATGAATCGCGCCGGATCCGTCGGATTCCATGTACCGCTGATGTTGTGCCATTGACGCGCAAACGTCGTCAGCAACATGAAGCCGTGACTCATATTTTTGGACACGACGATCTCAATGTCCGTCATGTTCATTCGGCTCCAGCTGTTTTGCGTTTGCTTGAAAACCTGTCCCTGATTCGGATCAAGCCTGCCGAACCCGCCGAACGGCTTGTTCGGACCGTCGGGCCAGTAGCCATTCACTTCGACGAGGGCGTTGAGATTCTTCACGCCCTTATGACTCCCGGCAACATCGACGCTGAATTGACCGGGGAACTGGCGGCGGAATCCGAGAATGATTTCATCGGTGAAGGGTTGCGACAGCTTCGGATCGATCAATGAAGTCACGAGGGTCTGAGTCGTGGCCGGCGTAAAGTTCTCCGTCTCGAATACACCATCTGAATTCAAGTCGTAAACAACGCGTTGGTTAACCGAACCGCCTCCCAAAAAGCGCGTGACGTTGTCGCGACCGGTCATTGGCTGGTGAGTCCGTGTATAGCTTCCACGCACGACATTGTTTCCGTCCCGGTCCAGGAGATATGCAAAACCGAACCGAGGGCCGATCTCGGTGCTCTTCTGCCGGGTGATATTGAAAATCTTGTCGAAGCGTTTGACCCAATCCACCCGCACTCCGCCGCTCACGGTAAGGCGTGAAACCGGTTTCCACGAGTCCTGGATGTAGACCGCCAGATCTCTCTCGCGCGCCGATAATTCGTGAACTTCGGTTGGTGTGATGTAGGTGCGCTGGAACGGAACGAATCCGGACGAAAGGTTGTTCGGGTCTTTCAGCCGGACGACTTCCGAAACAAAGCCGTTGTTCACGTATCGTGAGCTTTGATCGTAGTTGTTGCGCGGCGCGCCGTAAAAGCCCCATTTGAACTCGTGTGATCCTCCGCCATTCGACACGTAGAAGGTGAAATCCGCTCGAATGGTCATGAGCGACGCCGGTTGAAACACCAGCGACTGAAGATTGTTCATGGTCGCCAGCACGCCGGTGCCGACGAGAACACCTCCGGACAGAAAGGCGTTCTGATGCACGGTGATCTGGGGTCCGAAACCTTCGCGGCCCTTGTAGGTGTCCTCGTTGTGGCCGCTCTTGTTGTTATAGGAGAACAGGAACTGCGTGCTGAAACGTGAAGTCCACACGGAATCGAGTTTCGTACTGAACATGTAGCCGCCCGTTCCGTCATAGCTGTACGGATCCGTCTGGTTTTCTCCGTTGTCCTGAAGTCGAAGGCGGTCGTCGGAAACCGATGCGAGGAAGTTGTGGATGTGACTCAGCTGCATTGTCGTCTTGGCGAACCACTGTGTGGCCTTCGTGTGGTTGTTGAACGAATCGAAATCCGGGCGAAATGCTTTAAGGCGCTCAACGTTTTCGGCTGTCCGGCTGATGGCGTTGGTCAGCCGATTGAGGCGCCCCGAACCAAAAAACCAAACACGGTCGCGTTTGATCGGGCCGCCGAGGTTGCCGTCCCATTGGTAGACTTGCTGGATGGTCGGATTTCCGCTGACGCTGCTATTGATGGTTTTGCTCTTGTCGACATTGTTCCCGTTCCACGAGAGCGGTTGCAGGTTCGCGGAAGCCGAGCCGTGGAATTCATTGCCTCCGCTCGGCGTCACGATATTCACAACGATTCCGGTCCCCATCGGTGCCGCGGCCTCGACACCGCCTGTTTTCATTTCAACGTCGCCGATCGTATCCGTGCTCATGTTGATGAAGGTCGGCTGCGCGTCGTAGTACGAGACGGCGTTTGCGCCGTCCACCTGAATGACGTGAGTCCAGTGGCCGGTTGCGCGGCCGTGATAGACCTGTCGTCCGCTGTTGTCGTCAAACGGTCGTGAGTACATTCCGGGATTCATTTGCAGCACGTCGGCCCAGTTTCGCCGGGAGTTCACGGGAAGCTCACGCTGGAAGTCGCCGGTCACGAGAACGCCGCTGCTGGCCGCCGAAGTTTCGACCATCGGCGATTCAGCCGTGACCGTGAGCGTCTCATTCAGCGCGCTGACTTGCATCTCAACGTTAACCGTGAAAGTCGCCCCGGCTCGAACCAGAATCCCTGAGCGTTTGATCTTTGCGAAGCCGGGCAGTTCTGCCGTCAGCGTGTATTCGCCCGGAGGCAGACTCCGCAACCGGTAATAGCCGGTTTCATCGGAAATCGCCGTGCGCTCGCCAATCATCGCGGGACTCGTGGCGGATACCGTGACACCGGGCAACACCGCTCGCTGCGCGTCTGTCACGTTTCCCACCAAAGTTCCTTCACCTGTCTGCGCCTGAATCACGACAGGGACCGACAGGACAACAGCCATGACGAGAATGGGCCAAAAGCAAAAACGCAAACCTGGAATCGGATGCATCTTTCCTCCTCTCGAACGCGGTTTAAGTTTTCCTGAGTTTTTCGTAGGTCGTGAAGCCCGTATATCCCCGAACGATGAACTTTGGCTACCTAAAAAGTAAGGGCCGGGTTCGAAGAAACCCGGCCCATTCGGTCAGCTTAACAACTGATTAGAAGTTGTATCGCATCCCAAGCCTGAAGATTCTGGGATTGAAAATGGTGTTCACGGAGTGCGCAAACAGATATGGATTGTTCGATGTCGTCGTCCAACCCACGATGGTGTTGAGGTTTGGAATGTTGAACAGATCGAACATGCCGTCAATCGATTGCCGCTCCGTGACCTTGAACTTCTTCTCGACTCTCATATTCCAAAGCTTCGTTGTCGGATAGAAGTTCTGTCCCTGGGGCTCGATCGAAGCGGTGATGTTGCCCTGGTTGAGTCCGGTCACGGTGACATCGCGCCTGTACGTCTCGCCCTTCTGGGCGTCGTACGTCGTCGTGAAGTTCACGCCATACGGCAACTGGTACATGAAAACGGACTTCAGCTGCCAATCCCAAATGTGCGCATCGCGGTTTCCTCCCCACGCAAGCGTGTTGGGATCATAAGTCACGTCCTGACGCAGGTTCCGCTTGGATTTGTCATAGCTGAACATCGCCATCCACTTGTTGCTCATCCTCTTCGTCGCAACAATTTCGAACGTGGAGTAGTTGCTACCATATCCCGGGAAGTTCGTGGTCTTGGTATTGCTGAGCCCGAGATATTGAGTCCCGAGGTTGTAAACAGTGATGTTCTGATCGTCACCGGTACCCACGACACCATCGCGTCCCGGATCCACTTTCGTCACAGGTGTGTAGAAGTCGATGGTGCGCGAGAGGTTGACGTTCGCATACGGGTTTTGTTCAAGCTTTCGAACGTAATTGACGCGAACGCCGAAATTCTTGATGACCTCCTGATCGATTCCCGCCGTGTATTCGTCCGTCCACGAGTTCGTCAGGTTCGGGTCGATGACCTGGCTCTGCGAAACACTTTGACTCTGAAACGCGGGCCTCGCCGCGAGAATGTAGCTCTGGGTGATCGGCAGCGTGCCGTCCCATTTGAAGGTGTAGGTCGGGTTCACATTCGGATTGGCATTACCGGCGATGTCCGTGCTGGGATTCCAGGAGAACTTGCCGCCGCTTGCTTTGAATGCGGTCTTGCCGTTGCCGAACAGGTCGTAGCTGATGGCGAAGCGTGGAACCCAGTTGGCGAATACGGACACGACGGTTCGAGGCACGGACGTCGCACCATTCAAAGAAAGTGTGATGTTGCTTGTGGGATATACGGCTTTGATCGCGGCGATGTCGAAGTAACCGTTGTTGTGACTGTTTCCCTGCTCCGGATAATAGCTCGAGTAGCGATCCCATCGAGCGCCGATGTTTACGGTCAGCTTCCGCCCGATCTGCCATTTGTCCTGTACGAAGAACGCATTCTGATAATCGGCATTCGTCTGGCTGAACGGCGCATCTCGAATCGTGAACGAATTCGGCACGCCGTTATTGAGACTCAGGGAATAACCGCCGCCGGGGAAAGTAAGCCGATAGTTCCTACCCATTTCCCAGTAAACGTCATATCCCGACTTGAAGTTGTGTGTGCCTGCCCAACCCTCTTTGAAGTACGCGATGTTTCCGCCCCAATCCCAGTGTTTACGCCAGCCGACATTGGGACCGGGAAGTCCGCCGCGCACAAAGCCCGTAACGGAGTCGGAGATCGGTGTCTTCTCGATGTGACTGTATTGCGGAAACACGTATTCCGAGTCCGTGGCCTTCACGTCCAGCGTCAATCGCGGAGTCAGAACCGACGTCCATTCCCATTTTCGCCCGTCGGAAGGATCCTTCTGATTGCCTGTGGACTCGATGATGTAGTTCTTCGCGCCGGTGCCTTGCCCGTTGCGGTAAGGCGCCTTTTTGCGGCTGTGCTGCCACATGAACTGGAACGAATTCTTCGCAGTCACCTGCCATGTCAACTTAAGAGTCGGAATCCGAAGACGAGTGGTGTAGTGACCACCGGGCACCACGGATGCCAGATCCGTCGCAGCGTTGGATCCGCTTCCGGGCATACCGTAGATCGTTTGTGTTGTATCTCTCAAACCGAGCTGCGTCGTGAGGTCGGAATACTGGTCGCGCCATGAGAAGTACCACCACAGTTTGTCCTTCTTGATCGGACCGCCAGCATCCGGATTGAAGTCGTTGTAACGCGAGAACTGATCGCCCGTGAACAGGCCGCAATAACCGCTGAACGACGCGGACGCGGCGGCGGTGGCCGGGCAGGTCCGTTTCATTTCGTCGCTGATGTTGGTGCCTTGAAATCCCGATGCCTCCCAGTCGACGTAGGCGCGGCCGTGAATTTCGTTGCCGCCGCTCTTGATGACGGTGTTCATGAAAGCGCCGGGAACCGGTACTTCGGCAGCGTTGGCGGCAGCGGAGACCTGGATTTCCTGGAATGAACCGTAATCGAAATACCAGCCTGCCGCGCCCGCGCTATCGTTGGTCACGATGCCGTCGAGGTTGAACCAGTTCTGGCTGGACGTACCGTAGGCACGGAAGCCCGTCTGAGTTCCCATCGTGGAACCGCCAACGTCGTACCGCGTGGTGTTGATCCCGGGCGACTGAGCCAGCACGATCCAGATGTCGCGCGAGTTTGGAATGTCGCGCAGCAAACCCTGGTTGAAGTTCACGCCGAGCGTCGCCGTCTCCGTGTCGACGACCGGGGACTCGCCGGTCACGACGACGGTTTCCGCCTGCGTTGAGACTTCGAGTGCGACGTTAATCTGCGTGATCTTTCCGACTTCGACGATCACGCCTTCACGGATCAGCGTCTTAAAGCCGGGCAGTTCAAACTTCAGGCTGTAGGTACCCACGGGCAACAGGCGGAATTGATAGACGCCCGTTTCTCCCGAGATTGCCTGCCGCGTCCCCTGGATCGCGGGACTGCTTAGAGTGATGGTGGCGCCCGGAATGACTGCGCCCGACGCGTCGCTGACCCTGCCGTCGATGTTGCCGGTGAATTCCTGCGCGAATGCCGCAGGAGCGACAAGCAACAATATGAACAGCAATCCATACAGCTTTCTTGCCTCAAACATATGACCTCTCCGCAAAAACAAAAAGGCATCCCAGGCTTACACAAAACGATGTAGCCCCGGACGCCTTTGTCTGGGTTAATGGATGCGGACTCTTCCGCCGTGTTTAATACCTGACCGAAAGTTGGAAACGTTAGTAACCATTTATATAGCGGCAACGACGCCCCACCGATCTCTTGGCTCGTTCCGTTTTCAGGGGGTGCGGAATCAAAGACCTGCACATTTTAGTGTGATCATTGGCGAGAAGGCAACCCACATTCATTTGTGATTGCCGACGGGTGAATGGGGATTGCTAAACTGAGGCCACTGGTCAGTAGCGATCGGCAATCGCGGATTAGAAATGGCCTCTGGCCGCAGTTCGCCAATCACCATTCACCAATCCGCCATCACAAACAACAATGCAATCGTGTAAAATTTCAAGCCGATGCCGAAGTAGCTCAGCTGGCTAGAGCACTAGATTGTGGATCTAGGGGTCCAGGGTTCGAGTCCCTGCTTCGGTATTTGAATCTCGTACAACCACGCCTCTCGCGGGGTCTCAGAGACCTTCTTCCCGAGGATACGCTGGCTCGCCAACACATGATCGACGTTGTGCGAGGCGTGTACGAACTCTACGGGTTTGTTCCTTTGACAACGCCCGCGATCGAGTACCTCGACGTGCTTTCGGGCTCGGGTGGTCAGGAGATCCAGCAGTCGATCTTCCTGGTTCAGAATCCGGAAGAAGAACAACTCGGGCTGCGATTCGATCACACCGTTCCGCTCGCGCGAGTCGTTGCCCAATATAAGGAATTGCCCAAACCGTTCCGCCGATACGCAATCGGTCCCGTTTGGCGCGCCGACAAGCCCGGGCCGGGCCGTTTCCGCGAGTTCCTGCAATTCGATCTCGATTCGGTGGGAACCCAGTCCGAGATTGCCGACACCGAAATCATCGCGGGAATCTGCGACAGCATGGAAGCGCTTGGCGTGAACCGCTATCAGGTTCGGTTTTCCAGCCGCAGGGTTTTGAATCTTCTGCTCGCTTATGCGTCGCTCTCACCAGAACGCGCGGCCGATGTTTTTCGCGTCATCGACAAGCTCGACAAGATCGGTCCGCAAAAAGTCCGAATGGAATTGACGGCCGGATACACGGATGAATCCGGCGACAAGATTCCCGGTCTGGGACTGACCAGCCAACAGGTCGATCAAATCGAACGATTCATCGCGATTCGATCGGCGTCCCGTGCGGACGTTTTGCGACAACTGAACGAGACGTTTGGAGCGATTCCCGGGGCATCCGAAGAGATCGGCGTGCTCGAGAAGATTTCGCACAACCTGGACGTCGCGGGATATCGCGATGATCGAGTGATTATCGACTTGAGCATCGCCAGAGGCCTCGCCTACTACAACGGTCCGGTCTTCGAAACGGTTCTACTCGACGCTCCACAGTTCGGCTCGATGTTCAGCGGAGGCCGCTACGACGATCTGGTCATGCGATTCCTGGGCGAAAGCGTTCCCGCCACCGGCGCATCGATGGGCGTCGACCGGTTGCTCGCCGCCCTGCGTGCCCTGGACAAGGTTCCGGTCCGCAAGTCTACCGCTGATGTTTTGATCACGACATTCGACGCGCAGATGAAGGATGACTACACCGCGCTGACATTTGAATTGCGCCGGGCCGGGATCCGGACCGAGCTCTATCTGGGCAACGATCGTGCCGGCAAGCAAATCAAGTACGCCGACAAGCTGGAAGTTCCAGTCGTCGTGCTTTACGGCCCGGACGAGAAGGCGAAAGGCGTCGTGACCATCAAAGATATGTCCATCGGCCGCGCGCGGGCACAGCAGCTCACGGCTAGCCGGGACCAATGGCTCCAGGAGCGGCCCGGCCAGTTCGAAGTTCCTCGCACGAGCGTCGTTGCGAGTATCCGCGAACTGCTGGTCCGGATTAACGACAGTCAGAGGCAGTAATCCATGTCGATAGAAACCATTCCATACGTACCCGTCAAGGCGCCCCGCGGGACGGGGCTCTCATGCAAGGGCTGGCATCAGGAAGCTGCCATGCGGATGTTGATGAACAATCTCGATGAAGAAGTCGCTGAAGATCCGCGACGCCTCATCGTGTACGGAGGTTCCGGGCGCGCCGCGCGAAGCTGGGAGGCTTTTCACGCCATCATTCGCGCGCTGAAGAACCTCGCCAACGACGAGACCCTGCTCGTTCAATCCGGAAAGCCGGTCGGGATATTCCGAACGTTCGATCACGCACCTCGCGTTCTGATCGCCAATGCCAATCTCGTGCCGAAGTGGGCCACACGCGACGAGTTCAACCGGCTGGAAGCACTCGAACTCACGATGTATGGGCAGATGACGGCCGGCAGCTGGATCTACATCGGCTCGCAGGGCATCGTGCAGGGAACCTACGAAACCCTCGCATCGCTGGGCAGGAAGCATTTCAATTCGTCCCTCGAAGGCAGGATCGTCCTGACCGGCGGATGCGGCGGTATGGGCGGAGCTCAGCCGCTCGCAGCAACACTGGCCGGCGCGGCTTGTCTGATTGTCGAAGTCGATCCCGCAAGATTGAAGCGGCGCGTCGACAAGGAATACCTCGACACCATTGCCACGGATTTGGATGAAGCCTGGGGCCTCGTCACCGCCGCGAAACAACAGCGGCGCGCGCTGTCGGTCGGACTCGTTGGGAATTGCGCCGACGTTCTGCCGGAGATGGTCCGTCGCGCCTGGATTCCCGATGTGGTCACCGATCAAACCAGCGCCCACGATCCTCTGCATGGATACGTGCCGCGCGGACTGACGCTGGAAGAGGCCGCAACCCTTCGTGCGCAAAAGCCACAGAAGCACATTCAACGGGCGATCGAGTCGATGGCCGCGCACGTCCAGGCGATGCTCGACATGCAAAAGGCCGGAGCCGTCGCGTTCGATTATGGGAACAACATCCGAACGATGGCCGCGGAAGGCGGAGTGAAGAACGCCTACGACTTCCCCGGCTTCGTTCCGGCCTACGTTCGTCCGATGTTCTGCGAAGGCCGCGGACCTTTTCGATGGGCGGCGCTTTCCGGAAATCCGCGGGATATCGCCGTAACCGACGATCTCGTCCTGGAGTTGTTCCCTCACGACGAAGTGCTCAGCCGATGGATTCAACTCGCACGAAAGAAGGTGCGGTTCCAGGGACTCCCGGCGCGCATCTGCTGGCTGGGATATGGAGAGCGCGCAGAGTTCGGGCAACGGATGAATCATCTGGTAAAAACAGGCAAGCTGGAAGCGCCGATCGTGATCGGACGCGATCATCTGGATTGCGGCTCCGTAGCGTCGCCTTATCGTGAGACCGAATCGATGAAGGACGGCAGCGACGCGATTGCCGACTGGCCGATCCTGAACGCGCTGCTCAATACGGCGTCCGGCGCGAGCTGGGTGTCGTTCCATCACGGTGGCGGCGTGGGAATCGGTTATTCTCTGCATGCCGGACAGGTCACCGTCGCGGACGGAACCGATCAGATGCACGAACGTCTGCACCGCGTGCTGACCAGCGATCCCGGCATCGGCGTCGCGCGGCATGCCGATGCGGGTTATGAGGAAGCGCGCGAATTCGCCGCAAACAAGGGGATCCAACTAGCGGAATAAGATCATGCAATATTCAAAACAAGCTCTCGAAGCCAAAGATTCGCTGATTCGGCAGATCTCCATGCTTGCCGAAAAAGTCGACAAACCTTACAAACTCTATTTCGGCGAATCCGACATGACGACGCCGGAGTTCATCTGCCGGGCCGCCTACGAAGCGCTCCAGCAGGGCCACACTTTCTACACCAACACCGCCGGTTATCCGGAACTTCGTGAATCCATCGCCAAAAAATTTAATGAAGTGCACGGGGTCGAGTATCGGCCGAGCGAAATCGTTTGCACGGCCGGCGCGGTGATGGCGATCCACATGGCGATTCGATCCTGTGTGGATCCTGGAGACAATGTCGTCTTGATCACGCCGACCTGGCCCGTCTTCTCGTCGATTCTGACGCTGTTTGGCGCCGAAGCCCGCCCTGTGCCGCTCCAGGAAACCGAGGGCGGTTTCAGCCTGAACATCGATCGTGTGCGTGAGGCCATCGACAAACGCACCCGGATGCTGATCGTGAACAGTCCGTCAAACCCGACGGGTTGGGTGATCAGCGTCGATGAACAACGCTCGCTCTGGGAACTCGCATTGAAGCACGACTTCGTCATCCTCGCCGACGAAGTCTATGACCGCATCGTCTTTGACCGGCCGGTGGCGCCGTCGTTCGCGAAGATTGCAACCGACAAGGAACACCTCGCCGTCGTCAACAGCTTTTCAAAAACATACAACATGACCGGCTGGCGTCTCGGTTACGCGCTTGTGAGTGAGAGCATGGCCAGGCTGATGACGAAGCTTGGAGAGTTCATCATCTCGAATCCATCGGCGATGGTGCAGCGGGCCGGTATCGTCGCGCTGCGCGACGGCGAACCGTACATCACGGAAATCCGCGAAAAGTACGCGCGTCAGCGGCAACTGGCGATGGAAAAGCTGTCGCAGATTCGAAATGTGAAGCTTCCCACACCGCTTGGTGGTTTCTACGCCTTTCCAAAGCTGGACGGCCTGCAGGACTCCCTTGCATTTGCTAAGAAGCTCCTTCAGGAAGGCCGCGTCGGCATGGCGCCGGGAATCGCTTTCGGCGCGAGCGGCGAGGGATACATGCGTCTGTGCTTCGCGGCTTCCGACGCCGTTCTTGTACCCGCATTGGATCGCTTCAAGGAATTCGTTCAGCAAAATCTATGCGACTGATCGTGCTCGACCTCACCCGGCTCCTGCCGGGCGGTTACGCCACGCATCTCCTGTCCGAGATGGGAGCAAGGGTCATCAAGATCGAAGATCCCGCGCGAGGCGACTATCTGCGTGATTTTCCTTTCCCTCTCAGCGATGGAATGAGCGCGTACTTTCACGCCATCAATCGAGGAAAGGAAAGCGTCGCGATCGATCTGAAGAAATCGCCGGACGCTCTACGCCAGCTTGCGAGACACGCCGACGTTGTCATCGAAAGCTATCGGCCGGGTGTGATGGATCGAATGGGCGTCGGATATGAGGTTCTGGCGCGCGAGAACCCTCGAATCATTTACTGCAGCCTGATTGGTTACTCGTCGAATGGCGAGTATCGCAATCGGGCCGGCCACGACGTCAATTACGTCGGACTCACTGGTTTACTGGAAATCAATCGCGGCCAGGACGGAAAGCCCGCGATGCCCGGCTTTCAGATTTCCGACGTGGCATCGGGTGCAGTTTCCACTGTCCTCCGAATTCTACAATGCGTCATCGAAAGGGCTGAGCGCAGCGATGGGCGTCGCATCGAGGTCGATATGGTGAGCGGCACCGCCGCGCTGATGGGGTTTATGGCGTCGCCGATAGCGTTGGCACAGCAAGCGGTCTCCTGGGAAGACCTGTTCTTGAACGGCCAGATCGCTTGCTACAACCTTTATCCCACCAGGGACAGCCGCTGGCTGACGATGGGAAACGTCGAAGAAAAATTCTGGGCAAATTTTTGCCATGCCGTACGCCATGAGGACTGGCTGCCGGAGCAGTTCAATCGATCGGCGGAATTTCGAGAACGGATATCGCAGTTGTTTCGAACGCGGAATCAGGCCGAATGGGTCAGTGTTTTTCGAGATGTCGACACATGCATCGAACCGCTGGTCACCCTGAACGAAGCTGCGGCCCGAGGTTTGTTCCGGTATCCAGACAAACCAGCCCCGCGGTTAGGCGAACACACGAAACGAGTGCTGACAGAATTCGGTATCAAATGAAGGTGACACCACGAAGCCCGTCGCTGCGCTCCGGGTTCTGCACATCGTTCATCAATTGCGACGCGGTGTCAGAACCCGGAGCGCAGCGACGGGCTTCGTGACGAAACGTACACTTGGGCAAACATGACCGACATCACCATTGTCCATGCAAGGCAGCTCGTAACTCTGGCGGGGCCGCAGCGGGCGCGGCGTGGCGGCGAGATGCGCGAACTCGGCATCATCGAAGATGGCGCTTTTTCCGTACGCGATGGCAAGACCACGTGGGTTGGACGTAGCGGCGATCTCCCGCGCACCGACGGTGCGGTATTCGATGCGTCAAACAAGGTCATCCTTCCGGGCTTCGTTGATTCCCACACGCATGCCGTTTTCGTGCGGCCTCGCGCCGATGAATTCGAGTGGCGTATCGAGGGAACGCCCTACATGGAAATCCTCGAGCGCGGCGGAGGCATCCTGTCGAGCGTCAGAGCATGCCGGGAATGTGAAAACCTGGGCATACGATTCGCCGACCGGTTCTTCGAATACGGCACCACGACCATCGAAGCCAAGAGCGGTTACGGGCTGACGTGCGACGACGAATTGCGGATGCTCGAAGCGATGCAGCGTGAACAGAAACTCGAAGTGATCCCAACTTACCTCGGCGCTCACGCACTGCCCGCTGAATTCAAAGACAATCGCGAGGCGTTCATCAATCAAGTCATCGCCGATCTCGAAACGGTCCGAAAGCGTAACCTTGCCGAGTTCTGTGACGTTTTCGTCGAGCCCGGCGCGTTTACAACCGAAGAAGGACGCCGCATTTTCGCCAAGGCACGATCGCTTGGGATGCATATCAAGATGCATGCCGATGAATTCAAGTCGTCCGGCGGCGCGGCCATGGCGGCGGAAATCGGGGCTGTTTCTGCCGATCATCTCGGTGCGATCACGGATGAGGGCATCGAAAGCCTCGCGAAGTCGGAAGTCGTGGCCACGCTTCTCCCTTCGACACTGATGATGCTCGGCGAAACACATTACGCACCTGCCCGAAAGCTGATCGACGCGGGCGCAGCCGTAGCCCTCGCAACGGATTTCAATCCCGGAACCTCGCCGACGCTCAACATGCAATTCATCATGACACTGGCGTGCGCTCAAATGCGCATGACGCCGGCCGAAGCGATCTGCGCGTCGACCATCAATGGTGCCGCCGCCGTTCGTCGCGCGGATCGCCTGGGGTCGATCGAAACGAGCAAGCAGGCCGACTTTGCCGTTTACGACGTCACGGATTACCGCGAAATCCCTTATTACGCCGCGCTAAACTTCTGCGTCGCGACATTCAAGCGTGGAGCTCTCATTTATGCAAAAGATCGTGGAGTGCGTTCCGAATTTCAGTGAAGGCCGCCGGCCGGAGGTCGTTGACGCGATCGTCGACACGATGACGTCCGTCAAGGATGTCTATCTTCTCGACCGCGAGATGGACGCCGATCACAATCGCGCTGTCATCACCATCGTCGGGCCGCCGGAATCGATCGGCGAGGCGGCGTTTCGCGGCGTCGAGGTCGCAGCGAAGCACATCGACCTGACGAAGCATCAGGGCGCGCATCCCCGAATGGGCGCAACGGACGTCGTCCCGTTCATTCCCATTCGCGGCGTGACACTGGACGATTGCGTCATGATCGCGCGAAGCGTCGGCAAGCAGATCGCGGAGAACCTCCGCATCCCCGTCTACCTCTACGAGGCCGCTGCCACACGTCCGGAACGCACGAATCTGGAAAACATCCGGAAGGGCCAGTTCGAAGGAATTCGCGATGAGATTGCGGCCAACCCTGCTCGCCTGCCTGACTTCGGCGAGGCGCAGATTCACCCGACGGCCGGGGCCACTGTCGTTGGAGCTCGAAAACCGCTGATCGCCTACAACGTCAATCTGCATACGCCCGACGTCGAAGTCGCGAAGAAAATCGCGAAGCGCATTCGCTTCTCGACCGGCGGTTTTCGTTTCGTTAAAGGTATGGGACTCCTCTTGAAGGAACGCAACCTCGCCCAGGTGTCGATGAACCTTACCGACTACGAACAAACGTCCGTCGAATTGGTTTTCGAGACGGTCAAGCGAGAGGCGGAACGATTTGGCGTGAACGTGGCCGGAAGCGAAATTGTCGGATTGATTCCGCAGAAAGCGCTCGAACACGCAGCCGAGTATTTCCTGCGTGTCGAGAATTTCAAGCCGCAAATGATTCTGGAAAACCGGTTGTCGGAAGTGATGTCCGGCATATCCACCAGCGCGGGCGGAATGAACGCGGGTTTACGCGACTTCGTCGATCGTGTCGCCTCGGCGGAGCCTGTGCCCGGCGGCGGCAGCGTCTCCGCTCTCGCGGGAGCGCTGGGCGCCGCGCTCGGACAAATGGCGATCCGATTGACGAAAGACAAAAAGAATTTCGTCCAACATGCCGACCGCTATCTGGACGCACTCGATCGTTTGGCGCCGTATCGATCCGCCTTGCTCGAATTGATCGACGCGGACGCCGATGCATTCAATGGTGTGATGACGGCATACCGACTTCCCAAAGACTCACTCGAGCGCGAACCCGCAGTCCAGCAGGCGCTGATCCGCGCGACCGAGATTCCCTCCCGCACGGCGAATTGCGCCGCCGAGGCTTTGAAAGTTTTGGAAGATCTTCGATCGATCATCCATCCGAACGTCACGTCGGACCTGCAGGTGGCCCTGACGATGTTGCGCTCCGCGGTCCGCGGCGCCGTCGCCAATATGCGGATCAATTTGTCCGACGTGAAAGACTCCGAAACACGCCTCCGTTACGAGGACATGATCACCGGCTTCGACCAGGCGCTTCGCGGCGGAAGTTGAATCGCGATTATGTCTCGATGCGTGGTTCCTCAGAATTTCGGAAAGTATCTCGATATCGCGAACGCGGCCGAGCGATTGGCGGAGGCTGTTCGCGTGGCGGCGGCGATTCAGGCAGAAGGCATCGAGCTGCGATCGAATCTGGACCACGCGGCAATCTTCACGGATCCACCGCTTGTCGTCGCCGGACCGATGAAGCGGCTCGGCTACGTCTCCGGATGGGACGCGCGGTGTTATCCGTCGCCGGTAGACGGCCGCGACTACATCAATATATCCGGACAGCTTCCACCGGGCAGCCCGCGGCGTGCCGAAGGTTGGCCGGATTACATCGCGGTCGTGCATCCGGTGGACTTGGATGCGCGTCAGCATATGCTCAGCCAGGGCTACGGAAATCCGTTCATCCATCATCTGACGTGGGGCATCGTTCCACCGGCTCAAGGAGCACAAAGTGATCTGGAGTATTCCGGACGCTTGATTGAACTGATGACGGAAGCCAGATCCAGGATCCGAACCGCACTGGCTCAAGAACCGGGAACACTGATTGTGGCTCTCCCACAAGCAGTCGTCGACGACGGCGCTCTGCCGAGACCGCACCTTCCACCTGATGAATTTCAGATCGAAATCATGGAAGGCGGCGGGTTCCTGCTGCAGTTTTTCGTCCTGACGGGCGGCAGGATCGAGTTGGCTCTGCGCGCCGGCACCAAACAGACGTTCAATCCCAGGAGCGTCTACAAGATTTCGAAGGACGAAATCAGCGCCCTCCAATCCGACTAACCGAAAGAGCCAACCGGCCCTCCTTAAGGTCTATTGCCGGAAGTACTTCGCCCCTCTATGCTCTGCCCCGCACGCCGATGCCGCAAAAGAAGGGAAGGAATCCCAGCTCATGCGAAAGCCGCAGGTGAACTGTTTGTTCAAAGTCCTGATCGGCGTGCTGTGCCTGTTGTCTTTTCCTTCTTTATCCGATGCCCATGGAACCCGGCGAATGATCCGATGCGCGAAAGGCGCTGGTCGATGTGGCGATATTCATCATCGACTCGGCTTTCCTGTACGCCCGCAGAACCGCAGGGCCAACTTGATCCTTCAATTGAACCTCGAGCCCCAGGTGGCACCAACAAACCACTTTCCGGTCCCGGACCTCGGATCCAGTGAGGACTCCGACTCCGGCTCCGTCCTCGACCGACGGACCCCACCGGCCGCGGTGACTATTCGTCGACCCAGCCTTTTGCAACGTTTCCTCGGCGTCTTTAAGCGGCATCAATTCTGACGTTGGCGCAGTCTGGGTTTGCCGCTTTTCCGCACGCTGGCGTGCGAAGAGAATAGCCCGGAGTTAAGCGCGAAGCGCAACTCCGGGTTAACCATCGTGGACCCTAAGACGCACCCCGCTGGGTGCGGTTTGGTTTGGCTGTAAGCTGTCCGGGGGTGCGCTCGCTGCTGCTCGCTTACCCCCCGTCTAAATTCCTGCCACGCCTCCCGCGTGCATTGGAGCTAACAGCTTACTGAAAGCTGCCTTCGGCCACGACGATTCCACCCGAAGTCAGGATCTGCACCTTCGTGATGTCGCGCACCGTCTTCGACGCCGGCAGGAGGCCCGCCAGGTTGCCGAAGTTTTTTTCAGCGTTTCCTTCCGAATTCGTCTGAACGGTTCCCAGGAGAACAGACCCGACGCCGCTCACGTCGACCCGGATACTGTAAAAAGTCCTCGGCTGAGCGCCCCTGAACTCGATCTCGAATTCCTGTTCGACTCGTCCCTGACTGGATTCAAGCTGCGCTTCGGCCTCACCTTTGATTGAACCGCCCGTTCCAACGGGCAATATGGCGACTCGCTTTTCGAAGATCGTTACCGGTCGAAAATCGTCGTCGTCTCGCTCGTCCGATTTGGCACGGATACGAGTAGCAACCACCTCGAGATTCGCGTTCAAGGTTCCGGTAACATCGACAAACTGTCCCGGAGCGATCCTGCCCGTGATGACGGTGGCCGTACCGATCAGGACGACCGCGGTGGCGCCGCCGCTTCCTGTGTCGATAGTCAACCGGTTGGTCGTCACCGTGACGATATTGCCTTTGAAATGGACACGAATTGGATCATCTTCGCGGTTCCCGACTTTCACTCGAGTGGCAATGAATTTGCCGTCATCGTGAAAACCGCGAACATCGATCAGCAGATTGGGCACAAGGTCGGCCGCAGTGATTCCACCGGCGGGACCGCGCCGTTCCAGGATTGTCTTTGAATCGACGAGGATGTCGATGCCGAGCAGGGTCACGACCCTGCCATCGGACGTTGACTGAGCATTGGTTATATGGCCGCGAAGGCGGAATTCACCGTCACCCCTGTCGATAATGATGATTTCGTTTGCGATGATGCCTGAGTTGATGAAGGTTCCCGAAACTCTGACGAAATCACCAACCGCGACGTCGGAAAGTTTCAATTCGTCGCCTTCGGACTGGACATCCGTGTCGGCAGAAACCGCCACGGAGATCTCAAAACCCATCACACGAAGACGGATAGACGACGCTGTTCCTGCCGTCAGATCCACGCGGGTGACTGTTCCGTGAAACTGAACTTCGGTGCCACTCGAATACGCTGACAAACTCCAAGCAGCGATCAAAACGAGCGAGCAAACGAACAAGCGAACTGCCTTGAGTGTTGAATTCACCTGAATTGCACCTCCTAGTCGGCCTGTCGAAGCGCAACCGGCGTACCAAACGAAGCAAGCGCAGAATCACTTGAATTCAATGTGATGTCGTGGATTCAAAAATGAAGCAGAAAGTGTTGAGGTGCCGGACAGGGAGACTTTCCCTTCAGGCACCTCAACCTGTTTTACGCGGGTTTTGTCAAGAATCGGCCAAGACCCACCAGTGCACCCTGGGGATCATTCACAATGCCGAATCGTCCCACGTTCGGGACGTCCATGGGCGCCAGCTTCACGCCGCCTCCTGACGATGCAGCCTTCGCAACGCTTCCATCCACATCGTCCGAACCAAAGTACGGCAGCCAGTTTGTCCGCATGTTCCCCATGTCGGGAGTGATCTGAAGCATCCCGCCGGCCGGCGTCTCGCCGCGCTTGAAGACCGTGTATTTCATGGGGCCCATGTCGTGAATCTCCGTGCCCCAATTAAAGAGCTTCGAGTAGAACTCTCGCGTGACGTTGGTATCCCGGCTCATCAATTCCGTCCAAATCAGCGACCCGGATTGATTCAAGACCCGAACGCCGATGACTTCCTTTCCCTGCCATACCGCGAACGTACCGCCGGTCGGGTCGTTCACCACGCCCATGCGGCCGGCTTCCATCACGTCAAACGGTCCGGCGATCACTTTACCTCCGAGGCCCCGGGCTTTCTTGAGCGCTTCGTCGGCGTTCGAAACGGCCACGTAAGAAAGCCAATGCGGCGGAACTCCCTGTGAAGCCATTTCCGATCCCATCTGGTGAGACGCCGCAACATCTCTCTTGTTGAGCTGAAAAACCGTGTAGGTGGTGCCGGGCCCGATCGGCTGATCGGTCGACGTCCAGCCGAAGAGCGAGGTGTAAAAGTCCTTCGCCACGGTTGGATTGCTGGTGGCCAGCTCCGGCCAGCAAAACGTGCCGGGCTCGTGCCTGCTGATTTCGCTGATGACCGCTCCCCTCATTGAACCTCCTAAACCTTCAGACAAACTGCTTTGACTTCCGTGAAAAAGTCGAGACTGTGCAGTCCGCCCTCCCGGCCGATCCCGCTCGCCTTGTATCCACCGAAGGGAACTCGAGGATCACGGATGGACCACGCATTGATCCACACGGTGCCCGTATGGAGACGCGACGCCACACGATGCGCGCGACTGACGTCACTCGAACAAACGGTCGACGCGAGACCGTACTTCGTGCTGTTGTGGATTCTGACGGCTTCGTCCTCGGAATTGAAAGGCGTGACGGTCACGACAGGACCGAAAATCTCTTCCTGACACAATTTCGCGGATGGATTTGTTTCCGCAATCACCGTAGGCTCGAGGAAATTCGTCGAAGGCGCCTGCTCCGGAGTTTTTCCTCCGCAGAGTATTCGCATCCCGGTCGATCCGGCAAAATCGAGATAGGTTTGGACGCGAGCTCGATGCTCGGGATGAACCAGCGATCCCATCTCGGTTTGCGGATCCAGCGGATCGCCGATCTTGAGCGCACGCGCGCGTGAAACGATGGCGTCGAGAAACTTGCCATAGATGCTTTCTTCGACCAGCACGCGCGATCCTGCCGTACAAACCTGTCCTTGATTGCGAAATGCGGCCATGGCCGCTACGCCGACGGCGTCATCGAACTTCGCATCCGCAAAAACCAACGTGGCTCCTTTGCCGCCGAGCTCGAACGAAATTCGCTTCAACGTTCGAGAAGCAGCGGCCATGATTGCCTGACCCGTCGTGGTTTCGCCGGTGAACGAAATCGCATTCACTTCGGGATGCGTTGTGATGGCCTCGCCTGCGGCCTGCGGACCAAAACCATGGACGAGATTGAACACACCCGGCGGAAGATCGGTTTGGGCAACAAGCTCCGCTAAACGCGAGGCGGTCATCGGAGTCCATTCGGCCGGCTTGGCCACAACGGAGTTCCCCGCCGCCAGAGCAGGCGCGAGTTTCGAGCACAACGTCATCAGAGGGAAATTCCATGGAGTGATCAAACCGGCCACACCGAGCGGTTCTCGGAGAACATAGTTCAGGGCCTGACCGTCCATTGGATAAAACTCGGAGGACTGCGTCGTCACGTAGTCCGCAAAAAGCCGAATGTAGTAGATCGCTCGCGGTATGTCGCCGGCTTGGGCCTCGCGGATCGGTTTGCCGGTGTCCATGGATTCGAGGCGGGCCAGCTCGTCTTTATGCTTCTCCATGACGTCCGCGATCTGGCGGAGGATGCGAGCTCGCTCAACCGCCGGCATTCGCGACCACAGCCCCCTTTCGAAGGCATCTCGCGCGGCGCGGGCGGCTCGATCGACGTCTTCAGCGGATGCCTCGGCGATGTGTGCGAGAAGCTGATTGGTAGCGGGATTTCGATTCTCGAAAGTTTTGTTATTGGCAGCACTCACAAACTTGCCACCGATGTATAAAGGAACTTGAACAATAGCTTCCTGGCGCATCGGAATATTCTACAACCGTGGAAGAATTCCTTGCTTTCATTGTGCTTCTGTCACGAAACCTGTTGTTGCGCGCTCGGTGACAGAAGCGTCATTTGGTAGACCAGGTGCATAAATGACCATGGGGTATAATTCAGCCAATATGCCGGACCCAAAGCCGAGGAAGGCAAAGTTCTCCTGGTTTCGTTCTCCGATCTTCAAAATCTGCCTCGCGTTCTTCCTTCTTGGATTCATAGCCGTTTCGAGCGTCTTCCTTTATTTCTACGCGGAGTACTCGAAAATCATCGATCGCAAACTCAGCGGCGAAGTGTTCAAGAACACGGCCAAGATCTATGCCACGCCCTTTCGCGTTTATCCGGGACAAAAGCTCGCGCCGGAAATGGTTGTGGCGCGGCTACAGCGCGCGGGTTTCGAAGCCTCGGACAAAGGAAGCACGGGCGAAGGCGTTTACGAAATCAACGGCAGCCGGATAACGATTCGTCCGGAGCTTGGCGACCCGCTTCGATTGGAATTCCAGGGCAGCAAGCTCAACCGCATCGTCAAACCGAACAACAGCGTCGAAGACAACGAAGCCTGGCTGCCGGCCGAGTTGGTGACGAATCTTTTCGATCAGTCGCGAGAGAAACGCCGAATCGTCGAGTTCAAGGAAATACCGAAGCACTTGAGCAATGCGCTTATCGCTTCGGAAGATCAACGGTTCTACAGTCACTATGGACTGGATCCGATTCGATTGACTGGAGCCGTTGTCTCGGCGGTTAAGGACTCGCATCGCGTCGAAGGCACGAGCACCTTGACTCAGCAACTCGCCCGCAACTTCTTCCTGAGTCCGGACCGCTCTCCCAGCCGAAAGATTCGCGAGGCGTTCATCGCTATGCTGCTCGAGCAGCGGCTGACGAAGGATCAGATTCTGACGATGTACGCCAACGAGGTCTACCTCGGCCAGCGCGGATCGTTCAGCATTCACGGTTTCGGCGAAGGCGCCGCGGCTTATTTCGGCAAGGACATCGGCGAGCTGACGCTGCCGGAAGCAGCGATGCTCGTGGCGATCATTCCGGCTCCGAACGCATACAACCCGAGCAAGTATCCCGATCGTGCGAAGAATCGCCGCAACCTGGTTCTGACGTTGATGCATTCGATGGGGACCATCAGTAAGGAAGATCTCGAGAAAGCCAGAAACACAGAGCTCAAGGTTGTGCCGTTAAAGCTGGATGCGACGGATGCTCCGTATCTCGTCGACTTCATCCGCGACGAACTCGTGAAAGAGTATTCGGAGGAAGCGCTCGTCAATTCGAGCATGAAGGTCTACACGTCGCTCGACCCAGACCTCCAGAAGGCCGCGGTCGAAGCGGTGGATAAGGGATTGACGGTCGCGCTGGACGAAGTCGCGCGCCGCAACAAGCACCGCAAACCGGGCGAGCAACTGCCGAACCCGCAGGCAGCGCTGATCGCCATCGATCCGCATACCGGTGAAATCAAGGCGATGGTTGGCGGAACCAACTACGGCGCGAGCCAGTACAATCGCATCACTCAGGCGTTCCGGCAACCGGGTTCGATCTTCAAACCGTTGGTTTATGCCGCCGCGCTTGAAACTGCGTTTGACAACGCGGACACACACCCGGCATCGCCCCCGGCGGATGCACCGAAGACCGAGCCTTCCACCGCCGAGGCTGCTGCGGCACCGCCGGCAGCGCCGCAGGCTGCGCCTGACGCTCCGGTCGAGCATGCGCCCGCCGACCTGACGAACGTATTCACGCCGATCACCCGCATCGTCGATGAACCGACCACCTTCTATTACGAGGGAGGGCGCACCTACGAACCGAACAACTTCCACGAACAGTACCGCGGTGAAGTTTTGTTCCGGGAAGCGTTGTGGCACTCCTTGAACGTTCCGACCATCAAGATCGCGGAAAAGATCGGTTACGATCGCGTGGCCGCGTTTGCCAAACGTGCAGGATTGAATGCCAAGATCAAGGGTTATCCATCGATCGCGCTCGGCGCGTTCGAAGTCACTCCAATTGAGATGGCGGGCGCGTACACGATATTCGCGAATGGCGGAAAACGCATGCAGCCGCACGCGCTGCTTCGAGTTTCGGCCAGCGGTGTGGTGAAGACTTACAAATACGAACCCGAGGAAGTCATCCGGCCGGAGCTCGCATACATGATGACGCATTTGATGGAAGGTGTCCTCGAGCACGGTACGGCTGTGGGCGTTCGGGCACGGGGCTTCGAGCTTCCTGCCGCCGGCAAGACGGGAACATCACGCGACGGCTGGTTCGCAGGTTACACGAAAGACCTGCTCGCCATTGCCTGGGTCGGCTACGACGACAACAGCGACCTGAACATGGAGGGCGCGCATTCGGCGCTGCCGATCTGGACCGCGTTCATGATGAAGGCCTATCAGCTTTACCCGCCGGGTGACCCTGAGAGCATGGGCTTCGAATCTCCCGGCGGCATCGAATACGCGCGGGTCGACAGTCAAACTCTCGGGCTTGCCACTCCGTCGTGCCCCGAAACATTTGAAGAAGCTTTTATCGCGGGAACCGCTCCCACGACGTACTGTCCGCTTCACGGTTCGCGAATATCCGACACGCTGGAAAACGGCGTCGACGCCATCGGCGACGGAATGAAGAAGACCGGAAGCGCGATCGGGAGCGCCGTGCGAGGAATCGGCCGCGTCTTCGGCGGGCTGTTCGGCAAAGGCAACGATCCGCCTCCGCCTCCCCCTCCTCCCAAACCCGACAAACCGCCTCCGCATTAGTTTTCACCGACTCGTCAACAGGCCCGATCAAGGCTCATGGCAAAGTGCAGGCCACCATCTATCAGGGACGCTTCACCTATCAAGCGGATGCAGACGAGATCTACTCCTCCGAGATGCACGACCTGGCGGCGCTCTGCGCCGACACGGCCAGCCGAATGGTTTCTTTCGCGCGTGATTCGATCTCGTGCCGATCGGCGTTTCGTTGAATCAGCACAAGCATCGACGTCAGCGATCGCTTCGCTTCCGACAATGCCGCGTCTCCGCACAAACGCTGCGCGCTTCTCTCGGCGAGCCGGACCGCGGTGAGCGCCTGAGGAACCAGGGTCTCGACAACGCCTTCGGCTGCGTTTGTTTCGGCAATGGAGTCGCGTTCATATGCGTACGATCCGCTGAAGCCGCGATACTCGATCGCCGGAAGTTTTTTGCCCGCAATTTCGACAACCACAAACGGGCTGGCCGTATCGACCAGATAGTGCGGCTCGGCAGTGACCATCACGCCGAAACGATCCAGTCCAGTCGTGATTTCCAACTCACTGTTGCTGCCGTTCAACTGCAATTCGCCTGCGTTGTGCGTTATTCCGTCCGGACCAACGATCCACATCACGTATGTATTGAAGTCGCCGCCGAACAATGCGGCCGGCTTCATTCCATTCAGTCTCACCTTTCCGGCGAACTCCCCCGACCGCCTGTCGCCGATCAGTGTTCCTTTTGCTGTTGGAAGCCTTGATGTGCCTGCGAACTTTGCACGAAGTGCACCATCACGCGAAGCCTCGACTCCCGGCGTTTGCCGCACTTCGGAAGCCAGAGCAAGGGCGGTTCCGAGCAGGATGATGGACAAAGCCTTTGTCATACGAGTTCCGGTAATGGCTCTATCGCATAATTCATTCCAAACGACGGAACAGGATAAATCATGGAGGAGCGGCGCGTTGAAGGCGTCGCGTCCGGTGTGAGGCGGTTTTTTTCCTGCGGGCGCACGGAAAAAATCGTCGGTTCGGTGCACGGACCACCGGATCAAAAAAGATTCATCTGGACAACACCCGGACGACGAAACGAATCGGCGGACAATTTTGGACGACTGTGGTTCAAACCGGCTTTCCGGCAGCAGACTTCGAAAAATTCGGCCATGTGTTGAGCGTAGACGCCCTGTCCGTGCATACGCGAACCAAAGTTGGGATCGTTCAGCCTTCCGCCTCGAATCTGGCGGACCCGGTTGAGGATTTTGTCTTTCTGCTGCGGCCGGTGAAGCGCCAGCCATTCTTCGAATAAGGGCGCAACACCATAGGGAAGCCGCAGTGGCACGTAACCTGCCGACCTGGCTCCGGCGGAGGCGGCTGCAGCGAGTATCCCCGGCATTTCATGATCCGTCAGGCCGGGAATCACCGGCGCGACGAGCGTGCCGACGGCAATGCCCGCCGATGCCAACTGCTGGATCGCTGCGAGACGCCGGCTCGGCTGCGAAGCGCGGGGTTCCAGTTCTCGGGCAAGTTCCCCATCAAGTGATGTGACCGACACCAGGACCAATGCGGCGTCAAAGCGGGCAAGCTCCGAAAGAACGTCGATGTCGCGCGTCACCAGTTCGTTTTTCGTGATGATCACGACCGGATTTCGAAACTCCGCAAGGACCTCGAGACACCGGCGTGTGATTCTCAGACGCCGTTCGATCGGCTGGAACGCATCGGTCACGCCGCTGATGGCGATCACTTGCGGCTTCCACGATTTCGCACTCAACTCCCGTCGAAGAAGTTCCGGCGCATCTTCCTTAACAAGAATTTTCGTTTCGAAATCAAGACCCGCGGAGAAACCGAGATACTCGTGATTCGGACGCGCGAAGCAGTAAATGCAGCCGTGTTCGCAACCACGGTAGGGATTGATGCTCGCCTCGAAACCGACATCGGGACTGTCGTTGTAGGCGATGATCGACCTGGTGGTGTCGCGAAGAAACACCGTTTGCGGCAAAGGATCGTCCGGTTCGTTCCATTCACCGCGCGAGTATGACGTACTCTCGAAACGGTTCGGTGGATTACTTGCCGCGCCGCGGCCCTTTAGGTTGTTCATCCGGGGCTGCCTATCCCTTAATGAGATTGTACTTCCTCGCGCGGGCGGTGACGTCCTGCGACTCGATCAACTTTTGATAAACATCGTTCGGAATCTGAAGTTTCGTCGCATTCGTCATCAGACCGGTCGACTTCAGTTCCTGCAGTGCCTGGTGAGCGGCGCCAAGGCTGATCTGCAGCAGTTGTCCGGCGTAGACGCCGAAGCTGATTCGAGCGTCTTTCAGTTGCGCCGGAGTCGTCGTCCCGCCGACGGTGCTCATCAACGGACGCTTGACGACGTCCCGAGCCTTCGCGGTATCGGTCAACCGCATGCCCGAAAAGAAAATGACGTCGGCGCCGGCTTCGGCGCAGGCGATTCCGCGGTTGAGAGCCTCGTCCATCGTGCGTTGCTCGGAAAGCGCGTCGGTGCGAGCGACGATCGCCGTTCCCTTCTCACGCGCGTCGACGGCGGCCTTGATCTTGTCGGCCATCTGCTCTTTGGTGATCAGGTCGCTGCGGCCGCCGAGATGTTTGATCGTGACGGTGTCCTCAAACATGACGACGGCGATACCGCGCTTTTCGGCGTTCTTCATCGCACGATAAACATTGATGGGGCTTCCGCCACCGTCGTCGCAATCCGCGAACACCGGCACATTCACGCTTTCCGCAATGTTGCCCGCAAACTCAATCAGTTCGGTGATCGTGATCAGACCGACATCGGGAATGACGTGCTCGGCCGAAACGGCGCTGCCTCCGACGGTGACCACGGGAAATCCCATCTGCTCGATGAGCCGCGCCGTCAGAACGTCATGAGCGGCGGGCGCCAGCACCGGCTCAGGTCCCTGGACGAGCCGCCGGAATTCGTCGCCTTTGGAGAGATTGGACGTTTGCGCGCTCGCGGCACTTTGCGGCAGCAAGCTGCCGGCGGCAGCAGCAGTCGCACTTTTGATGAACGTTCGACGAGTTGATTTCATCGTTGTCTCCTCCGGGCTCCAGGCGAATGCCTAGTATAATGCCGCTTTACCATGACATTTGCCCAGCACGTCGAACGGCTCGTCGAAATCGGCCGAGATTTTCACCGAAGGGGTTGGGCGCTTGGAACCAGCGGGAACTTCAGCGTGGTGATCGATCGGAATCCGCTGGTGCTTGCGATCACCGAGAGCTCCATCGACAAGGGACGGCTTCAGCCCGAAAACATCCTGCGCGTCGGCCCGGATGCCTCAGTTCTTCCCGGAATCAGCGGCAAGCCGTCTGCGGAAACGCTGTTGCACCTGGCAGTGGCACGAACGATTGGAGCGGGCGCCATCTTGCATACACATTCCGTCTGGAGCACCATATTGTCCGACCATCATGCAGGCCGGGCGGGCTTTTTCATTGAGAACTACGAAATGCTCAAAGGCTTGTCCGGGGTGAAAACGCACGAGCATCGCGAATGGGTGCCGATACTGGAGAACAGCCAGGATCTCGAACTCTTGTCGACGCAGGCAGCGTCGATGTTACTGGAAACCGCGGGAGTTCACGGGTTCCTGATCCGCCGTCACGGTCTCTACACGTGGGGTATCGATCTCGATGAAGCCGTCCGTCACGTCGAGATTCTCGAATTCCTGCTCGAATCGGTGGGTCGCCGCCAGATGATGGAGCCGGCGTAAGAAGCCGGGAGGGGAGTATTCATGGCTTTGGTCCGAATCCCAGACGAAAATCGCACGCTGGCCGATCGCGATGCGGTCGCCGTCTATCTTGCCCAGGTCGGCATTCAATATGAAGTGTGGACGCCGGAGCATCCCACGGCTTCGGACGCGTCGTCCGAAGAGATTCTGGAGGCATACTCGTCCGAGATCGAACGGCTGAAAAAGAGCGGCGGCTACGTGACCGCCGACGTGATCAACGTCAATGCGCAAACGCCGAACCTGGACGCGATGCTTGCAAAATTCAGCCGCGAACACTGGCACGACGAAGACGAGGTTCGATTCATCATTCACGGCAGCGGCGTGTTTCACATCCATCCGCAGAACTCGCCAGTCATCGCCATCGAGGTGGGCGCTGGCGATCTCATCCGTGTGCCGCGCGGCACGCTGCACTGGTTTGATTTGTGTTCCGATCGCCAGATCCGCGCGATCCGGTTGTTCCAGGATCCATCGGGTTGGACACCGCGTTACACCGAAAGCGGCATTGATCAACGCTATCAACCCGTCTGCCTGGGCACATCCTACGTACGATGAGCTTCAGCCTCTCTACCGAGCACATCCGTGGAATCCTTCTCGACATTGAAGGTACAACCACGCCGATCGATTTCGTATACGGAACGCTGTTTCCGTACGTCCGGGAGCAGCTCGCGGATTTCCTGAAGAACAATTCTTCGGATCCGGAAGTTCGCCAGATTGTTCGCGCGCTGAAGATCGAACACGAAAGCGACACGCGTTCGAATTTAATGACGCCGCACTGGAGCGATCAGCCGATCGAGTACATCAACTGGCTGATGGATCAGGACCGGAAGATCACGCCGCTTAAAGCACTGCAGGGCAGGATTTGGCTCGAGGGTTACCAATCCGGAAGAATCCAAGGACAGGTTTTCCCCGATGTCGCCGCGGCGCTTCACCGCTGGTACGAGAAGAGCTTCGACATCCGGATCTTCTCGTCCGGAAGTACGCTCGCGCAACGACTGCTGTTCTCGAGCACAGCGGATGGAAACCTCAGCCCGTGGATCAAAGATCATTTCGACACGAACATCGGCGCCAAAATCGATCCGGCAAGTTATACGGCGATCGCGTACGCTTTCGAACTCAAGCCCAGGCAGATCCTCTTTATATCCGATGTAACGCGCGAACTCGATGCCGCGCGGCAATCCGGAATGAAAACGCTGCTGTGCATGCGTCCAGGGAATCATCCGCAGGTGATGCACGATCACAGAGCGATTTCATCGTTCGAGGAGATTCAGGACTAGAAAACGCCTAACGTTTCACGTCCTCGATCTTGGCGGCCAGAATGAAGTCGCTTTCGGTGAGGCCGTCGATTTTGTGTGTCCAGATCTTTACGCCAACTTTGCCCCATGCGAGGAAAATGTCCGGATGGTGTCCCTGTTCCTCGGCAATCCCGCCAATCTTATTCGTGAAGTCCAGGGCGGTTCGGAAGTCGGGAAATCTGAATTCTTTCTCGATGTGGTGATTGTTGACGACGTTCCAGTCCTCGACCTCTCTGGCTAAAGGCTGGATCTGATCGGCAGTCAATGGAGGCACACCGCCTCTGCAAGGTACGCACGTTTTTTGGGAGAGCCCCATATCCACCTCCAATTGGAATTTTAACAAGAATCCCGCACACGACTTCCCCCAACGGATCATCTACCGTCGTTTGAGACCCATTGCGGCGCATGCCATCGCACAGTACCCGAGCGAAGGGAGTGGGCACCGTGGATAGCTGTAAAGATTTAGCTGGGACGGCACACTAGCTCCGCTTCTTCGTGACGTCACTTCTACTTCCGACCGAATTACCATAGAATTCGCGCAAGTCAAGGGAGGAACGATGAAGTCGAAGATCGCCGTCGCCGTGCTGTGGGTTCTCACCGCAGCGTCCACCGTATTGCCGCAATCCACTCCAGAATGGCCGAAGAATTTCGCCGAAGTGCTCAAGAACCTCCAGGACCTGGTGAAGATCGACACCAGCAATCCGCCCGGCAATGAAACGAAAGTCGTGCAATTCGTGAAGGCGATTCTCGACAAAGAAGGCATTCCGTCGGAAGTCGTATCGTCGGAGCCGAATCGCGCCAATCTGATCGCGCGCTTGAAGGGAAATGGGAAGAAGCGTCCGGTGCTGCTTGCCGGTCATTCGGACGTTGTCGGCGTCGAGCGCGAAAAGTGGACCGTGGACCCGTTCGGGGGCGTGATCAAGGATGGATACATCTACGGCCGTGGTTCCTATGACGATAAAGACAATCTCGCCGTATCCCTGCAGGTTCTCCTGATGCTGCACCGCATGAAAGTGCCCCTCGATAGAGACATCATCCTGCTTTGCGAAGCGGGCGAAGAAGGCGGCGGACAAGTCGGAATGGGTTTTCTCGTGAATCGATACTGGGACAAGATGGACTCGGAGTTCGCCATCATGGAAGGCGGCGAGACCCTTCTCGGCGATAACGGGAAGATCGTCAGCTTCGGCGTTTCCACCACTGAAAAGGTTCCAAACGGAATGCGGCTCGTCGCGAAAGGCACATCTGGCCATGGATCGATTCCGAGGCCCGATAATCCTATCGTGCATCTCGCGGCGGCCGTTGCGAAGCTCGGCGAATTTCAGCCTCCGATGCGACTGAACGAAACGACTCGAACGTACTTCCAGCGGCTGGCCTCGATCAGTTCTCCCGACAACGCGTTCATGTACACCCACCTCGAAGACCCGGTGCTGGGAGCGGCGATTCAGGAAAAACTGCGGATGACTCAGCTGACGTTGAACTCGATGCTTCGAACGTCGATTTCACCGAACATCATCAAAGGTGGATTCCGGAGCAATGTGATTCCCGGCGACGCCGAAGCGACGCTCGACGTTCGCGCATTACCGGATGAAGACATCGGCGAATTCGTGGCGACACTTCGTCGAATCATCAACGATCCTGCGGTCGAGGTGATTCCTCCCGCAGGAGGCGGCAGGCCGAAGTCCGTTCCGTCGCGGCTGGACAGCGAAATGTTTCGAGCGCTGGAGAAGGCGCAAGCCGCCGTTCTGCCCGGCGCGGTGACGCTTCCTATGATGGTCACCGGCGCCACCGACGGTGCTCAGCTGCGCGCCAAAGGCGTTCAGGTATACGGTGTCGGATCGGTCAACCTTGGCGTGCTTCACGGCAACGACGAGCGCATCCCGATCGACAGTCTCAACCAGTTTCTCGAGATCGTTTACAGGGCCGTCGTGGACGTCGCGGCGTCGAAATAACAACGCTTCACGGGGTCCGCGCAACTTTCGCGATCGAGTATACGAGTTCCGTCACAGAAACGGGCTTCGTCACATGATCCGCAAACCCGGCGCGCCGGGCTCTTTCCTTGTCCTCGATGCTGGCGTACGCGGTCAGCGCGATGGCGGGAAGGTCCTGGATACCGCCCGCGCTCCCCAGTCGAATGCGCGAGAGCAAGTCGTAGCCGTCCATTTCGGGCATCCCAATGTCGCTGACGAGGACGTCCGGACGATGGTCCCGCAAAGCGGTCAGGGCCTCCAGGCCCGAGCCGACATGCGAAACCGAGCAGCCGTGGCGTTTCAACGCTTCGACGATCATTTCCCGGGTATCCTCGTCGTCTTCGACGACCATGACGCGGATACCGGCAATCGTCCGCACTTCGCGAACCGGTGGTTCCACATCCTCGCGACGGATTGATGGAATGGGCAGAATCACGGTAAAAGTCGTACCTTGATTTCGGCCCGGGCTCGATACCTCGATCGTTCCTCCGTGCAGCTCGATCAACTGGCGCGATATCGAAAGCCCCAG
The DNA here is from genome assembly GCA_964584785.1 of uncultured Solibacteraceae bacterium. Lineage (GTDB taxonomy): Bacteria > Acidobacteriota > Terriglobia > 20CM-2-55-15 > 20CM-2-55-15 > JAHFTY01. The sequence goes on from CAZPBY010000002.1 coordinate 43,528, forward strand.
CCCGAGTCCGCCGTGTTTGCGCGTGCTCGAGGCGTCTGCCTGAGAGAAACGTTCAAAAACGTACGGTAAGAAGCCGGCGTCAATTCCCTCTCCCGTGTCCGACACTGCGATTTCAGCACTCGAATTAGTTTGCGTGAGGCTGACCATAACCGAACCCGATCGGGGCGTGAACTTCACCGCATTAGTAAGCAGGTTCCACAGGACCTGTTGGAGCCTTGCCGGATCCGCGTAGATGGCGCCGGCGTCCGGCGCCGTCCGTGTTTCGATCCTGATGGATTTCGCATCCGCTGCGGGACGGATCGACTGCACCGAGGTCTCGATGACGCGCTTGCCATCGGTCCACTCGGGCTCGATCTTGAGTTTTCCCGTAATAATTCTCGAAACATTAAGCAGGTCGTCCACAAGCCTCGCCTGAGCGCGGACATTCCGATCCATGACTTCGAGCGCTCGAGCTACGGTTTTCTCTTCGAGCCTTTGATTCTGGAGCATGTGAATCCATCCGTAGATTGCGGTCAGTGGTGTTCGAAGTTCGTGAGAAAGCATCGCCAGGAACTGATCCTTCAGGTGTCCCGCTTTCTCCAGTTCGGCGTTCGCCCTGGCCAGATCCCTGGTGCGCTCCTCAACACCCTGCTCCAGTTTCCCGCGGATCTCGTTCAAGCCAGCTTCGGCGTCTTTCCGTTCCGCCACTTCTCTTTCAAGTTGCTCCTTCGCGGCTCGCAACTGATGAACACTCGGAATCAGCATGATTACGGGAAGAAGCTTGATGAGGGCGACCGCGGTGACGATCGACGCAGCGGCAGTGACCGCTTTGACCATACCCGACAACCAGTAGACCGGTGTCCATATGGTCCAGATCTCCATCAGGTGAGTCGTTCCGCACGCTATGATGAATACACCGAAGGCAACGAACATCCAGTTGAACGGCAGATCCTTCCGCTTGCGTACCAGGTACAGAAGAGTAAAAGGAATCGTGTAGTACGCAATGGTGATCACCGAATCCGAAATCACATGGAGGGCCACCAGATTCGGACGCCACATATAGCAATGACCATGCGACATGAACGGCTGATATTCCAGCAGCTTCGAACCAGCCGGCGACCATAGGAGTAGTGCGAGAGCGGTTGCTCCGAACCCGGCGATAGCAGTGCGGGGACGGATAAAGCTATCGACGTGCATTCAACCTCCAATCGATAGGATTGTCATGGCCTGCAAACAGCAGAAACCACGGCACCTTTTGATCAGTTGTGTTACAACACTATGACAATGACCACGATCGACAGGCTGGCGCAGTGGAAAAACACCGGCCTGATTAGCGATAACCAGTATGCGATGTTGTCATCCCTGGTGCGCAAAGAATGGTTTTCCATTTTTTTTGAGCTCAATGCGCTGCTGTACATCGGCGTACTGTCGCTGGTCGGGGGTTTGGGTTGGACCGTCCAGACTCACTTCGCCAACCTTGGCGATTTGTTCATCCTGTCGATACTCTCGCTATCGTTCATTGGATCGCTGTACTACTGCTTCTCAGCGGCGCAGCCCTACTCGAATGCTGAAGTGGAATCTCCAAACTTTGCGTTCGACTATGTCCTCTACGCTTCGTGCCTGGTGTTCTCCGTAGAGCTTGCGTACATCGAGTTCCGGTTCGTATGGCTGCACGAGTCGTGGCCGAACTACTTACTAGTCTCCAGCGTATTGTTTTTCGTACTCGCCTACAGGTTTGACAATCGTTTCGTTTTATCGCTGGCGTTATCGTCGTTAGCGGGCTGGCTTGGAGTGAGTCTGTCCCGGCGCGGCCTAACCTCGGATCCACTTCGCTTGACGGTGCTGCTGTACGGCTCGATGGTCATTGCGATCGGTACCTACCTATACCGGCTTCGCATCAAGAAACATTTCATCGACACCTACCTGCACATTGCCGCCAACGCGATATTCGCGGCACTCTTGTCGGGAGTCCTTGGGGACTCCGAGATACCGTTTCTCCTGGGTCTATTGACGGTAACAAGCTTATCGATCGCGCTAGGAATACAGTTCAAACGCTTCGTATTTGTCGCCTACGGAACAGTTTATGGATACATCGGTGTAAGTTCCCTGGTGTTGCGGGAGTTGAATGGGTTTTCAGCCGGCCTGACGTACCTGGTCATCACGGGAACAACGGTCATTATCGTGATCGCAATGCTTGCGCGTCGCTTCGCACGAGAGGAATGAGAAAGTACAGCATCGACGACGAACGAACGATTCGAACGGAGCGTCTCGTCCGCGAGTGGACCCGGTCCGGCCTTCTCGATCAGGCTCAGCAAGACCGGTTTCTGGGTGAATTGAAGGTCGATCTTCGCCGAACCAATGTGTTTCTGCGCCTGGTCTTATTCGCATTCGGCGCCCTCATCATTACAGCGTCGGTCATTCTGCTGTGGCTCGCCCTGAAGCCCCACGACGATTCGGGAACGGCGACTCTGCTCCTGTTTGGCGGTGCCGGAGCATTTGTACTCGCAGAGAGTCTGGTCAACCAATTCCAGTTGTACCGTTTCGGTGTGGAGGAGGCGACCGCCAGCATGTCCGGAGTCTTTGTGGCGGTGGCGGGCGCCCTTTTTAGTTCAGGCTCGCATAGCACCACTCCGGCGGAGCTCGCGGCGGCCGTTGCCGGAAGCATCGCTGCGCTGACGATCTATCTGAGATTTGGATACCTTTACGCCGCGATCGCTTCGATGGCGTGCCTCATGATTGCGCCATTCGAGATTCATGGTTCGGGAATGGTGCAGCGTCTAACGTCCGCCGGACTGCTCGCCGTCGTCTTCGCCGTTGCGCGTATTGTTTATCGAGAATGCGACGGGGAGTATCCTGCCGGCGATTGCGCCGCTATTCAGGCGTCGGCGTGGGCGGGTATTTATCTGGTACTCAATCTCCACATTCGTTCGCTGGCATCATTCGGACTCCTGATGTTGGGTGCTCCGGATGTCCCGCGTACGTTCTACTGGTTCACCTACGGGGCGATCTGGCTCATTCCTGCCGTTGGCCTGTACCTCGGCTTGCGCGAGAGAGATCGCTCGTTACTCGATATCAACATCCTTCTCGCTCTCCTGACATTCTCGACGAACAAACCCTATTTCGGAGCGGCCCGGCAGACTTGGGATCCAATCTTGTTAGGGGTTCTGCTGATCGGAACGGCTCTCGCGGTCCGGCGTTGGTTGGCACATTCTCCGAGAGGACTGACCACGGCGCGACTGTTGAGTTCCGATAAGCGACGACTCTCTATGATCGGCACGGCATCGTCAGCGTTGCACACAGGTCCGAGCGTCCCAACTCCGCAGCCGCGCGAATTCGATCCGGGCGGCGGGAGAAGCGGCGGCGCCGGAGCGGGCGGTTCGTTCTAGACGCGACTGCCGGCTTCGTCATGTAAGGCTTCTCGGCAGGGGATTTTCACCAGCAATTAATGTCGTCGCCGGAATGAGTGCTGTATGATGATTGCCCGTCGTTGTGAAATCGTCTTTGGAGGAAACCTAAATCTTATGAAAAGGATATTAGTCTTGCTCGTTCTTCTTCTCGGCGTTTCAACCGTCGCAATCGCCCAGTCTTCCGTCAGCGGAGCCGTGGGTGGCGTTGTGACCGACGCCAGCAGCGCGGTGATTCCGAATGTGAACGTGACTTTGTTGAACACCGGTACCAATCGCGAAGACTCCGTGACGACCGAGGCCGATGGACGCTTCAAGTTCGACAACCTTCAGCCCGGCACCTACACGCTTTCCATCAAAATGCCGGGATTTGCCGACTATAAACGCGAGCAAATCCGGGTCGAGGTTGGCCGGACCAGTACGGTCGATGCGACGCTGCAAGTAAGCGGCACGCTGACGGAGATCGCCATCGTGGCGGATCTGCCGCTGGTCAATACCGAATCCAAGGAATTCGCGAGCAACATCAATCAAACCGCAATCAACGAATTGCCCATTAACGGCCGCCGCTGGTCGAACTTCGTGATGCTGGCGCCTGGAGTGGTTCCCGACGGAAGTTTTGGACTGCTGAGTTTCCGGGGTATCTCGGGATTGTTGAACAACAACACGGTCGATGGTGGCGACAACAATCAGGCATTCTTCGGCGAGGAACGCGGCCGGACACGAATCAGCTATTCGATCAGTCAATCGGCGATTCAGGAATTTCAGGTCAACACATCGAATTATTCCGCCGAATACGGACGCGCTGCCGGCGGCGTCACCAACGCCGTCACCAAGAGCGGCACGAACGATGTGCATGGCGACGGATTCTATTACCAGCGCAACAACCGATGGGGCGCGCGGAATCCGTTAGCATTCCAAACGGTTCTCAACAACGGCGTGAGCCAGAGAGTTGGTATCAAACCCGAGGATGTTCGACATCAGTTCGGCGGGACCATTGGCGGGCCAATCCGTCGCGACAAGGTTTTTTACTTCTTCAGCTACGACCAGCAGCGGCGCAGCAATCCCGGACTGGGAATCTATTCAAGTCCGACGTATCTCGACACCGTTAGCCGTCCCATTCTTCAAGCCGCTCCTCGAAATCTGACGGACGCCCAAATCAACGACACCCTCAGTTTCATCAATTCGCTAACGGGGCCGGTGCCTCGCCGCGGCGATCAATTGCTGCTCCTGCCGAAGATCGATTGGCAAGTGAATTCCAAGAACGCGTTCTCCATCAACTACAACCGTCTGCGCTGGAACTCTCCGGCCGGAGTCCAAAGCCAACCGACGAACACTCTCGGCCGCGCCAGCTTCGGCGATGATTTTGTAAAGGTGGACTGGGGTACCGCGCGATTGATTTCAACGGTGACCCCGAGGATGGTTAACGAGCTTCGTGGGCAGTTCGCTCGCGATTTCGAGTTTCAGAACAGCCAGTCGCCTTTGCCGGGCGAGCCGCGGACGGCACTGAACGGCAGCGCTCCCGATGTTTTCCTCACGAATGGCATTGAGTTTGGAAAGCCCACGTTTCTGGAAAGAAAGAAGTATCCCGAAGAGAAGCGTGTGCAGATCACCGACAACGTGACTTATTCGATGGGAGCAAACACGTTGAAGTTCGGCATCGACTATAACCGCGTCAAGGACAACCTGAGCAACATGCGATTCGAGAGCGGTTCGTACTCTTACAGCAACATCAATGACTTCATCATTGATTACGTCAACTGGAAGACGCCGCTCCCTCCGACGGTGACCTGCAACGCAAATCCCGGCAGGTTTGCGGGCAAATGCTACACCAGCAACTTTCAACAGGCGTTCGGGCAGCCTGCCGTCGAGTTTCATACCGACGATTTGAATCTCTACGTTCAGTTCGATTGGAGACCGACAGGCCGGCTGACCGTCAATACCGGTTTGCGATACGAGTACCAGAAGCTGCCGCCGGCGCAAGTGGCCAATCCCAGCAGTGAAGCCATTCCGAATACCCAGTTGACGCTCAATGCCGTGACTTCGCAATTGCCGAGCGACAAGAAGGATTTCGGTCCGCGAGTGGGAGCCGCATGGGCCGTGACGGGCGACGGTAAAACGTCCATTCGAGGAGGCTACGGGACGTATTTTGGACGCACCATCAACTCCACCATTTACAACGCGATCATCAACACCGGCGCCACCGGTGGTGTCAGCCAGACCTCGGTGAGTATTGCGCCCACTGCAGCCAATGCGCCGATCTTCCCGTTTGTGCTGGCTTCGGCTCCTGCCGGCTCGGGATCGCTCCAGTACTTCGCGCCGGAATTCCGGAACTCACTGATTCACGAAATCGACGCCACGTTTGAACGGCAGGTGATGAAGGGCACTGTTGTGGCCGTATCGTATCTGTCCAGCCTGGGCCGAAGATTGCCGACGTTCTACGACCGCAATCTCAGCGTGCCCACGTCGACGCAGTCTTACACCATAAGCGGAGGGCCTTACGACGGCAAAACAGTGACGGTGCCTGCGTTCCGCGGGTCACGTCCGAACACCAATTATGGCTCGATCACGGAGATTGCCAGTAAGGTTCGGTCCACGTACAACGCAATGGCTCTGCAGTTGAACCGGCAATTCTCGGGTGGACTGCAATTCCAGTTCAACTACACACTCTCGAAAGCAACCGATACACTCCAGACTTCTCAGACGTTCACAACTTCGAACACGCCGACAAACGTTTTCGATCCGGATGCCGACAAAGGCCGATCGAATTTCGACCGCCGTCACAAGTTCGTTGCGAACGTGGTTTATTCGCCTCGGGTCAAGTCGGGCAACAGTGCCTTCCAGGCGATCGCCGATGGGTGGACGCTCTCACCTATCGTCACGATCCTCAGTGGAATCCCGATCGATGCGGGCCTTTCAGGTTCACTACCCAGCGCCAATCCCGCCGTTGCGACGATTCCCAACGCGACATCGAGCGGCATCAATGGATCCGGCGGGCGAAGCCGGCTCACGATCAGCCCGCGAAACGAGTTCTCCGGTCCGAACGTCTGGTACAGCGATTTGCGCCTGTCGCGCCGCTTCTACTTTGGCGAGAAGTACAACGCCGAGGCCCTGGTCGAAGGCTTCAATATTTTCAATCGAACGCAATTCACCGGGGCCAATTCGACCGCATACACCATCAGCGGAACAGCTCAGGCTGCTGTCATGACCTACCAGTCGGCGTTCCAGACTATCAACGAAGCGGGAACCAATTTCCTGACGCGCGAACGGCAGATTCAAATCGGGTTCAGGTTCCATTACTAAATCATAAGGAAGGGAAATTTCGAAATTGAACGAGTCCTGCATTGCTAATTCGAAAACACAAATCTCAGACTGGACTGTCTCTGTCCCGCACGGAGTCCAATTTGAAGTTTGTGTTTTCGGATTAGCAATGCAGGACTCGTTCAATTTCGAAATTCCACGCCGGCATCCCTAATCACGAATAACGTTCGGCAGAAAGATTTCAAACGTGGACCCCACACCCAGCGTGCTCGTCACGGTGATGGTCCCTCCCTGGCTCTCTATCGCATGTTTCGCTATTGCGAGGCCTAAACCGGTGCCGCCGGAATCCCGGGTGCGCGATTTTTCGACGCGGTAGAAGCGCTCAAAGATCCGGATCATATCGTCTTTACAGATTCCGTAACCGGAATCCGTGACAGCCAGCAGAAGTCCGCCGTCGCGCGAGCCGCCTCGGATTCGGATAGAACCGTTTTCGCGATTGTAGTGAATGGCGTTGTCGAGCAGGTTGGAAACGGCGCGGCTCAGCCGTTGCTGGTCCGCAAGAACATCGAGCGCCGGGCACTCCACTTCCACCTGGACGTGTTTTTCACGCAAAAGATGCTGTCTCGATCGGATCTGCTCTTCAATAAGCGCCGTCACGTTGAAATCACGCTTATCAAGTGCGGTTTCACTTTCCAGTCGCGCCAGAACCAACAGGTCGTCGACCAGCGCCTGCAACAGAATTGAATTCCTCTCGATGGCTCCAAGGAATTCGCGGATCACGCTTGGATCGTCGGGAAAGGACGTCAGAAGCGTTTCAGTGTATCCACGGATCGACGTCAGTGGTGTTTTGAATTCGTGCGAAACATTCGCGATGAAGTCTTTTCTCATCTTCTCGGTCCGGCGGATCTCCGTGATGTCGTGAAACACAACAACAACGAGGTCGACCTTTCCCGAGGCAGCGCGAACGGGTGAAGTTCTGGCCAGCAGCGTTTTTCCGCTTGAAGCGATGATCTCGATTGACGGTGTATCCTCACCGTTCAGCGCCCTGCGAACGGCGCCATCGAGAACGGGCTGCCGCACGAGCTCCATGGGCGACCTCCCAATGGTTTGACCATGCTGGTCGAGCAAGTCTGCGATCGATCGATTCGCCAGCATGACTCGAGCGTCAACGTTGAAAACGGCGACACCGGCGCTCATGCCGGCGATGATGGCCTCCGTCTGGCGCTTGTCGTCCTGCAGTTCTTCCATCTTCTTCTGCAGAATCCTGGCCATGACATTCAATGAAGACGACACGACGGCGAGATCGCGATCTCCAACAACCGGAAGCTCGACGTTAAGATTCCCGAGCGCAAGTTTCCGAGATGCGTCGGCAACGTCTCGCAAGGGCTTGGATACGAAGTCGTAGACCATGTATCCCAACACCAGCGTCATGCCAATGCAGATCAACATCGCGATCAGCAGCTCGCTCCGGAGTTTGCTCGTGAGCCTTTCGGCTGCCGCAAGCGGCATCGCTACCCGGAGTACGTCCCCGTTGTCCATGATCGTCGCGACATAGATGAATGGAAGGCCCAGCGTTCCACTCCATCGAATCGACCGCCCCGTGCCGTCGCGGAAGGCCTGCACCACTTCCGGCCGATCGCGATGGTTTTCAACTGTGGCCAGGCCTTCACGCGTAAGGTCCGAGTCTCCCAAAACACGGCCATCTTTTGCGATGATGGTGACTCGCAGATTCAGCGCGGCGGACAGCCCTTTTGCGAGTGCCATCGAATCGGCGGTCCCTGTTTCCTTCACATACTTTCTGGCGAGGCTCGCCGACTTCGTTAGTTGATCCTCGATTTCCAATTCGAATGTCGATTTCAAGTTCACGCTCAGGAAATAACCGAGCGATAGCGTCACCACTCCGATCGCGACGATGTTCAATGCGACGAGGCGGGAATGGAGTCTGAAGGCCATGTGTTTTGGATTCTCAGGATAGCGCCTTGTAAACGGCAGCAGCAATGAGTCCGGCGGCCGGGACTGTCCATATCCATGCCCATACGATATTGCGAGTCACACCCCAACGGACCGCCGAAAGCCGGCGGGTCGAACCCACACCGATGATTGCTCCCGTGATTGTGTGCGTCGTGCTCACGGGTATGCCGTTCATGGCCAAAAACAACAGGCAAACGGCGGCTGAGCTTTCAGCACAGAAACCTCCGACCGGCTTCAAAGCGGTGATCTTCTGGCCCATTGTTTTGACGATTCTCCAACCACCGGAGAGCGTGCCCAGGCCGATGGCAGTGTGCGCCAGCAACACTACCCAAAACGGAATGTAGAAGCTTTGAATATAGCCGGACGTAAAAAGCACACCGGCGACGATCCCCATTGTCTTTTGCGCATCGTTGGTTCCGTGCCCAAGACTGTACGCCGCAGCGGAAATGAGCTGCAGCCTCCGAAAACGTATGTCCACTCGCCGCGGCGTGGCACCACGGACAAGCCAGAGCGTCAGCGCCATGAAGATAAAACCGAGGATCATGCCGATGACCGGCGACAATACGATGAACGTCAGCGTTTTGGTCCAACCGCTCGGGATGATCACCGCCAACCCGCCTTTCGCGATGGCGCTTCCGGCGTAACCACCGATCAAGGCGTGCGACGAACTCGTGGGCAAACCGAAAAGCCACGTGAAAATGTTCCACGCGATTGCACCCACAAGGCCGGCGAAGATGACCGTTCGGTCGACCATCTGGATATCGATCATTCCCGAACCAATCGTTTTCGCCACGCCCACACCGAAACCGAACGCCGCGACAAAATTGAAAAACGCCGCCCAAAAGACCGCTTTGCCGGGAGACAACACGCGAGTCGAAACAACCGTCGCTATGGAATTCGCCGCGTCATGAAAACCGTTGAGGTAATCGAACACAAGAGCCGTAAAAACGATGCCCACTACCACCAGAAACGTCGGAGAAACTGAACTCACGCGAATGGTCCTCTGAATGTTCTTTTAAGGAAGTGATGACCGCGAATTCCGGCTCATGCTACAGTCCTCGATTGCCGAACCGGGCCTGCGCCGGGCGATTATACATAACAAGGTAGAACGCAAGGAGATGCATTCGATGAGTCTGGGCTCCGTGCTTCGCTTTTTCCTGCCCCAGGACGATAAGTTTCTGCCGTTCTTCGAGCAATCTGCGGACAATCTGCGAGATGCCTCGCAGATCTATGCCGGGCTCTCGCGAGCCAGCTCCAGGGAAGAAATGGAGACCATCCGCGATGAGATCAAGAAACTCGAACACGTTGGCGACAAGCTCACTCATACGATCTTCGAAGAGTTGAACCGGTCATTCATTACGCCGTTCGATCGAGAAGACATTTACACACTCACCAAACGGATGGACGACGTGCTCGACTTGATGGACCACGTCGCGGACATCCTGACGCTCTATCAGATCTTCAAGCTGGACGACGGAATGAGGATGCTGCTCGAAGTCACCAAGAACGCCGTTAGCGACATTCACAAGGCCGTCCACATGCTGCGGAATATCAACTACGACAAAATCAAGGAACAGATCATCAGCGTTCACGCGCTCGAAAACGAGGGTGACCGGCTCTATCGACACTTCATCGGCACCCTGTACGCGGAAGAGCAGGATGCGATCCGTCTGATGAAATACAGTTCCATCTACAACGAACTCGAACATACCATCGATAAGTGCGAGGACCTGATGAACGCGATCGAATCGATTGCGCTCAAGCAGGCGTGAAACTCTTCGAGGAAAGGAAGCGCACATGACAAAAAGAATCGCAATGCTGGTTGCGCTGCTGCTTTTTCCGGCAGCGTCGGCGATGGCGACGTTCTCCATCGTTGCCATCGACCCGAAGACCGGAGACCTCGGCGTCGCCGTCGCGTCCCGTTACTTTGCGGTCGGCACGGTCGTGCCGTGGGCCGAGGCGGGCGTCGGCGCGATTGCGACGCAAGCCGGTGTGAACGTGGGCTATGGCCCGCACGGACTCGAACTGCTGAAGCAGGGCCTCACCGCGCAGCAGGTTTTGGACAAGCTTCTGCAGGAAGACACGTTCGGCAACACGGACAGCCGGCAGGTTGCCATCGTTGACGCCAAGGGCAATATCGCGACGAAAAGCGGCGGACAGAATTGGCAGGGCCATAAGATCGGCGCGACGTGGTCCGCTCAAGGCAATATCCTGGTCGGACCGCAAGTCGTCGAAGCGATGGGAAAGGCATTCGAGGCCACCAATGACGACCTCGTCGAGAAACTGTGGGCCGCGCTCAAGGCCGGCGATGAAGCCGGCGGCGACAGCCGCGGGCGGGAATCCGCCTCGATTCTCGTCGTCCGAAAAGGCGGAGGCCGCAACACAAACAACGACCGCCTGGTTTATGTCAATGTCGACGATCATCCGGACCCGTTTGCGGAGCTCCGCCGATTGCTCAACATCGCTCAACGAGGCAACTACAGTACGGCTTTAGGCCGAGCCATGACGGTAGAGAAATATGATGAGGCGTTGAACGCGGCCGAGCACCTTGTCCGATACGATCCGCTGAACGCGTCACCCTACGTCACGCTGGGATTTGTCGCGTATCTCGCCGGCAAACAGGATCGCTCGATCACAGCCTTCAATCGCGCGAAGGGACTGACACTTCCGAACCAGTTCATGGATCTGTGGAACGCCGCCAGCGGTCAGGGCGGAAACCGCGGCGGCCGCGGCGGAGGTGGCGGTGCACCGGCGAATGCGGCGCCCGCCGGTGGCGGTCGCGGTGGCGGCGGCGCTTCGCGATATCAGAAGGTCCTCGACGACAAAGCCTTCGTCGCGAAAATTCTCGGCAACTGATCCCATTGCGCGCAGATACCTCTCCTTAGCCAAGGCTCAGCTGTCCGAGTCCAAATTACCGAATCTTGGAGTGGTGGAGCAGCGACTCCCCTCCGAAGTTAGGAGGGGACGTCTGCACCGCAGGTGCAGACGGGGGTGGTTTGAAACGATGCGCAGCCTCCGTATAGATATCGCGCGAAGCGCAACCGATTTGAAAGGAGCGCTTCGCGGTCTTTGAAAACCACCCCGACTGCTCGGGCTGAAACGCCCTCGCAGTCTGCCCCTGCTAACTTTAGGAGGGGAGTTGCTCACCGACATGTTCATCACCCCGACTCGTCTGCAAGCCGCACCGGTTGTGAGTTTGAGCCGAGCGTGGGTTTTTAATTTGGGCAGCTGTGTTAGCCAAGCAGGGGAATTCCGCTTCTTCGACGTTTCTGTCCGAATTTCAAGCTTAGACACTACCCGCGGTCGAAAGATCGTACCGTTGCGCCGTTTTTGTACTATTCAGTGACCGCGTAACTCGTGATAATTTGCGGCAGTTCCATGAAACGCGCTATTCCTGGCCTTATCCTGGCTGCTCTGGTACTTCCCTTTCCGACGTCCGCCCACACGTTTTCGACGAGCTACTCGAAGTACAGAGTCGACGGAAACCACGTGTACGTTCAGTTCATGTTGAGTCTGTCGGATCTGCATAACGGGCCCAATCTTGACAAGAACAACGATGGCGCTGTCTCCGACGCCGAATTCAAAGATGGCGTGCCGCTTCTCTTCGAGGCAATCACGAACAATTACCACGTTGCGGCGCCGGACCCGCCCGTTGAGTCCACCATCGAAAACGCAGTCTTACTTGGAGAGGCCGTCAAGCTGGATATCCGTTACACATTTTCAAATGACGTCAAAATGATAAAGGTCTCCTCATCGCTGGAACGCTTAACGCAACCGGATCATCGTCACCTGTTCCGGATCGGTGAAGGCGACGACACTCGTGAAGCCGTCATCGACGCGGCCCGGCCGTCGCTGGACGTGGATGTGGAGGGTCCGAAATTTCTTCAAACGGTGCGGGATTTCGTCAAGCTGGGGATGTTGCATATCTTCACGGGATACGATCACCTTGCATTCCTCGTCGGACTGCTTCTCATGACCACGACGCTGCTGTCGCTTCTGAAAATCGTCACGTCGTTCACCATTGCCCACAGCATCACACTCGCCCTGGCGACATTTCAGGTGCTGTCGCTGCCGGCGCGTCTTATCGAGAGCCTTATTGCGCTCAGCATTGCTTACGTCGCGATCGAAAACTTCACGGGACGCACACTGGTTCACCGATGGAAGATCGCCTTCGGTTTTGGTCTGGTTCACGGTTTTGGTTTTTCGAATGTCTTGCGGGAAATGGAACTCACGCGACGAACGCTGGCGATTTCGCTCTTCTCATTCAACGTTGGCGTGGAGATCGGGCAGTTGATATTCGTCTCGCTTCTGTTCCCGCTGGTGATCCACCTGGCGGCATCGCGCTGGAAGGAACAGGTGCTGTCGACAGCGTCGCTGTCGATTATGTGTCTGGGCTTCTACTGGTTCGTGCAGCGCGCTTTCCTCTTGTAGTATATGACCGCCATGAAAACCATCGTGCTGCTCACAGTGATCTGTTGCGTTCCGTTGATCGCACAGGAGTCCAGCCGTCCTCGTGCGCGTGAAGCGGGCGTCATCGTGGGAATACTTCCAACCGGACCGTTGAATGCGATCACGGATATCCCCGGTGTTACGGTCGGTCAGAAGACGATCATGCAGGGTGACAACGTGCGAACCGGTGTGACGGCAATCCTGCCGCATACAGGCAACCTGTTTCGCGAGAAGGTGCCCGGATCGGTGTTCGTCGGAAACGCCTTCGGCAAGCTTGCCGGATCGACGCAAGTGCTCGAGCTCGGTGAGATCGAAACGCCGATCCTTTTGACGTCGACGCTGGCTGTTCCTCGCGTGGCGGACGGCGTCATCGACTACATGCTGGGCTTGCCCGGCAACGAGAATGTGCAGTCGATCAATCCGCTGGTCGGCGAGACGAACGACGGCGGATTGAACGACATTCGCGGGCGGCACATCACATCCGCGGATGTCGCGGAGGCGATTCGCGGCGCGAAGAGTGGTCCCGTTGAAGAAGGCGCGGTTGGCGCAGGAACGGGGACATCGGCGTTTGGATTCAAGGGTGGCATCGGAACATCCTCGCGCAAATTGCCGGCGAGTCTCGGAGGATTCACCGTCGGCGTCATCGTGCAGACGAATTTCGGAGGCGTGCTGACCATCAATGGAGCACCGGTGGGCCGGGAGCTCGGCGTCTATTACCTGAAACAGCAGTTGGAGCGTCCCGGCGGAATTGAAGACCACGCGGACGGCTCATGCATGATCGTCGTCGGCACCGATGCGCCGGTCGACAGCCGGAATCTGCACCGGCTTGCCGCCCGCACCATGATGGGCCTCGGGCGAACCGGTTCGGCCGCGTCGAACGGCAGCGGTGACTTTGCGATCGCCTTCTCGACGAATCGTCAGCCGTCAACGCTGGTCACGAACGATGGGATGTCGCCGCTGTTCCTCGCGGCTATTGAAGCCACCGAAGAAGCCATCTACAACTCCCTCTTCAAGGCGAAAACCACGACCGGCCGCGGACGCACGGTGGACGCCCTGCCGATCGACAAGACGATCGAGATTCTGAAGAGGTACAACATTATTAAGTAAAGCATCGTGGCCTTGCTCGCCCAATCGGCTCCGTGTCGGCGACAAATTCCGCTTCTTGGCTTCGACGTTAGGTTCGTGGCTGCGACGTCTATAACCCAAGTCCGGAACCATCCTGGCTAGTGGGACCTAAACCGTCCCGTCCCAAGGGGAGACTCACAAAATCCTTTTAAAAAGGGAATTTCGGTTTTGGGACAGCAGGATGAGTGTTCAGCGACCCATTGCGTTCGCCCACAGTAAGCAAGGCCTGCCAAAGGAGCAGTGGCACGCACTTGAGGATCACCTCCAGGGAACTGCAAGACGGGCATCGGACTTCGCCGGGAAATTCGGCAGTGCGGCATGGGGATGGTATGCCGGCCTTTGGCATGATTTGGGCAAGTTCGCCCCGGATTGGCAGTCCTTTCTTATAGAGGCCGGGGAGGACGCTTCCTCACTCGGAGAAGAAACGCCTGGTCGTACCGGTGCACGACGAAGGCGCGGTCCCGACCACAGCACGGCTGGAGCTCTTCATGCCTGTCAGGTCATAAAGAACGCGTTTGTTTCAAAGCTTCTCAGTTTTGTCATTGCCTCCCATCATGCGGGTCTGGCGAATGAAGCTGACTTCGAGACCCGTTTAAAGGATGAAAGTAAGCGAGAGCGGTATCGTACCGTCCGTGATTCGGCGATACCGTCGATCTTAGCGATGCCCGCTGAACCTGCGTATCCAGCATTCTTTCCAGGTGATGGTGATCAGAATCGGCAGAAACGCAGGTTTGAAATGCTCATCCGCTTCGCGTTTTCAGCGCTCGTCGATGCCGACTTTCTCGATACCGAACGCTTCATGGAAGAAAACCAGGCACGCTCGGGCAATCGGAAGGACTGGCCGCCGCTGGCGGAATACCTCGAACCTCTTGAGGCTCATCTGAAAGCGCTCTCCGAAGTTGCCAATGCTGGAGCATCTGTGAACCAGGCGCGATCGAATGTCTTGAGATGGTGCCTCGCGGCGGCAGCCGGCAACCGTGGAGCCTACACCCTGACGGTTCCGACGGGCGGTGGAAAAACGCTGGCGTCTTTGTTGTTCGCGCTCCGCCACGCGAAGCATTACGGTTTGGATCGGATCATTGTCGCCCTCCCATTTCTATCCATCCTCGATCAGACTGCGAGCGTTTTCCGGGAAATTTTTGAACCGCATTTTGGCACCCGGACGCTTGTAGAGCACCAAAGCACGATCAGATCCGAGCGAGACACCCAACGAAACCGATTGGCCACCGAGAATTGGGACGCGCCATTGATCGTTACCACACAGGTTCAATTGTTCGAGAGTCTCTTCGCGCGCCGCCCGAGCGACTGCCGGAAGCTTCACAATCTTGCCAACAGCGTGATTATTCTGGACGAGGTTCAAAGCCTTCCAGTTGGTCTTCTGGACCCGGTTCTCGAGGGTCTGCAAGATCTGAAAGAAAACTACGGCGCAACCCTTGTGCTCACGACGGCCACGCAGCCCGCACTGCATAGCCGCCGGCTCGGCCAGAAACTTTTTTACGGCCTGACACCAAAACCGGCAGAAATCGTTCCTGAAGCATCTATCAATTCGCTGTTTGACTCCCTTCGCCGTGTGGATGTGCATTGGCCGGCCAACACAGCGCCCACTTCTTGGGAGGATCTCGCCGTCCAGGTCTGCGCCATACCTCACGCACTGGTCATTGTTCACCGGCGGGCGGATGCCGCAGAGCTATGGCAGTTTGTTTCTGGAGGGAAGCCTCATGCGTTGCACCTCTCCGCTTTGATGTGCCCGGCGCACCGGCGCGCGGTACTTTCCAACATCCGCCGTCGCTTGGCAACCGGCGAAGAGTGTCACGTTGTCTCCACGCAGCTTGTTGAGGCAGGCGTGGACATCGACTTCCCTGTTGTCTTTCGCGCGATGGCTGGTCTGGAATCGCTTGCGCAATCGGCGGGACGTTGCAATCGAGAGGGCAAACTCGCCCGAGGATCGTTCTTTGTCTACCACGCTGAAACAGAGCCCGTCGGATCGTTGAAACATCATAAACAGATCGCCGAAACCATGCTCGCAAGCAATCCCAGCCTTGATCTGACATCGACTGAAACATTCCGGGAGTATTTCGACAGGCTTTATGCCGAGCGTTCGACAGATGTGAAACGTATTCAGGTCTGCAGACAGATGCTGAAATTTGAAGACACCGCCAGTCTGTTTCGGATGATTGATGACGTCACGACCACTGTCTTCATCCCGTACGATGGGGGAGCCGAACGTAACATCGCTGAAATTCGCGCAGCTGGCCCGAGTCGGGAGCGGTTTCGGACCCTTCAGCCATACGGCGTGGGCATTTATCCAGACGCGATCGCGAAACTCCAAAATCGCGGTGCTGTGGAGCTCCTTCACGACTCCGTCTGGGTTCTCGTGTCGAAAGCGGACTATGACCCGAATTTGGGTCTTCGCGTAGATCGCGAAGGATTTGACGCATTCATCGTGTGAAAGGAAACCAGCATGTCCATTCGATCTCGCATATGGAAAGTTCGAATGTTCGGGCCATACGCCTGTTTCACGCGGCCCGAACTAAAAACCGAACGGGTTTCCTATGAAGTAATGACGCCTTCCGCCGCACGCGGCGTTCTTGAAGCGATTTTGTGGAAACCGGCGATAACTTGGACCATCGAGCGAATACATGTGCTGGCGCCGATCCGGTTTACAGCGGTCCGGCGCAATGAGGTGAACAGCAAGTTGGCAGTGCGAGGCGATGTTGCGAATTACTACGCCGACGAAGACAGGGCGCAACGAAATTCAATCGTTCTTACAAATGTCGATTACGTCGTTGAAGCGCATTTCAATATGACGGACCGGGCTGGACCGGAGGACAATCTCGCCAAATTCGAAGACATGTTCTCGAGACGATTGTCAAAGGGCCAATCCTTCCACGCTCCATATCTCGGATGCCGCGAATTCGCTGCTCGTTTTGAGCCGGCCCCAGATACGTGGCACGTACCCGAAGAGCTTCGCGGACGGCGGGAACTTGGACTCATGCTCCACGACCTCGATTTTGCGGCGGACCGCAGCGGGCGCGCGACGCCGCGGTTTTTCCCCGCCGTTCTCGATCGGGGGACTCTGGAGATATCGGAGGCATTCACGTGATTTATCAGGCTCTATACGAACTCGCAGAGCGTGAAGGGCTCCTTACTGCCCCGGCATACGAACCGGCTGAGGTTGCATACCTGATCAAGCTCGGACCTGGCGGGGACTATCTAGGATACTCGGCCCCGCGTGACGAGCCCACGCTTGATAGGAAGGGAAAACCCCGCGGAAAGCCTCGCCCGCCGAAGCGAAGTATACCGAGAAGATCGAGTAGAACCGTCCAAGACCAGGCAGAATTTCTGGTCGACAAGGCAGAGTATGTCTTCGGAATCGATCCCAATCCAAAGAACGAGAGAACTCCTGAGAAACTTGCACTTCGTCGCAAGCTGTTCATTGGTTACATCGAGGAGGCATATGGTGATCTTCACTCCGAGGCACTCGCTGCGGTAATTGCGTTTCTTAATGGCGACATTCCCTCAGAACTCGACTCGCTACTCCATCCAGAGAAAGAAAGCGAGAGAAGTCAACGGGCGGGAGAA
The DNA here is from genome assembly GCA_964584785.1 of uncultured Solibacteraceae bacterium. Lineage (GTDB taxonomy): Bacteria > Acidobacteriota > Terriglobia > 20CM-2-55-15 > 20CM-2-55-15 > JAHFTY01. The sequence goes on from CAZPBY010000002.1 coordinate 61,296, forward strand.
CTGTTTGCGTTCGTTTACGAGCCGGAAAGCCCGTTGGATTGTGTGCATGATTTGCCCGGCATCAAAAAATGGTTTGCGAGACGACTCGAAGAGAAGGATGCCGATTTGATTGGGCAATGTCTGGTGACCGGAGCGCACGACGCGTCTCTCACGCGGCTGCATGGCGCACCAAAAAACATCCCTCCAGTCGCGAAGACTAAAGGCGGCGTTCCTTTGACGTCGGTTAATAAGGATGCATTCAAGAGCTACCTTCTTGATGCGATGCAGTGTGCTCCGATTTCCCGTAAGGCAAACATTGCTGTGGAAACGGCCCTCAACCGCCTTCTGGATCCCAGCTACCCGAAAGCAGACGGCACACGATACGAACCACGCCGGTTTAATTTAAGTTCCGACACGGTGCTGTTGTTTTGGGCCCGTGAGGAAGTGCGACTTGATTGGTTCAGCGGAATCGAAAGCGAGTCTCCGGAAAAGGTTGCTGAGGTATTGCGATCACCATACAAAGAACGGGCGGCTCCCATCGACGACCCGAGTGCTTTCTACGCGCTGATCCTTTCGGGATCCCAAGGCCGCGCGATCGTCCGATCATTCGTTCAATCGACTGTGGCTAATGTAGCCCGGGCAGTCGATCGATATCGTGATGAAGTCCGCATCGTTCGGCCGTATGGCCAACCCGAAGGAAGTTTCGGGCTCCTGGACTATCGGCGCGCCCTCGCTGTGCGGAAGGACCTTGAATTATTGCCGCCGGCTCTCGCAACCGATCTCTATCTTGCCATCATCTTCAAACGACCGTTTCCGCAATCGATTTTGGAGACGATCGTCCGCCGAAACCGAGCCGAGTTTTTGCCCAAACGTGAGAACACCGAAGCGCGCGACGACATGCTCCTTGCGACTCGCTGCAGTCTTCTGAAGGCATGGCTCAATCGAAATCGAAAGGAGAACATAACCGTGGGTTTGGATCGACAGCGTGTAGAACCATCCTACCGTCTCGGCCGCCTTCTGGCGGTCATCGATCGTCTCCAGCAGGATGCTTTGGGGAATGTTAACGCCACTCTCGTCGACCGCTATTACGGAAGCGCGTCGAGCACACCTGAGTCGGTTTTTCCAACGCTGCTACGACGCTCGCAACACCATCTTGGCAAGCTGCGGAGGGAAAAACCGGGACTCGCGGTGAACACAGAGAAGCTGCTGCAAGAGATCGTCGCCAATCTGGCCCGATTTCCAAAGACCATGAGCCTTGAAGAGCAGGGGTTGTTCGCGCTCGGTTTTTATCACCAGCGTCAGGACTTTTTCACGAAAAGGGAGGACATCTAACGTGAGCGAGCTTAAGAACCGTTACGACTTTGTCTTTTTATTTGACGTCCAGGACGGAAATCCAAACGGCGATCCGGATGCCGGCAACCTGCCGCGGATCGACCCGGAGACCGGTCACGGAATTGTGACCGACGTGTGCTTAAAACGGAAAATTCGCAACTATATCCAGCTTTCCAAACCCTCGGAAAAGGGATACGACATTTTTGTGAAGGAGAAGGCTGTACTGAACAATCTGATCAAGGAAGCACACCAGGAAGAGGAAGTGAGAACGAAAGATAAGGGCGAGCGGACCGAGGCTGCTCGAAAAGTAATGTGCCGGCGATTCTTCGATGTCCGCTGCTTCGGGGCTGTGATGTCTACGGGTGAAAATGCGGGACAGGTGAGAGGGCCGGTTCAACTTACGTTCTCCCGGTCCGTCGATCCCGTCGTGACACTTGAACACAGCATCACCCGAATGGCAGTTGCGACGCCGGAAGAGGCGTTGAAGCAGGAAGGGGATAATCGCACTATGGGCCGCAAGTCAACTATTCCTTACGGGCTGTACGTTTGCCGGGGTTTCGTATCGCCCTCGTTGGCTATCGGCGACCGGGGAACGGGAATGACCGCCGAGGACCTAGAACTGATTTGGGAGTCCCTTATGAAGATGTTTGAACATGATCATTCGGCAGCGCGCGGACTCATGTCATCTCGTCAGCTTTTTATTTTCAGACATGCCTCCCACCTCGGCAATGCGCCGGCTCATCAGCTCTTCGACCGAATTCAAATCGGTAGGAAGGACGATACGAAGCCGGCGCGCTCATTTTCCGACTACCAGGTTGTCGTAAATCGCAATGAAATGCCCGCCGGGATTGAACTAATGGAAAGATAGCTCAGAGTGGGGTCACCGAGTTACTCTATGCCGGTCCAAGAGACTTTTGTTCATGTTCCTAGAAGACGACCTCTTGCCGATCAGCGCTCTGCAGCACATGATTTTTTGCGAACGTCAAGCCGCGCTGATTCATGTGGAACGCTTGTGGGATGAGAATCCTCATACAGTAGAAGGGCGTCACCTGCACCACATTGCAAACGAACCTGGACACGAAACTCGAGGATCGGTACGGATTGTCCGCGGCTTGCCGCTGCGGAGTCTGAATCTGGGTGTCGCCGGGACAGCGGATGTGGTCGAATTCCACGGCTGGCCGGGACCAGTTCGGGCGTTTCCAATAGAGTACAAGAAGGGTAAACCGAAGCGTCATCGAGCCGATGAAGTGCAGCTATGCGCGCAGGCGATCTGTCTGGAGGAAATGCTGCAATGCGCGGTTCCAGCCGGCGCTTTGTTTTATGGTCGGATTCGTCATCGCCTGAACGTCGATTTCGATCCGGCGCTCCGTGAGCTCACCGTTCAGACCGCGGTACGTTTCCGAGAGCTTGTGACGAACAAGCGAACGCCACCCGCGATATGGGGCGCCAAATGCCGCGAGTGTTCGCTGATTGACGTGTGCAAACCGAGGGCTCCCGAACACTCTGCGTTGCGATATCTGGAACGTATCCGGAGAGCCGGCTCCACGGAGGCGATTTGAAGCGGCATCTGAACACACTCTATGTGACGTCTCAAGGTGCATGGCTCAGCAAAGAGAGTGAGACGGTCGTTGTACAGGTGGAAGGAGAGACGCTGATCCAGTTACCGCTGATCTCGCTTGAATCGATTGTCTGCTTTGGCCGCGTGTCCTGCAGTCCTCCGTTAATGCACGCCTGCTCAGAGCGTGGAGTGGCGATTTCATTTCTTTCCGAGCACGGCCGATTTCTCGCCAAGGTGGTCGGTCCGATCAGCGGCAACGTGCTTTTGCGACGGGAGCAGTACCGGCGTGCAGACGATCCTCCCGCAGCTTCGGCGATCGCCCGCGCGATTGTGATTGCGAAGATCGCCAATGCACGATCCTCGGTGCTTCGCTCGCTTCGGGATCGCCCGGATCCCGAGAGTTGCGAAGGCACGAGAATTCGCGCCGCGCGGCACCTTGCCGCATTGATGGATCAATTGGACGCGTCAGTCGCGATGGACGCGTTGCGGGGCCATGAGGGCTCTGGCGCACGTGTGTACTTCGAAAGTTTTGATGAGATGATCACGCAACAAAAGGAGTCCTTTGGCTTCAGCGGTCGGAGCCGGCGCCCTCCCTTGGACAATGTGAACGCCATGCTTTCACTTGTCTATACGCTTGTAATGCATGACTTGATCGGCGCCCTTGAGGCCGTCGGTCTCGATCCCGCCGTCGGTTTTCTCCATAACGATCGGCCCGGGCGGCCGAGCCTGGCGCTTGACCTTATGGAAGAGACGCGGCCGTGGCTGGCGGACCGCTTCGTTCTTGCGCTGATTAATCTGAGGCAGTTGGGCGGCACGGACTTTGTGAGGGATGAAACCGGGGGCGTGACGTTGACGGAAGACGGACGTCGCCGTTTCCTGACCGCTTACCAGAAACGCAAACAGGAAGAGATTACGCATCCTTTTCTTGGCGAGAAGATCGCGATTGGACTGCTTCCCCACATCCAAGCACTGTTGCTCGCCCGTCATCTGCGCGGAGACCTTGATGGATACCCGCCATTCATCTGGAAGTGACGCGTGTTAATCGTCGTCAGTTACGATGTGTCGACCAGCAGTGATGGCGGCCCGAAACGCTTACGGCGCATCGCCAAAGAATGCAAAAACTTCGGCCATCGCGTCCAAAAGTCTGTATTCGAATGCGAATTGGATCCAACCCAGTGGGCGACTCTCAAACTGAGGTTGCTCGACATCTACGAACCGGGAGAGGACAGCCTGCGCTTTTATTATCTTGGTTCAAACTGGCGCGGCGATATTGAGCATCATGGCGCGAAACCGTCCATTGATCCTGACGCGCTCATCGTCTGATCGAATGCGCTGCGCGAACCCGAAGAGACCACGCCAGGCCGTGGAGGTTCGCGATGCATGTAAGTGCGTGTTGCACAATTCATTAGCTCAGGTGGCTGAAGTAGCGATTCCTCAAGGCCCACTTTGCGAATACCCTACGCGAAACCCACCCCGTATCCGCTTCGTTTGCTAGACTTACCGGAACGAAGTCGCGCGCCGCGCGCGCGCGTGGATTGAAACTCGCTAAACCCTGCCACGATAGCGGATTGCGTCAGTCGCGCGCCGCGCGCGCGCGTGGATTGAAACAGACGCAAGTCGACGCCATCGACAGGAAGTTGGCGTCGCGCGCCGCGCGCGCGCGTGGATTGAAACTCGCCGATGAGAAGAGATCGATCCGAAACCAGCAGGTCGCGCGCCGCGCGCGCGCGTGGATTGAAACCGGATGTAACCCATCAGCTCGCCGAAGTCGTCCAGTCGCGCGCCGCGCGCGCGCGTGGATTGAAACGGTTGAAGTGGTGTCGCCGGCTTCACCGTTCAGTCGCGCGCCGCGCGCGCGCGTGGATTGAAACGTATCTTTAACGTGCCATTATTGGGACGGAACGGTCGCGCGCCGCGCGCGCGCGTGGATTGAAACGTATTGATAACGCCGCAGCGGAACTGGTTAAGCTGTCGCGCGCCGCGCGCGCGCGTGGATTGAAACGGAAGCGAGTACGGAGTAAACCTGCTCGAAGCTCGTCGCGCGCCGCGCGCGCGCGTGGATTGAAACTGGAATGTACGTTTCGATCGAACGGTCAGGATCAGTCGCGCGCCGCGCGCGCGCGTGGATTGAAACATTCAAATTTCGTCGCAGTAACATCATTTGTGACGTCGCGCGCCGCGCGCGCGCGTGGATTGAAACCTGCTGATCTCGCTAACCAATGACATGTTCAAGAGTCGCGCGCCGCGCGCGCGCGTGGATTGAAACTTTAAGATAATCTTAAAAGGATACGTCTATCCGCAAAGGTCGCGCGCCGCGCGCGCGCGTGGATTGAAACTCAATGGCGCACTGGCACAAGGTGAGATCCGCTTTCGTCGCGCGCCGCGCGCGCGCGTGGATTGAAACGCGGATTCAACCTCGCTTACGATCCGAGTCCACAAGTCGCGCGCCGCGCGCGCGCGTGGATTGAAACTTCATGCTCCTCCAGCACGATTTGCAGATGCAGTCGCGCGCCGCGCGCGCGCGTGGATTGAAACAGAATGAGAACGTCGTCACGGCCAGCAGTGCGGAGTCGCGCGCCGCGCGCGCGCGTGGATTGAAACATAAAGAATACTCGGCGGAGCCACGTGACGCGCGGTCGCGCGCCGCGCGCGCGCGTGGATTGAAACTGACCATCCGCAGGAGTTCCGCTTGGCGGTTGAAGTCGCGCGCCGCGCGCGCGCGTGGATTGAAACGAGTAGTGATGCTCCGTAGTTCGGATCGACCTCGAGTCGCGCGCCGCGCGCGCGCGTGGATTGAAACCGCTTAAAGCCGGACTTGGCGCCGTAAGGATCAAAGTCGCGCGCCGCGCGCGCGCGTGGATTGAAACAAAAAAGATATTACGGTGCCGGATACCAAAGCCGTCGCGCGCCGCGCGCGCGCGTGGATTGAAACAGCCCGGTGATTGCCAGGTTGAATGCGCCGGAAGGGTCGCGCGCCGCGCGCGCGCGTGGATTGAAACACCAATGGTGCGGAACGGTCCGCCGTTAATGACTGGTCGCGCGCCGCGCGCGCGCGTGGATTGAAACAGACGCAAGTCGACGCCATCGACAGGAAGTTGGCGTCGCGCGCCGCGCGCGCGCGTGGATTGAAACACATAAAGACTGCGATGCGCCCGCAATGACAAACGGTCGCGCGCCGCGCGCGCGCGTGGATTGAAACAAAAGTGAAATCATGGGTAGCGTCAGTCCTGTTAAGTCGCGCGCCGCGCGCGCGCGTGGATTGAAACACCCTGTGATCGCGCTAGGACCTTTTAAATGTATTTGTCGCGCGCCGCGCGCGCGCGTGGATTGAAACAGTTACGCCATGTCGCGTGACAAGGCCAGCAACGAGTCGCGCGCCGCGCGCGCGCGTGGATTGAAACAGACAATGCCTCGCGTTGAAGCAGCGCATTAAGTCGCGCGCCGCGCGCGCGCGTGGATTGAAACCAGGCGCAGACTGCCACCACTCGTCGGGTGCCGATGTCGCGCGCCGCGCGCGCGCGTGGATTGAAACTAAAATACCGCGACTGAAAAATGAGGAGACATAGTCGCGCGCCGCGCGCGCGCGTGGATTGAAACGGCGAAGCTGAACTGGCCGTCAATGGTCTCGGACGTCGCGCGCCGCGCGCGCGCGTGGATTGAAACCACATCTATATCGCAATACTCCGCGATATCTGAGGTCGCGCGCCGCGCGCGCGCGTGGATTGAAACACCGTTATGTCTGCCCTCACTGCCGAGCGGAGATGTCGCGCGCCGCGCGCGCGCGTGGATTGAAACCTGAATGATCTGATTTTTCGTCAGTCCCTGCTGTCGCGCGCCGCGCGCGCGCGTGGATTGAAACGATCACGAACACATCAGAGTCTAGGCAATTGGTCGTCGCGCGCCGCGCGCGCGTGGATTGAAACATATATGTAAACAGGGCGGTCAAATCCCGCTTGCGTCGCGCGCCGCGCGCGCGCGTGGATTGAAACCAATTACCAATATTTGTTGTGTGGTGGAACTTCCAAGTCGCGCGCCGCGCGCGCGCGTGGATTGAAACCATTTCCGCTTCCGTACAGCTCGCCGCGCTCAACGTCGCGCGCCGCGCGCGCGCGTGGATTGAAACAGACAAGCGTCTATGCTTATCTCGATCATCTTGACGTCGCGCGCCGCGCGCGCGTGGATTGAAACCCGATGAACGTGATGGCCCAGATTACGGCCGTCAAGGTCGCGCGCCGCGCGCGCGCGTGGATTGAAACCATACGATCCAAAGCATACCGATAGACACAGTAAGGTCGCGCGCCGCGCGCGCGCGTGGATTGAAACTGGACTGATGCCAACATCGACAAAGCCTAGCAGTTGTCGCGCGCCGCGCGCGCGCGTGGATTGAAACCCACACAAGGGCGCACTGCGGACAAACAATGTCGTCGCGCGCCGCGCGCGCGTGGATTGAAACCCCATCAATCGGCTTCAGGTTGTCGTCCAGTGCTGTCGCGCGCCGCGCGCGCGCGTGGATTGAAACGGCTAAGGCTTTTGGTGTGTTGGTTGCTTTGGGTCGTCGCGCGCCGCGCGCGCGCGTGGATTGAAACGGAAACGGAGACTTTAATTCGATCGAGCTGCGCGTCGCGCGCCGCGCGCGCGCGTGGATTGAAACATTGGTGAATTGGTGATTGGCGAAGCACGTCGGCGTCGCGCGCCGCGCGCGCGCGTGGATTGAAACGATTTCCAGTCCGCCTCTGTGAAGCAAAACGAAGTCGCGCGCCGCGCGCGCGCGTGGATTGAAACCGGATCGTTGCTACCGACTTGCCCGGTCAGGAATGTCGCGCGCCGCGCGCGCGCGTGGATTGAAACCGCATGCCAGCGGTTGATTGTTACCAAAATGTTGTCGCGCGCCGCGCGCGCGCGTGGATTGAAACATTAACATCCGCCTGTCATTCCTCGAACTGCCCAGTCGCGCGCCGCGCGCGCGCGTGGATTGAAACAAGATCGCTGGCGATCCTCCTCCACATCACAACGGGTCGCGCGCCGCGCGCGCGCGTGGATTGAAACGCTAACTGACGCTCCCTCGCGCCGACGCGCCAAGTCGCGCGCCGCGCGCGCGCGTGGATTGAAACGTATTACCGGTAACGTTAATCTTCGGGAGAAGCTGTCGCGCGCCGCGCGCGCGCGTGGATTGAAACACCGGTGACTGTGACGATGCGTCCATTTTGCTGGCGTCGCGCGCCGCGCGCGCGCGTGGATTGAAACAGACTCGATCAAGTCATACTCCTCTAGCCAAGGTGGTCGCGCGCCGCGCGCGCGCGTGGATTGAAACTGAGCTGAATGTAGAGTACCCCTCGCCGGCTATAGTCGCGCGCCGCGCGCGCGCGTGGATTGAAACAGATGACGAAAAGCTTCGTCAGCAGAAGGAAGTGGTCGCGCGCCGCGCGCGCGCGTGGATTGAAACGGGCCAGAGGTTCGCCTTGAGGTTGTCTCCCGGGAAGCGGACAAAGAGCGAAAACCGTTCGAGCGAAACCTGATCAACAACAAGGACGGACTGCCACTGGATAGCGCGTGGGGAAGCCGCCGCCGAAGCCGGCTACCTGCCCGTCGAGTCGACAACATCCGACCTGCTTGACTTGATCGATCAGAAATTGCGGGGACAGCCGATCTACGCGAAGGGCTCCGAGAATTCTCAGGCGATTCAGCAGAATCTGATCCTCGGACAGCTCGGGGATCATTTGAAATCCCGCGATGTGGATTTAAAAAGCGCGACGAATGCGGAGATCAAGAAGCTGCTCCAGGAAGAAGCGGCGGCTCCGGCGATCGATCCGCTCACCGGTAGCGTGCTCCATCAAGGGCGCATGGAGCGGGCCGGAGACGGGACCGTCTCCTTTGCGCAAGCGGACATACCCGGGGAACCGCGGATTCGTTTAACTGGAAACGAAGTCGGGCATTTCGATGGCCAGTCGATCGACCAGGCGCGCGCGGACGGGCCGGCCTACTACAAGCGCGAACTCCAGGGCACTGCGCCCATTGAACGCGAGGGTCTCCTGTTCGCTTTACCAGTAAGGCGCTCGGAAGGATCTTCCACGCAACGGACCGAACGAAGATTCGATTATTGGCGGCTGTTCCCGACATCATCCGCAACGTGAGTATCTCGGAAGCCTTCCCGACAAAAAAGGCCGTCTACACGTCAAAGCGCACCATTATTTTCTGGAGCACGTGGGGATCGGCGACGAAAGCGTGTGGGCCGTTGTTACCGCTCGGGAATATCGGGATGGAACGATCTTTTACGACGTCAATTATGCGGGTACGGAACAAAAGGCTCGAGGGTTCCTGGTTCTAAAGGACCTGGCCGACGAGCCTTCTAAGAGTGGCGGTGAAACCACCCTCACTCAAAGTATAACCCCGGAGCCCGGAAACGCCACATCGCCCGAAAATACCAATCGCGGTCAAATCCGACTCGGCGCCAACCGGCAATTCTCAATCGACCTTCTCGAGAAGGCCGATCTGTCGACCTTCCTGCATGAAACCGGCCATTTCTACCTCGAGCCGTTCGGAGACGTCGTCGACGAATTACGCACACGGCCGGGAGAACTGACAGCCGAACAGCAAAAGATCGTCGCGGATTATGACAAAGCCCTCGAATGGCTCGGCGTTGAATCGCGCGATAAGATCGGAAATGAGGTTCGCCTTGAGGTTGTCCCACGTCGCGCGCCCGCGTGGATTGAAACAGGTTCAATCGGGCATGATTTGTCTGTGGGCCAAGGTCGCGCGCCGCGCGCGCGTGTGGATTGAGACCTCTACCTTATATAGTTGCCACTTGTCGCTTCTATGGCGGATCTTTACAAAACCGCGACAGGTCCTTTCTGAATCCATGGTAATCTCCGCAAAGCATCCAGTTACGCCGCAAATCACGGGCGTCCCCGCAGAAATGGACCAGGAATTGAAGGCCGCGCCTGCCAGACCTCTACCGCTCCGTCTCCCGTTATTCACTCACCCACTTTCACCTACCGGGATATTCAAATGCCCGACGTCCTCCATCATTACGTGTTAAAGTGTCGGCGCACCTGATGCAGTCCAAGTCGTACCTCTGCGATTTCCTGTTGCTCACCGTCATCGGTATCTGGGGTTTTAATTTCGCCATCATCAAAGTGGTTTATGCCGACCTTCACCCCCTTGCCTTCAACGCGCTGCGTTTTTCCATCGCGTCGGCGGTCATGCTGATTCTGCTGAAAATTCGAGGCGAATCATTCCGTATCGATCCTAAGGACCGCAAAGACATTCTTTGGCTGGCGGTCATCGCGAATGTGGTGTACCAGTTTCTATACGTGATCGGGCTGTCCAGGACGAAAGCCGGCAATGCGGGCCTGCTGATGGCGCTGACGCCGGTTTGTGCGTACATCGTCGGAGTTTTCGGACACCGGGAACGGTTCAGCGGCAAGGTGCTCTTCGGAATCATCATCTCCTTCGCCGGGGTTACGGCGATTGTCCTCGCGGGATCCTCCGAAGTGTCTTTCGGCAGCACCTGGCGGGGCGACCTTCTGATGACGGGCGCAGCGTTCTGCTGGGGATGGTACACGGGCGTTTCGGCGAACCTGCTTGCCAAATATGGCGCTCTCCGGTTGACAGTTATGGCGATGGTCGTGGGCACCGCTATACTGGTGCCGATTTCAATTCCGTGGGCGGTGCGTCAGGACTGGTCCGCCGTCTCGCGAACGGCGTGGGCCGGCTTTTTTTATTCGACGCTGCTCGCGATCGTTTATGCCTATTGCGTATGGGCCTATGCGCTCACGAAAATAGGCGTGTCGCGAACAGCTGTGTATTCCAACCTGACGCCGATTGTCGCGCTTTTCGGCGGATGGCTTTTGCTGCGTGAGGTTCCGGCGCCGGGCCAGATTGCCGGCGTGTTGTGCGTTTTAACCGGCGTCTTTATCGTACGATCGACGAAACATGAGCGGAGCGAATGCAAGCCCGAAAGGGCGCAGCTATAAGTAGAAGTAGCGGAGCGAATGCAAGCCCGAAAGGGCGCAGCCATAAGTAGAAGCATGAACTGGAGTGATATCCGAATCCTCTACCTGCGCGAGTTGCGATCCGCGTTCCGGGAGCGCAGTATCGTCATCAACAGCGTTTTGATCCCGATCATTCTTTATCCGCTCATGTTCTGGCTCGTGTACACCGGATTCACGTTTGTATCAGGCAAGGCTGCCGACCTCGATTCCCGCATCATGCTCGCGAACTTCCCGGCGGGTCACGAACAATTGCTTCGCGATCTGAAGAACGACAAACACATCAAGATTCGGGAATCCGACGATCCGGAAAACGATATTCACCGCGGCACACTCGACGCATCGGTCGAATTCACGGCGGACGCCGCAAACGGCTTCCACGCCCAAATCACCTTCGACGAATCCCGCGATCAGAGTGCGCAGGCCGAAGCCAAGGTCGAACAGATCATCGGCGCCTACCGCGACCGCTATCTGCAGTTGACGGCGACCCGGCTCGGCATCACCAGGGAGCAATTCCAGAACATCTGGATCGATTCGGAAAACGTATCGACGGAGCGTCAAATGGGACAGTTTGTTCTGGGCCTGCTTCTGCCGATCATGTTGATGGTCATGCTGGCGCTCGGCGGATTCTATCCCGCGATTGATTCCACCGCCGGCGAGCGCGAGAACTCGACGTGGGAGACCATCATGACGTCCGGCACAGCGCGCGCCAACATCCTGCTTGCGAAGTATTTTTACGTCGCCACCATGTCCGCGATGGCGGCGTTGCTGAACGTGGCGGCCATGACGTTTTCGATGAGAACGATTCTGGCTCCGCTCGGCGGCTCGATCGGCGCGATGTCGTTCCAGATCCCGCTGCGTTCCCTGCCCGTCATCGCGATCGGGGCTGTCCTGATGGCTCTGTTCGTTGCCGCCGGAATGATGACGCTCGCGTCCTTTGCCAGGAATTTCAAGGAAGGTCAGTCGATGGTCAGTCCGTTTTATCTGATCGTCATCCTCCCGGTCAGTTTTCTACAGACACCCGGACTCGAGTTTTCCACGCGCATGGCACTGATTCCGATAGTGAACGTCACGATGATGTTCCGCGAAGCCATCACCGGCGTGTACCACTGGCAGCTGATCGGGATCACGGTTGTTGTCGAGCTTGTTTGCGTGGCCGTTGCGTTGAAGCTGGCGTCGATGATTCTCGTTCATGAAGACGTCGTGACCGGCTCTTACTCCGGCTCGTTCGGAAAATTTTTTAGAGAGAGATTGTTCAAATGAGCTTACCTGTTGTCGTCGAGGGTTTGACCAAGACCTACTATGACGAATCCCGTGGAGAAGTCCGCGCTGTCGACCACATCTATTTCAGTTGTAACGAGGGTGAGGTCTTTGGACTCCTCGGCGCCAACGGCGCAGGCAAGACCACGACCCTCCGAATGCTGTCGACAATTCTCACGCCGACCGAAGGCTTTGCCTCCATTCTCGGTCACGACGTGGCGAAGGACCCCGAAGGCGTTCGCAAGAAGCTCGGCTTCTTCTCCGCCGGCACAGCCCTGTACCCGCGCCTCACGGCACGCGAGACGATCGAGTTTTTCGCAAAGATCAACAAATACCCGCCGGATCGCGTCAACGAGCGCGTCGACTTTCTTGTCGAACGGTTCGGTATTTCAAAGTATGCCGATGTTCGCGTCGAGAAGCTTTCGACCGGTATGAAACAGAAGGTATCGATCGCCCGCACCGTTGCACACAATCCGCAGATCGTGATCTTCGACGAACCGACCGTCGGACTCGACGTCCTGAATGCGCTCGAGGTCCAGGAAACGATCAAGGAACTGCGCGCCGAGGGCAAAACGATTATCTTCGCGACTCACATCATGAGCGAGGCGGAACGGCTGTGTAATCGCATCGCGATCATCCACGGCGGCCGCATTCTGACCTGCGACACGCTCGACGGATTGCGCGAAGCCACGGGCCAGCGTTATCTGGAAGACATATTCGTTCACTACGTCAAAGGCCAGACCGCAGCGGCACAGGCTTAAAAAAGAATGAACTGGGATATCGTCACACTTCTTTACTGGCACGAATTGAGAATGCTGCTTCGCGCCAGACGCACGGTGGTGATGGCCATCGTCGTTCCCCTTGTCGTAATGCCCGTCATGCTCTTCGGCTCCAAATTCGCCCGCGATCAGCGCGATCGCACCATTTCGCAGACGACTTACACATACGCGGTCACGGGCAGCATGGCGGATCGCGTTCGCACCATGATTTCGCGGGCGAAGGAAAGCGTGGATCAGAGCAACGACGACGACCTGGCGTTATTGCGCGAGTTCAAATTTCGTGAGACCCCCGTGCCCGATCCGCGGGCCAGCCTCGAACATCGGGACATCTACTTCTACATCCAGACATATACCGGGGACGAAGCCGATGCGATTCCGGAACCGAAAAAGGAAAAGGACAACGACGACACGGTAAGCGTGCTCCGGGCCGAGCCCACGCGTCTGAAGAGCGTTCCGTTGATTCGGGTGGTCTACCGTGGAAACAACGACGCATCCAGTTCGGCGACGCGGCGAATGCAGTCGCTGATCCGTGTCGCGAGACGGCTGGAATCGAATTCCGAGCTGACCGCGCGCGGATTCGACGGCGACCCCGAAAACACGTTTAACGTCGAAACGATAAGCCTGGCGACGGCCGCCCAGGTCACCGGATCGGATATCGGCCGATTCATGACGGTGTTCCTGGTGATGCTCATGCTCACCGGCGGCTCGATTGCCGCGATCGACATCGTTGCCGGCGAAAAAGAACGGGGCACCATCGAAACATTGCTCACCACCGCCGCGAACCGCGCGGACATCGTGACGGCGAAGCAAATGGCGATCTTCTCGGTAGCGATCGCCATCACGCTGATCCAGTTTCTCAATTTCGTGTTGTATCTGAAGCTCAAGCTTATCGCGCTGCCGAGGAACTTCGTTCTGGACATCCCCGTCAGTACGGTTCTGATGCTGCTGTCGCTGTACATTCCGCTCGCGGCGACAATCGCGGCCGTCCTGCTGATGATTTCGGCGTACTCGAAGACGTACAAGGAAGCGCAGATGTACTTCTTCCCGGTTTATATGGTCAGCCTCATACCGTCGCTTGCCGCGGTGCTGCCTGCTGTGCCGCTGCGCTCGGCGATCGTGTTGGTACCGCTGGCGAATGTCAGCGTGGCTGCGCACGAGATCATGATGGGTCGGCCGGATTATCCGATGATCCTCGTCACCTATGCGGTTATGGTGCTCACCGCAGCGATCCTCACAGGCGCCTCCACCCGGCTGCTCGCACGCGAAGACATCATCATTCCGGCCCAGGGCGAACCGGAAGCGTTTCTCGGGGGATCGACTTTGTTCCGGAAACGCGTCCTTCGCTGGTTCGTCGTGATGTGGGCGGTGATCTTCGCTATCGCCACGAACGTGCCTCAACTCGCGACATTCCGGGCTCAGCTGCTGTTCAACGAATTCGTCATCTTCGGCGGCGCTTCATTGCTGATGTTGCGAATCTATCGATTGAACGTCCGTGAAACGCTGTCGCTCCGCTCGGTGAAATGGCCTGTCTGGATCGCCGTCATCCTCGCGGCGCCCGCAGGCAACGTGATGGGAGTGGCCCTGTTCAAGCTCCTCAGTCTTGTTTTGCCCGTGCCGCAGGCCGCCGTGGAACAGATGTCCGCGATGATGCCGAAGGACATACCCACGTGGCAGATGTATCTCTACGTCGGGCTGATCCCCGGTTTCATTGAAGAACTGGTGTTTCGTGGAATTCTTCTTAACGGCCTTCGCCGCAAGATACGGCCTTACCTGCTGCCGCTCGTAATCGGGATTATCTTCGGCATGTTTCACTTCACGCTCTTCCGAATCGGTCCGACCGCATTCCTCGGCGTGCTTCTCACGATCATCGCCATGTTGACCGGATCCGTGTTCCCGGGAATCATTCTGCACGTTCTGAACAATTCGTTCGCCGTGTGGGCGTCAAACCATAACTGGCCGCTGGCCGGGCTGGAAAACTGGCACTACGCCGCCGCTACATTGATCTTCGGCTTGACGATGTGGATCATTTACAGAAATCGCTACAAACCTTCGGAACCACCGACTGAGTAGTGGTCTAGTCTGAAAATCAAGATGATTCCTGGGCTGCCCTGAATTAGTCGACTTAGCTGTTGCAAGGCCGACCGGTCCGCGCATAGACTGGCTCCGCTTTTTCGGCAGATTTGAGAAATAAGGGGCACTGCATGACCCGCATCACTCCCATCACGACAGATCACCAGATGATTCTGGAAGGTCTGGAGGTTCTGACCCTTATCGCGGAACGGCTGGAAATGAATGAGTCTGTCGAAACAGAGGACATCAACAGCGTGTTGAGCTTCCTGCAGGACGTCGGTTGCAAATGCCTGCACAACACGGAACATCTCCTGTTGCGACCCGCTCTGGCCCGAGCGAAAAACAAGGAACTCGTTCAACGGTTGAGAATGGCGGTGTCATGTCACGCGGCCGTCGGTCCGCTTTTCGAAGACGCGGCGTCCGAAATCGAGTTTAAGAAATATTTCGTGCTGCACGCCCATCTTCTTATCAAATTGATCGGCGATCTCATTCTCGAAGAGGACCACGATTTCCTGGAAAAAGTCGTCGGACTTCTCGACAATCCGGAAGGACAGAAGCACCTCGATCAATTTGCGGAAATGGAACGGAATGTGAGTGCGATCGCAGTGGAGCGGATTTCGAAGATGCACCAGCTCGAAGCGAAGTACGCCTACCCCAAGTGCATTTAACGTCGCGAAGCCCGTCGCTGCGCTCCGGGTTCTGAACTTGGCCGTTGTGTGACCAATGCTCGGTACCCGGAGCGCAGCGACGGGCTTCGTGACGTAACGCTTACCTGAGCCCCGCCAGTTCCTGCAGCAGGTGCCAATTCTCCAGACGCTCCTGGCGGGTCGCAATCATGACAGACGATGGATTGCCGTCTTTATCGAAGTGTTTGGCGAAGCGGCCCTCCGACCTCGCGAACGTGATGAAATCCACGGCTTCTCCCGTCTTGGGGTTCACGTACCAGTCGTCCTTCATATTCGGATTTCCGGCCAGGCTCAATCGATCCTTGATCCGCGGACCTTTTTTCGGATCGTAGATAAACACCGGGAAGCTGCGTGAATCGGCCGCCAGGCGAGCCTGCTGTTCGGCCATATTGTCGCCGACGCCATGTTCGGGCTGGCAGGTCGTGTAGACGTTGATGATGGCCGGGCCCGGAAACTCGTTCGCTTCCATGACGGCTTTGTAGAAGTGGTTCACGTGAGAACACGTGGTCTGCGCCACGTACACGTCTTTGTGCATCATGCAAATCGTGGCAAGCTCCTTCCGGTTCTCTTTCTTCCCCTGAATGACTTTGCCGTGGAAGCTCATCTTGGCGTCCTGCCCCTTGAATGAGCTGGTCGACGTTTGACCGCCGGTGTTCGAATACACCTGTGTATCGAGAACGATGACCTTGATGTCCATGCCGGACGCCAGCATGCGCGACAGAGACTGGAACCCGATGTCGTTCATCGCGCCGTCGCCGCCGACGATCCAGAGACGTTTGGCCTGCCATCCCATCGCGTCCCATCGCGCGCGGATTCCCATCGCCACGGCCGGAGCGTTTTCGAACAGGGAGTTCGTCCAGGCGATTTGATAGGGATTGTACGGATAAGTCGACGTGTAGACGGTGTTGCAACCCGTGGACGCCACCATGGCGACGTTGTCCTTACCGTAAACGAATCCCGTTGCCGCCAGCATCATTCGAAGCGCCGTCGCTTCGCCGCATCCCATGCAGGATCCGGCGCCGCCGACATACAGCAACGACCGCTCGGCGAGCATCATGTCCGCAAGCGCTTTCTCGTTGATGAACTTCTTCGGCGTTTCCGGCACGTTGCGGTAGAACTGGAATGCGGATTTGTACCATTCCATGTTGGAGTCGGTCTTTGCGATCATCTTCAGGGCGTTGTGGTCGCCGCACGCATCGACACACTCGGCGCATCCCTTGCATTTGGAGGGGTCGATGAAAATACCGAATTTGCCGCCGCCGACTCCCTTCTTCTCGAGAACCGTGTGGTATTTGTTCGTTATCGCCCACTGATCGGCCATCAGCTTCCGCTCGGATTCATCGGCGATCCTGGAGAGCTGGGACTCGAGCACTGCAGGCTCTACGACTTTTCCGAGAATCGCGGTGTCCGGGCACTCGGTAACGCAATCCATGCAACCGACGCAGTTTTCCCCAATGAATTCCGGGATGTCCGGAGCGATGTAGCTGAAATCACGCAACGCGCCCGTAGCTGCCGGTATGACGCTCCGCGCGACCTGATCGTCGGCTTCGAGACCTTTTTCCGCGGTGCCCTGGTTGTACTCTCCAACGACACGTTCATTAAAATCGGCGATGTCGACGACATTCCGGCGGATCTCTCTCTCCAGTTCATCGACAGGCATCATTGTTTGGTGAGTGGACATCAGGCACCTCCTCGACTATTGGGTGCTGTGGCTCTCGCCTTCGTATCCACATCACCGATTCTTTCCATGACTTCACGCGGAACCTCTATGGACTCGCGATAGCCCCGCGACACAGCTTTCAAGTTATCCTGCACAACCCGCTCGCCGCGTTTTCCAAAATATTTTCTCAAAGACTTCTCGACGCCCTGGAACAGCGTTTCCTCGCTGACGCCACTGTCCTTCTGGAATGGAGTCACGCGGAGAAACACTCCCAGAAGGACGATGCCCTGCATGCGTTGCTGCAGATCTGCCAGCGACGAAACTTCCTTCGCGATCCTGACCGTGTCCAGCGCGAAAAGTTGTGCGTTCTTCGTCAGCATCGTTTTGCGTGCCCAGGCCGGGACGGCGGACCAAATCTCACTCGGATCGGTTCGATTACTCTGGACGAAGACGATGCCGTGGTCGGCCAACCCGGCAAGAGGGTTCTCGAGATTGAACGCATTCACGTCATTGAGCGGAATGAATTCGACGTGCTCGAGTTCGGAATGAACCCGAATGTGCTTCTTGGCGATCGTCAGGTAGTAAGTCGTCGGCAATCCCTTTTTCTCCGAACCGTATTTGGGGTAAGCCTGAACGTCCATGCCGAACACTTCACCGGCGATGGTGGCGATAACCTTGTTGGTCGTCACCGAACCGTAGCCACCCACCGAGTGGCCCCGCATCGAGAACGAACCGGGCGAACGGACGTCGGGATCCTCCGTGACCGGCAGAGCCAATTCGTGCTTGATGCCGAGCGTGAAGTAGTACTTCGGATTCTGGCTCACCATGTTTTCAACAACCGCGATGTAATCGCCCGCACGAACGTCGCGGCTGCCCAAACCCGCCGAGCCTCCGAAAAAGCGGGGCATGTGATCGATCGCGGGATAACCGGGGGCTTTGGACATGGCGTCCGCAAATGCGGCTTTTATTTCGCACAGCAAGGGATTGGATTGCATCGTCGGAATGTCGAGCCGCTCGATCACCGACATCGCGCGCACGTGACGCAACGCTTCCACGATATCCGTCGATGGGAAAGGCCTCCAGCAGGTCACGTGCAACAAACCAACTTTGATACCGTAGCGTTCCCGGATGTAGTCGACCGCCGCCTCTCCCGTTTCGAGCATACAGCCCGACCCGACGACGGCATATTCCGCGTCGTCCAACCGGTACGGCATGACCACGTCATAGCGGCGTCCGGTCAGCATGTGGAACTCGCGCATGGTGCCTTTAACCGCGGGCATCACTTTGTCGTAGAACTTCCGCTGGGCGATCTTGCCCTTCATGTAGCTGTCCTGATTCTGAACGACACCCGACATCAATGGAACGCGAGGATCAAACAACGGGCGCACCCGCTCGGAAGGATGACCGACGAACAGCTTCATCATTTCCGGTTCCAGCAGACGCACGTTTTCAATGGTATGCGTGGTCAAAAAACCGTCCTGAACATTCAGGAAAGGCGTTTCGCTTTCTTCCGCCGCGCGCCTGCAAATGAGTGCCAGGTCACCGGCTTCCTGCGCATTGCGGGCAAGCAGAATTCCCCATCCGCAGTCAGCGACACCGTAAACATCGTCGTGCCCGGCGTGAACGTTCAGGGAGTGTGACGTGAGAGCGCGGGCACCAATATGAAACACGATGGGTAAGCGTTTACCGGAGATCGTGTAGAGAACTTCTTTCATCAAGATAAGTCCCTGGCCGGACGTGAAGTTCGTAACGCGTCCACCCGATACCGCGAAACCCTCGCAGGTCGCGGCGGCGCTGTGCTCGGATTCGGGCTCGATAAATGCGAGTTCTTCTCCCCAAATATTCGTTTTCCCGTTGGCCACTTCGGCCTGATATCCACCGCCCATGGTGGTTGACGACGTGATGGGATACGCGCAAGCTCCTTGCGTGATATGGGTTTCGACCCAGACAACCATTCCCGCACCGTCGGATGTAGTAGGAATTCCGGGATAAGGCGGTTTGATCTCTTTGAGAGTTTCCTCAAATAAAGTCGTTGGACCAGTCCCGTTTAGAACCGTGGCCATATGCCTCCTTTGTCCACTAGTAGTAATGCGGCTTTCGGGGGGTGAGCTTATCAGATTTTGAACGTGAAATCGACGCGCCCAGCCGAACGGGAACGCCAGGATAAGCTAGAACCCATACATATGTTCATCCGGATTAATAATGCTGTCCTGCCAGTCGAGCATCTTGGCGGCGGTCTGAATGCTGTCGACGTTGTCACTGCCAACCATGTCCTGCAGGACCTTTAACTGCTCCGGAGTGAGTCGGTTCTCCGCCAACGCTCGTTCCCAACTCTTGAATTGTCCCGAACCGGTGGAGTTTTCCATTAACAACTTCGCCCCTTCCGACGCCTCACATGACGCGATCGTGTCCCCACGTCCATTTGGCACTCAACACGAACTCTTTGACGCCGCTGGCTGTCGCGTTCGGATTGTGTAACACCTGAGGAGAAAACACGACGCCAAGATCCCGCAGAAGCTCCTCGAGAGCGGCGCAACCATAAGTGAGTCCGGGAAACTCGATTCCATCGCCGTTGACGTCCTTCACCACCGTCTTTTCACGCGAAACGACCACTTTCTTCAATGTGCGAAGTTTATCCACCTCACGCCGAAAAAACTGCACCACCTCGTGCGCATCATCGACAGGTCCCGTGTAGACAATCATTAGCTCCGAGTCTACTAAACACCCCGTTCTGCAGCAACGGCGGGCAACGGTGTTTCAATTCCCGGCCGCCATGCGGGTCTTCAAGGTTCCGATCCCTTCGATGTCTATGGCTACAATGTCGCCGGGTTTGAGAAATTCGGGCGGCTTGCGGCCGGCGCCGACGCCGTCTGGCGTGCCGCTGGAGATGACGTCGCCCGGGTAAAGTGTGAGCACCGATGTCAGGAAGCGAACCATGTGAGCCTCGTCCCAAATCCAGTTCTGAGTATTCCCATCCTGTTTGGTGACGCCGTTTACCTTCGTGACGATGTGGAAGTGTGGAGGATTCGGCGCGAACTCCTTCGGCAGAATGAACGGACCAAACGGCGCGGACCGGTCGCGGCTCTTGCCTCGAAACCAATTCGGCGGCGGGAACATACCCGTCAAAGGCCGGCCCTGGCCGCCGCGGTCGCTGACGTCGTACATGATGCTGTAACCGAACACGTAGTCGTGCGCATTGGCTTCCGTGACGTTAAACGCCGGTTTGCCGATGATGATGGCCAGTTCACCTTCCCAATCGATATTGCGGTTTGGCGGAATGAAATACGTATCGTCCGGATCGATGATGCACGACCGCGGCGATTTCGCGAAGAATACCGGATCTTCCTTGTCCGGATCCGCTTGGATCGCCGCCTTCTGCTCGGCACTGCCCGGCGGGAACATCTCGCCGGCGTGCAGTTTGTAGTTCGCCGCGATCGCAAGAACGTTGTAGGGGTATTTGATCGGCGCTTTGATCGCAACCTTGCCGGCGTCGAACACAAACGGCGCCGCGTCCCGAGATGTTTTGTAATAATTCGCGATCTGATAGAGCCGCGGTTTGACACGCTCATAAGCTTCAATCAGACTGCGCATCTCCCCCGGGATACTCATCGCCGGCAGGCCGGTAACTCTCGAGAGCGCGGCGTTCGCTCCCGCGATATCCAATATCCGATTCTCGATCACCAAACCAGTGCGGAGAGCGCCCCCGGCTTCGAATGACGCCAGCTTGAACGGTGTATCCGGTCGATCCGAAACCATTGGCCGCTGCGCGGATGGCGCCGCCATCGTCAGAATCAGAACCAGGATCGAAGCGAGAACGACGCGCGACTCTATTGTGTTCATGGTGGCATATCGTACACCCAGTCGATCGCTACTTGTTGTAGGCGCCGGCTTCAGCCGGCGCATGCGCCGATAGGCGCAGGGTGTTTGAGCACACCGACAGGGCAGTTGTTATCGAATATAGTCCAGGAATTCGTCAAATACCCTGCGCTTCGCTCACGCGCCGGCTGAAGCCGGCGCCTACAGCTGCCGCTACCGATTTCATTGTTACAGCCAGTCGCATCTGAACGATGAGTTCCCGATTGTGGAGCACCTGCTGCCGGATCGATAAGACCTCAAACCTGTGGTTCATTGTTTACTCACGTGGTCTGAGGAGCGTAGCATGTCCCTACGTTTCCCCGACGTCTATCAAAACTAAATCCTGGTGGGTTGACCGCAACGACCGGTCTGAGGACCTGAGTCTGTTCGCTCGCTCAGGCTCGTTCTTCCCCTGGAGGCCAGCATGTTGAGGACAATGAGATTCATTCTTATATCGGCGGCGCTGTTATGGACTGTGTCGGCCGGCGCCAGTTACTCGCAACAGATGACGCGGCCCGCCGCGGACTTTTATCGCCAGCTTCGTTGGCGGTTCATTGGACCCGAGGGCAATCGGTTCTCGGCGGTTGCAGGGGTGGCGGGCGACCCGAGCGTGTACTACGCGGGCGCAGCCTCGGGGGGCATCTACAAGACGACAGACGCCGGCGTGCACTGGCAACCGATTTTCGACGACCAGCCTGTGCAGTCGATTGGCGCTCTGGCAGTGGCGCCGTCCGATGCGAATATCGTTTGGGCGGGAACAGGTGAAGCATCCATTCGCAGTCACATCTCCATCGGCCAGGGTGTCTACAAGTCGACGGATGCGGGAAAGAACTGGTCGTTGATGGGGCTCGAAGCGACCGGCCGCACACCGCGTATCGTGATCGACTCGCAGAACCCCGACATCGTGTTCGTCTGCGCGCTTGGGAATGCCTATGGGCCGCAGTCGGAACGCGGCGTGTTTCGTACTTCGGATGGTGGCCGCACATGGACGAAGACTTTGTTCGTCGATGAGAACACCGGCTGTTCGGACGTTGCCATGGATCCACGCAATCCGCGCGTGTTGTTCGCCGGGATGTGGCAACTCGAGATGCACACGTGGGGTCGCGAAAGCGGCGGTCCCGGCAGCG
The DNA here is from genome assembly GCA_964584785.1 of uncultured Solibacteraceae bacterium. Lineage (GTDB taxonomy): Bacteria > Acidobacteriota > Terriglobia > 20CM-2-55-15 > 20CM-2-55-15 > JAHFTY01. Next base: position 83,590 of record CAZPBY010000002.1, read on the forward strand.
GTCTGTTCACGTCTCGCGACGGGGGGCTCACGTGGCGGAAGCTCACAGGACACGGCCTGCCGGCGAAACCGATAGGAAAGGTGGTTGTTGCAATCGCACGATCGAATCCGAACCGAATCTACGCACTCATCGAGACTGGAGACGGCGTGCCCTGGAAAGGGCAGCCAACCGACTCGGGTGAGGTTTTCCGCACAGATGACGGCGGGGAAACATGGAAAATTGCGAGCTACGACCACAATGCGATGGGACGCGCACACTATTACTCGCGTGTGGCCGTTGCGCCCGACGATGAAGACGAAACGTATTATCTGACGGCATCGTATGCCAAATCGATCGACGGTGGGCAAACGCTCAACGTCGTGCCCCGTGCGGAAGCGCCGGGTGGAGACCATCACGACATTTGGATCGATCCGACGAACGCCAATCGCCAGATCGTCGGTCACGACCAGGGATTGTCCATCACCATCAATCGCGGCCGCACATGGTTCCGGCAGCGCCTCAGCAACGCGCAGATTTACCATGTCACTACCGACAACGAGATTCCATACAACGTATTCGGCAACAAGCAGGACGAACCCTCCTATCGCGGACCAAGCAACAGCCGCATTCAAGGCGTTGAAGGCGCAATTCCGCGATCGGTCTGGCATTCGGTCGGTGGAGGCGAAAGCGGCTGGGCGACGCCTGATCCCACGGACTCGAACATTATCTGGTCCACCGCATCGGGCTCCGGCACCGTCGGCGGGATCGTGGTGCGCTTCGAGGAGAACCGGCGGCAGTTCCGCAACGTGGAAGTCTGGCCGGATCAGTCGAACGGTCCAGCCGAAGGTGTGAAGTACCGTTTCGTGTGGGACGCGCCGTTTCACATCTCGCCACATGACCACAACACGCTTTACATCGGGAGCCAGCACCTTCATCGGACGACCGACGCAGGCCAAACGTGGCAGGTTATCAGTCCCGACTTGACGCTCAACGATCGCAGCCGGATGGGAAGTTCCGGCGGCCTTACGCCCGACAACATCGGTGTTGAGTACGCCGGCGTCATCTACGCGATCGCAGAGTCGCCCAGGGAAAAAGGGTTGATCTGGATCGGAACCAACGATGGACTGGTGCAAGTCACACGCGACGCGGGAAAAACCTGGACGAACGTGACGAAGAATCTGCCGAACCTGCCGCCGTGGGGTTCCATCCGCAGTATCGCGCCTTCACGCTACGATGCGGCCACGGCCTATCTCACGGTTGATTTTCACCAGGTGAACAACCGCGATCCCTTTGTCTACAAAACGACCGACTACGGTAAGACCTTCAGATCGATCACCAGCGGCGTGCCGAAAAGCATGTTGAGCTACGCGAAGTGGATCCACGAAGATCCAGTCCGGCGCGGGCTGCTTTATCTCGGGACAGAGAATGCGATCTATGTGTCGTTCGACGACGGTGACAACTGGCAGCCGTTGCAGAACAACCTGCCGCATGCGCCCGTTTACGGAATCACCGTGCAGGAGCATTTCAACGATCTGGTGATTGCCACTTACGGACGGGGCTTTTGGATTCTGGACGACATCACGCCCTTGCAGCAGATGACTGCCGAAGTGCTGACCTCCGACACACACCTGTTCACACCGCGCGCGGCGTATCGTTTCCGTTCGATCACGCCGCCCTCGGCGACATACGACGATCCGACCGCGGGCGACAACCCACCGTACGGCGCTTCAATCAATTACTATCTCAAAGCGCCAGTGTCGGGACCGGTGAGCGTGTCGATCCTCGACGCGAAAAATGAGGTCGTCCGCACGATGACCGGCACGAACGCCGCCGGCCTGAATCGCATTTACTGGGATCTGCGTTACGAGCCCACCAAAGAGATGCGGCTGCGAACCAGCCCGCTTTATGCTCCCGAAGTACGCGTCGGTCCCGACGGCTGGCGGCCGGGACCCGGCGGGACGCTCAGCGTTCTCGCAACGCCGGGCACGTATACCGTCAAACTCTCGGCAGGAGGAAAAGTCCTCACCCAACCGCTCACGGTCCGAAAGGATCCGAACTCGGGCGGAAGCGAAGCGGATATTACGGCGCAGACGGCGCTGCTTCTCGCGTTGCGCAACGATCTCAACGACGCCGTGAGCGCAGTGAATCAACTCGAGATCGTCCGCAGCCAGATCGAGAGTCTTTCTAAACTTGTCGACGATGCGGCAGTCCGTGAGGCGGGTCACAGTCTCAACCAGAAACTAATCGATCTCGAAATGAACCTCATTGACCTGAGGATTGCCGGCGGTCAGGACGGCGTCCGTTATGCGGCAAAGCTCGTTTCGAAGATCAATTATTTGGCCAACGGACTTGCCAGTGGCGACTTCAAGCCGACGAGCCAGCAGCTCGAGGTGCAAAAGTCGCTCGAAGATCAGATGCGCCGGGTCCTCGGTCAACTCGATGAGCTTCTGAGTCAGCAACTCGGCGGATTTAACGACATGCTACGAAAGCGGAACATTCCGAATGTGATGTCGAAAGTACCGTAACCGTAGTTGCGAATCGAGATGCGCGAATGCTACTGGCCTTCAACCCAGACTTCGCCGTCTTCGAAGAATTCCTTCTTCCAGATCGGAACAACTTTCTTGAGTTTGTCGATGGCGTAATGGCAGGCGTCAAACGCGGCTCGACGGTGGGACGACGTGACGATGACGGCAACGCTGGTTTCTCCGATGTCCATGCGGCCCAATCGATGGACGATCGCAACCGTGCCGATGTCCCACGCCTGACGCACGAAGACGCCGATCTGCTCCAGCTGCTTCAGCGCCATCGCTTCATATCCCTCATACTCGAGATACAGCGTGCGCTTCCCCTTGGAGTGATCGCGCACCACACCTTCAAAAACGCAGATGGCGCCGTCCGCGTTGCGAAGCATCCTTCGCGATATCGCTTGAGCATCGATGGGATCGCGAGTGATTTGATATAACTCACCCGGACGTTCGATCAAAGCGCGCCTCCGCTTACAGGCGGGAAGAGTGCAACCTCGTCGCCGTCGCCGATGCGCGTGCTCTTGTTGACGTATTCTTCGTTCAGGGCGGTGAGCACAATCGACCGGTAATCCTTCATGCGCGGATAAGAGCGTTCGAGTTGGCTCCAGAGGTCACCGACGGTGCTTCCCTCGGGAATCTCCCAACGCAATTCACGCGAGCCCACAATGTCCTTGAGCGTGGCAAAGAAGAGCAACCGGACCTGCATTTCGTGCGATATTAGCACAGTGCTAGACTCCTCAAGGATGCGCCGCATTCCGCTCTCGATCCGCGTTTCGATCGTTCTCGTCCTGTCGTCGAGCGTCGCTGCGTTCGCGGCGCCGCGGCTCTCGCGGGAGCTTGCAAAGAAGCGCATCTCGCACCTCGTGGATTCGAACCTCCCTTTGGACGCAATCGAAATCCGTCGATTGACTCCGCAGGGTGATTCAGAAACCGTCGCCGAAACCACAGTCACTCTCGCGTTTCAATTCGCGAAGAACGACAAGGGATTCTGGACGGTGGAGGCCGTCCGGCTTGGCGACCTGGACTGGCTCAATATGACGGAGCTGCTCGCCGCGATCTATCACGGCAATCCGCCAGTCATGGTTACGTCGTCGACACCTGTTTCCGCGACGTCGCTCACACCTGCGGACAAGTTCCACACGAACCCCAGCGACTTTGAAAAACAACGGCGCGCCATGGTGGAGCTTGGCGCGTCGCCGTTGATTCCGGATGCGATCGAAATCCGGCGCGTGATTGCGCAGAGTGGAACCCGCGCCATTGTGGAGTCCACCGTCACGATGGGTTTCAGGTTCCGACGGCAGGCTAAAGACTGGATTGTTGCGGCCGCCCGCCTCGGCGACCATGAATGGGTGGAAACGAAAGACGTGCTCGCGACACTGAACGAAGGCCGCCGCCGCGATACGGTCGCCAGGATGGAAAAACTGGCGAAGGCGATTGACGATTATCGCATCAAGAATGGCGCCCCGCCTGCGGCACGGGACATCGTGGAACTTAACGACATTTTGCACCCGACCTACATCAGCGAGCTCGTTCGAGTCGACGGCTGGGGCCAACCGATCGAGTATGGAGCCACTGGACCGGCGTTCCGGCTGACCTCCAAAGGTCCCGATGGCCGCTGGGGAACCCCCGACGACGTGATCGTTCAACATTAACCGAACGGAGGCCCATATGAGAATCAGCGCAATCGCATTGGTCGCGCTTCTCCTTGTTCCCGTCGTTTTGTCCGCCCAGGCGACAAATCCGTTGTGGCACGAAGAGAAGACGAAAAACTACCTGCCGCACATGTCCTGGCCGGAGGTGCAGGATCTGCTGACGCGAACGGATATGGTCGTGATTCCAATCGCATCGCTCGAACAACACGCGCTTCATCTTCCGATCGGCACAGACTTTCTCAATGGGCTGGAACGCGCGAAGTTGATTGCGCAGAAAACCGACGTGCTTGTTGCGCCGATCTTGATGCCGGGCAACTCGCCCTATCATATGGGCTTCCCCGGAACCATCACGCTGAAGGCGGAAACGATTCAACAGGTGTACTTCGAAGCGGCCCAAAGCCTGATCCAGCACGGCTTCAAACGGTTTCTACTGTTGAACAGCCACGGTGGAAACCAATACATCACGAAGTACATTGCGGATCGGATTAATCAGGAAACCGAAGGTATCGCCGTGGAGCTGGGCGAAGCCGCACAGCCCTTCCTGACGCGAGCGCCACGCGGATCGGCGCCGGCCACGGCGACGCCGGTTTTCGATCGTCATGCCGGAGTCGGCGAAACGTCGACGTCGTTATACATGTTCCCGAACCTCGTGAACATGCAGAACGCGCAGACTGCAAAACTCACGCTGCCGGAACATATGCAAAAGATGCTGCCCCAGGTCGCGGCCGGCGATCCAACGGCGTCGCTCGTGTTTCTTGCCGAGGGGTTGAAGCCGCTCGAAACCGGCAAACACACGTCGACACGCGAAATGACGAATACCGGAACCTGGGGAGTTCGGGAGATCACTCAGGCAACCGCAGAACAGGGCCGGCGCGAGACGGAAGACTTTGTGAACGCCGCCGTCAAGTTTATCGAGAGATGGAAAGAGCTCCGGCCGCTGAAGAAGTAGGCCACTCCCGCATCCGTCGTGGCTTTCAGGCGTCCGAGGACCGACCGTCGAGCGTGCTATAATTTTGCGCATGAAAGCCACAAAAGTCGCCGAGGCCGGGCTACCGACGAAGTTCGGCGACTTCCGGATCTTCGGATTCGAATCTGCCGACAAGACCGAGAACGCCCTGGCGCTCGTCATCGGAACACCGTCGAATTCTGAAACGCCTCTCGTCCGAATTCACTCGCAGTGCATGACCGGAGATGTTTTCGGATCTGCGCGCTGTGACTGTGGCGATCAGTTGCATTTCGCGATGAAAGCCATCGAACAGAGCGGCTGCGGGATCCTGATCTATCAACTCCAGGAAGGACGCGGAATCGGCCTGATGAATAAACTGCTCGCCTACGAACTTCAGGACGAAGGACACGACACCGTGGAAGCCAATCACCATTTGGGTTTCGAGGCGGATCATCGAAATTACGAACTGTGCGCTGCGATCCTCCACCATTTCGGCGTGACCCGTGTGCGGTTGATGTCGAACAATCCGCGAAAATTCGAGGGTCTCGAGGCCGCAGGAATACATGTCGCCGAACGCGTGCCGATCGAGATGACGCCTTCCACGAATACGGAAAACTATCTGCGGACGAAGAAAGCCAAACTTGGGCACCTGCTGTCCAAGGTTTAGCCAGCTCGATTGATCAGCGATTCGTTTGACTAAGTGCACTGTAACAGTGAACCTGATAGCGCCGGTGGTAGGCGCCGGCTTCAGCCGGCGCGTGCGCGAAGCGCAGGGTATTTGACGGATTCCTGACGTGACATCAAACACCCTGCGCCTATCGGCGCACGCGCCGGCTGAAGCCGACGCCTACAACGACTACCGGTTCATTTTGTTACAGTGCACTACAGCACAGCTTGCGCGCGATCGCCTTTGCATCCTCGACAAGTTCCGTGGCTTTGATGTCGACAGCACGACCCCCGACGTACGTAGCGCGAACGTTCTTTCGACAGGCCGAATACACCATCGATTGCACGGGATCATAAATCGGCTGCAGGGCGGGATCGTTCAGATCCACCACGACGAAGTCGGCACGCTTCCCGGCTTCCAAACTTCCAAGATGGTGCGCCAGGCCAAGGCATTCGGCTCCACCGAGTGTCGCGATACGAAAGACCGAGTGGGCGTCGATTGCATCGAACCTGCCGGTCCGGGCGCGCTGCATAAACACGGCTTCCCGCATTTCCTCGAACATGTCGACGACGTTATTGCTCGCAACACTGTCCGTGCCGAGGCTCATTCGCACGCCGGCGTCTCGCATTTCGACGACACGTGCGATGCCGTGGCCAAGCTTCGCATTCGACTTCGGACAATGCACCACAGCGGCGCCCGTTCGCCGCAGGACGTCGATATCCGAATCCTCGGTTCGAATGACATGAATGAGCAGCGTGTCGCGATCCAACACGCCGCAGCGGCCCAGATGCGCTACAGGACTGCACCCGGCGGCCTCAACCTCGAACTGGCGTTCTCGATTCCGTTCAGCGAAGGGTCCCTGTCCTATTCGCACGTACAGCTCTTCGTCGTTGGACTCCGCGATGTGGACGGTGACGGGCAGCCCTTCCGACCGCGCGTATTGCTTGACGGTTCGGAACAATCGAGGCGACACCGTAAACGGTGCGTGCGGCGACACACCGAGCCGCTGTGTCTCGGACTGCAGAGGACTCATCGCGTCGATTTTTAGCCGCAGTCCTTTCAGCGATTCTTCAACATGAAGATCGGCCGGACCGAACAGCTCTTGATACGCGACTCCCTGCAAGCCGTACTCCTGCATCGCCTGCCATGACGTCCCCGTATCCATCACTTCACCCACGCAAGTCACGCCGGCCGCCAGCGACTCCACGACACCAAGACGCGAGGACAACAACATTTCGTCGCGCGTGAGCCGCTGTTCCTTCGTGAGCGTCACCGTGCGAATCCAGGTGAAGAAGTCGATATCCTCAAGAAAACCACGCAGGATCGTGAGCTCCAGGTGGCTATGAGCATTCACGAAACCGGGGATGACGGCGCAACCCTCAAACCGGACACGTTCGCCAGCCGCAGGAGCCGCGGATATTGGACCGACGGCCGTGATCCGGCCGCTATCGACAGCGATAAATGCGTCGGGAATCGGAGCCGAGGATGCGGGACACACCCAATCGGCTTCGAAGATCTTCATGCGGTGAAAACCTGCGAGCGAACACTGATTCGCTTGATGAGGTCTTCTTTAACGCTGTAGCCGATGCCCGGCTGGTCGCGTTGGGTAATTTGTCCTTCGGGCGACACGACGACAGCCGGGTCGACAATGTCTTCCGTCCAGTATCGCTTGCTGGCCGACACATCGCCCGGCAACGAAAAGTTATCAAGGCTGGAAAGCGCGACGTTGTGGGCTCGGCCGATCCCCGATTCGAGCATTCCACCGCACCACACCGGAATGCCGTTGTCGCGGCAAATGTCGTGGATCGCGCGGACTTCGCGATGGCCTCCGACTCGACCCAGCTTGATATTGATGATGCGGCAGGCGCCGATCTGGATTGCCTTTCGCGCATCTTCCGCCGAATGAATCGACTCGTCCAGGCAAATGGGCGTGCCGATGTGCTTCTGCAGTTCCGCGTGATCGATCATGTCTTCGTAGTGGAGCGGCTGCTCGAACATCATCACGTTGTAATTGTCCATTTTCTTGAACAGCTCGATATCGGCCAGCGTGTAGGCGGAGTTCGCATCGCCCATCAGCAGAATCTTCGGGAACGCTTCGCGCACCTGCCGAATGACATCCACGTCCCAGCCGGGCTTGATTTTGATCTTGATGCGCCGGTAACCCGCTTTCACTTCCGTATCGATTTTCGCAAGAAGCTTGTCGATGCTGGGCTGGATTCCGATCGACACTCCACAGTCGATTCTTTCACGCGATCCACGGAGAAACTTCCATAGCGGCCTGTTCGCCGTTTTCGCTTCCAGATCCCACAGCGCGGTCTCCAATCCCGCCTTGGCCATGTTGTGTCCGCGTATGCCGCGAACGATGGCCGGATAATCGCGCACAGTCGTTTCGATTTGGCGGCCGATGGCGGACGGAATGATGAAATCGCGAAGGACGTGCCACGCGGTTTCGCTGGTTTCGTGACTGTAAAAGGGACCCTCGCCGGCCGTAACCTCACCGTATCCGACTCGTTCGCCGTCGGTCACTGTAATGACGACGATGCGACGCTCTTGAGTGACGCCGAAGCTCGTTTCGAACGGGTGAAGCAGCTGCATGCGCAGCTCGCGCATTTCAATCCGCTTAATAAACATTGAGGGCGCCTTTCGTAAATAGGTACTGGCTCCATTCGTCGTCACGCTGGAAGTCGGCGACGAAGTAGTCGTCCTGGATGTTTTTCAAAAACTGTTCACGAACGCGCATCTGGACATCGCGTGCGGATTCGATGCTTTGTTTCTTCAGCGATTGGAGATCTGCGGGAATGACGACGCGACGGACGTCGCCTTCAACTTGCACGCGCGGTCTGTCGATCCACCACTCGGCAATAGCGCGATCGCTGTCGAGACCGCGCTGCAGCGCGCCTGACGTCTCGCCATAAACATTCGGATAGTACCGGCGCACGATGACTCCAAGCTTGACGATATTGAAGTACGCATTCTTCGATTCGAGCGGATCGAACGTCCATTCGATGCGGTATATTCCCCGCTCTCGCGCGGCGTCGCGTTGCGCAAGCTTCAGCTGCGAGCCTACACCCGAATTCCAGTAAGACCTGTCTACGGCCAGCATGTGCGAATGCCAATACGGCATGGCGTTCCGGATACCGGGCATCGCGTTAAGGAACCCAACGAGCTTGTCGCCGTCAAACGCGCCCAGGACGAGGCCGCCGATATGATTCAACACGACCATGACGCGGCGGGGCAGAAGATCGACGTCCGCCCAGCCGAACGTTTCGCGTTGCAGTTCGAGACAGCGTTGGAGTTCGTCGAGTTTCGTGATGGGACGTATGATCATGCAACCGTTTCCGATTTTGCCCGCTGCCAGAGCGTTTCCATTTCGTCGAGGCCGACCTGATCGAGCGTTTTACCTTCGCGAGCAAGCGCCGATTCCATGAATTGAAAACGCGATTTGAATTTCCTGTTGGCGCGCTTTAGCGCCGATTCCGAATCGATCTTCAGATAACGCGCAATGTTAACCATGACGAAAAGCAGATCGCCGATTTCGTCTTCGAGACGATCCTGCCGGGGACCATTCGTTTCCCCGGCGATGACGTCTTTCAGCTCGCGCAGTTCCTCCTGAAGTTTGTCGAAAATGCCTTCGATGTCCGGCCAGTCGAAACCTACGCGCGCCGCGCGCGACGAAATCTGATGCGCCTCGTGAATTGCGGGGAGCTTGCTCGGAATGCCTTCCAACAGCGAGCGTTGCTCGGGTGTGCGCTTGTTCAACTTTTCCGCTTTCTCGCGAGCCTTAATGGCCTCCCAGTTTTTGATCACCTGTTCGGACGATCCGGCGGATTCGGTCCCGAACACATGAGGATGACGGCGCACCAGCTTGTCGCAAATTTTCGTGATCACGGTGTTGATGTCGAATGTTCCTGCCTCCTTTCCGAGCTGCGCCTGAAACACGATATGTAAAAGCAGGTCTCCAAGCTCCTCGGATACACCGTCGAAGTCGTGGTTGTCGATCGCTTCGAGAACCTCGTACACCTCTTCGACCAGCATGGGCTTGAGTGTGTTGAAATCCTGCTCCTTGTCCCATGGGCAGCCGTTCGGACCTCGAAGCGTTGCCATGATGTCGACCAGTTTTTCGAAAAGCTTGCCGGCGGAATCATCGTCCATGGTGCGATTATAGCTGCAGTTTTTCAAAGAGCGGCCTGGGCTCGCGGACGACGGCACCCACCGGCAGTTTCGCTGGCTGCCATTGTGAAACACTGTTGTAGTTACCTGTCAGCACCCGACGGCTGTCCCCATCCGGACTTTTCGCCTCTTCGATAACCGGTTGGGGCGAGAGCGTCACCTCATATCCGAGCAACTCATGCAGTTGCTGGCTCGTGAACGGAAGGAACGGGCAAAACAGGATCTTCAAATTGTCGATCAGCTGCAGTCCTGTGTAGATCACTGTCTGCGCTCGTCCCCGATCCGTTTTCACCAGCTTCCATGGCTCGTTTACCGAAATGTACTGATTCACGCGATGTGCGAGTCCCATCGTCTCCTGCAGTGCGGACTTGAGTTGCACGCCCTGAATCAGCGCTCCGATTCGATCGAATGCGGACTCGCCTGCGGTAATAAGGTCACGATCCGTATCCGTGAAGGCTCCGGGTTGCGGAACCCTTCCAAACTCCCGATATGCAATGTGAAGAACGCGGTGAACGAGATTTCCCCAGGTCGCGACAAGCTCATCATTGTTGCGGCGAACGAAGTCGTTCCAGTACCACCCGCTGTCACGACCTTCCGGCGCCGTCGCTGAAAGGTAATAGCGAATCGCGTCGGGAGCATAACGGTTTTCAAGATCTGCCGACCAAAGAGCATGATTGCGGCTCGTGCTCATCTTCTCACCTTCGAGGTTGTAGAACTCATTTGCTGGAATGTCGTGAGGCAGCGCAAGTCCCCTGTAGCCGATCAGCATTGCCGGCCAGATGATCGAATGAAAGGGAATGTTGTCTTTACCGATGAAGTAGTAACTGCGTGCGTCGGGGTTCTGCCACCACTCACGCCATCGTTCAGGCGCGCCAGTCCGAACGGCCCACTCGATTGAAGCCGAGTAATACCCGATCACCGCATCAAACCACACGTAGATTCGCTTGTCTTTAAAACCGTCGCCATCGACAGGTACCGGAACTCCCCACTCGAGGTCGCGAGTGATGGCGCGGCCGCGCAAACCTTCACGCAACCAGTTCAACGTGAATTGCAGCGTGTTGGCCCGCCAGTAACTTCGGTTCTTCGAATCGAGCCACTCGCGCAACCGGGGCTCCAGTTTGTCCAGCGCCAGCACAAAATGTTCGGTCGTTCTGAAAGTGATAGGGCCGCCATCCAGCGTGGATCTGGGCGCGCCGAGGTCGGATGGCTCGTGGAGTTTGCCGCAGTTCTCACATTGATCACCACGGGCTCTGGCAAAGCCGCAGTTCGGGCACACACCTTCGATGAATCGGTCAGGAAGAAAGCGCGCGAGCGATTCGGAATAGGCTCCCAGCGCGCTGGCTTTGTGCAGATAACCTTCGTCGAGCAGTTTTAGAAAAAACGCCTGAGTGATCGCGTAATGATTCTCCGTGTACGTCTGCGTGAACAGATCGAAGCTGATTCCCAATGCGGAAAACGTTTCGATGAATGAACCGTGGTACCGGCGAATGACGTCCAGCGGCGTGACGCCTTCCCGGGCGGATTGCAAAGTGATCGGCGTTCCGTGGCAATCGGCACCGGACACCATCAATACGTCATTGCCTCGAAGCCGGTGGTAGCGCGCAAAAATGTCCGCGGGCAGGTAAGCGCCCGCAATATGCCCCACGTGCAATGGACCGTTCGCATAGGGCCATGCGACGCCCACAAGGATTTTGTCGGCCATGAACTAACCTCACGAATGAAACGATGAATGGGTTTAAAAGAGACTCGCTCGGAGAACTAGTATGTCGGCGGCGGGCCCGCCATCAGCAGGTAACGGATTGGACGCTGACGTTTCATCTTCACGTTCATCATACCACTCGACGCAATTCAAACCGCTTTTCCAAAGCCCGTCGCTGCGCTCCGGGTTCTGTCGGTTTTGCCGCAATGTGCAGAACCCAGAGCGCAGCGACGGGCTTCGTGGAACCATCTTTCAAATTCGTTCACACGTTTTGAAGCCGCGCCTACAGCCGGCGCTACCCGGTGCACTGTTACAGTGCAGCCTAGTCGCCGTCTTCCTGGTTAAAGAAAACACCATTGCGCTCGCGGCCTATCGTTGCGCCGATGCTGCGCGCTGGGTTCGGATCCTCGGATTCGAAAAAGAACCCGTTCTGGATGGAGGACCACTTTATCGTGGAGCCTGTCTTGATGAAATCGCCTCGGAAGTTTTGAGCCTCATTCACAATAGTCGTCCGGCTCACACCATCGCTGCCGGCAATCTCACCGCCCCACTGAACGTCGAACGACACCGTGGCAGGAACCGGAGCAATAGGGGGTATCGGGGGATTGGTGGCGTTTGTCCCCTGGCCGTGTGTCAGCGAGTTTCCGAGATCGTGCGTGTCGGGAACGGATAGACCTTCCGCATGCATCGATGCTCTTGCGGAGTTGAATTCCACCTGGACGCTGTTGGGATGAAGCGTCATCGTCCAGAACAGCCCACTGGGAGGAATAATGGGAGCGTAGTCGTGGATTTGTTGCGTTGTGACTGCCGATCCAACCGGACCGGTGAAGATATCCAATCATATGAACCCGAAGACACCCTCGTGCAGTTTACCGTCTTCCGCGATGAACTCACCTTTCATGAAACCCATGTCCGCTTGAAACGCCAACGGGTCCACAAATCCCGAACCTCTTCCGGCGCCGCGAACCCGGTTCAGACCCACGAAGCCCTTGAAGTCCGTAATCTGCGAGGGTTCATTGAGCGTCGCCAATGGAGTTGCGGTCGCCTGCGCTGGAAAATGGTGGATGAATACACCTAACGGCGAAACTCCTCCCGGAATGGGCTTCGGATCGGAGCTCTTACCAACGCTCTTGCCGTTACCCTGAGCGCCCAGTTCCGGAATCCAGAAAGCCAGGCCCGCAGCGCCAGCCGCACTTGCGAGAAAGTTCCGGCGAGAAGGTTTTGCGATCCCGATTTGTTGATCAGAGCCATGAAACTCGCGAAGGTGCCGGGAAATCCTTCTGCCGAGAAAGCTGTCGCTGGGGAGAGACAACCGTTTGAAACTCATAATCTCCTCCTTGGAGGTTCTGTTGTTTGGAATGGTACTGTGGTCGGGATGATAGGTGTGGAGTTTGGGAAAACTCAAGAAAATACACCTGAGGTCGACGGTGTTTCCGAACAGCCCCATCATTACTAATCGCGTCGTCTGGAGGAAATCGGCCCACCGAGAGAAAAAATTTGCGGTTGCCGGGAGCGGCGGGGTGACTTGATGAAAACGTAGGCATGCGAACCATCCACGAATACTCAGGGTTCATCGCCAGGAGAGCTGGTAGTGCCTACACGTCCAGCGGTCCCGTGCTGTCTCCAATAGAGTCGATTCGGACGCCCGCCCTGTTTAGAATCGTGACGAGAAGGTTCGACATCGGCGTGTCCAGCTTATAGGGCAGATGGCGGCCGGTTTCGAACTGGCCGCCCAGTTTTCCCGCCATTAGAGTCGGAAGGTCCGAATGACGATGGAGGTTTCCGTCGCCCATGCCGCCGCCATAGAGGATCAGGCTGTGATCCAGCAGCGTGCCGTCGCCGTCCGGAGTCTTCGCAAGCTTTTGTAGGAAATATGTCAGAAGTTCGATGTGATAGTTGTCGATCTTCGCCTTCTTCCGGATCATCTCCGGATCGTTTCGATGATGCGACACCGTATGTACGCCATCCGGGACTCCGATATTGCTGTACGTGCGAGTGCTCAACTCCCTGCATACCATCAACGTGAAGACGCGCGTGACATCGGCTTGGAAGCCAAGCGCCAGAAGTTCGTACATCAGCTTGATGTGTTCCTCAAATGTGCCGGGAATCTCGATCGGGCGATCGGGCAAATCGATCGCATGAACGCCTCGCCCCTCGAAGGCTTCGATGCGCTGTTCGATCTCGCGGACAGCTTCGACGTACTCCGTCAGCTTTGTGCGGTCTCCGGAACCGAGCGTCTTGCTGAGACCCGCTACTTCCTGAAGGACCGAATCCAGAATGCTTCCATTGCGCCGGATCCGCGCCAGCCGCTGTTCGGGAGCGCCGCCGTCGCCGAACATCCGCTCAAAGACAAGTCGGGGATGGATCTCCGGTGGATTGGGCGTGGTCGGATTGAGCCAGGAAATGGTGTTATTGAAAAAACAATCGCTCGTATCGCAGGCGCCCTGCGTCGGCAGGTCGAGGTTCACTTCGATTGACGGCAGCAGCGTTGTTCTGCCAAGCTCACGCGCCGCAATTTGATCGGCCGATGTCGCCAGCCGTACTTCGATATCGGGCCGGCTGCGGTCATAGGCATGAACGCCCGTGAGCCAAACGGCCGAGGAACGCGGATGATCGCCGGTGCCGTCGCCTCGGGTGTCTGCCGCCAGATGTGAAAGCCCGCTCAATACGTTGACATGACTCTTTACCGGCTCGAGTGGTTTCAGAATCGGCGACAGTTCAAAGTTCCGACCGGTCGACGACCGGATCCACTGATCCTGGAACACACCGTTAGCGATAAAGATTAAACCCAACCCGGGAGTTGAGGAGGTCGTACTTCGCCATGTGTGGGGTATCCTGGAAACCCGACGAAGACAAACCCCAATCGCGCCCATTCCTCGAAGGAAGGTCCGCCGTTCCAAAGCCTTCTGTGTCACAAACGTCATCTTCTTCTCCTAGTGTGCCGCTTTCTTCGTCTCAGCAGCCGCCTGCGTCTCGCGCATTTGAAAAGGAACGCTCTTCACCGCACCCAAAACGAGCGATTCAAAAGTATAGTTCGTTCGGGCAGCATCTTTGACAATCGCGCGGATAGCCGGTCGGTCAAAGTACTGGACGTTGCGGCCGAGTGCATACATCAGCAATTTCTCCGTTACCGTCGAGACAAACTCCTCGGGATGGCTGAGCAGTGCAGCCTTGAGGCCCGCCATACCCTCGAATTTCGTGCCGTCGGGGAACACTCCGGACACGTCGATAGGATTACCGCCATCCTGATCACGCCAACGCCCCACGGGATCGAAATTCTCCATCGCAAAGCCGATGGGGTCCATCCGGGAGTGGCAACTCGCACACGTCGGATTCGCCCGATGGCGCACCATCGCATCCCGCATCGTCAGCGTCTTTCCTGGAGCGTTGCCTTCTGTCTTCAGCGCTGGAACGTTTGGCGGTGGAGGCGGTGGAGGCGCGGACAGCAGATTCTCCAGCACCCACTTGCCACGATTTACGGGAGACGTGCGGTTTGCGTACGCCGTAATCGTCAACAGGCTGCCTTGGCCGAGCAGTCCACCACGCGGATTTCCCGGCGAAAACGTCACCCGCCGAAATTCGGGGCCGTGGATATTCGGAATGCCGTAATGCTTGGCCAGTCGCTCATTAACAAAGGTGTAGTTCGCCGACAACAAATCGAGCACACTGCCATTCCCGCGCAGGACACTTTCCAGGAAAAGGTCGGTCTCCCGTCGGAGCGCGACGCGGAGCGACTCGTCAAAATCCGGAAACAGAATTTCGTTCGGTCGTTTGGAATCGAGGTCGCGGAGGTACAACCATTGCTCTGCGAAATTCGTGACCAGCGTTGAAGAACGGGCATCGGCCATCATCCGCTTTACCTGCTTTTCGAGCACACCGGGCTGCCGGAGCATTCCCTGCGTCGCAACGTTCAGCAGTTCATCGTCCGGTATGCTGCTCCAGAGAAAGAACGACAGCCGGGATGCCAGTTCGAGGTCGCTCACGGGATGCGAGGATCCGGGCAGGACGTTCGGCGGATCGCGTTCGATGCGGAACAGGAACTGTGGACTCACCAGAAGCCGTTGCAGCGCGCGTTGAATCCCACGTTCGAATCCGCCGTCCGCGCTTCCGCTGGTGTAGAAGGACCAGAGGCTCTGCACGTCCTCATCAGTGACTGGCCGGTGGTACGCGCGCCGCGCCAGCGTCGACAGAATGCGCCTTGCACACGGTGTCTCTTCCGAAGGAGACGCGGGCCTGCAAACAAAGATGCGCCGGCGAGATGGTGACTCTCCCGGGCCTTTGACGTCATAGGGGCCGCTGATCACCACTGATGCGATGCCAAGCGCTGGACCCACTCCGCGTAGCCGCGGACGCAGCACCTGTTCGTCCCGCACTTCGTTCCGTTCAATAAAAGTGATGTGCACCACGCGTTGTCCGGCCTTGACTGGAATTCGGATGTCGAGAGGTCCCTGGCGGCCGCCGCGCCCGAAAGTGAAATCGTTCGCGTCGTCATCCGCTGTCGCGGCGGCCGGCACTCCAACAGCGCCACCTCCTCGCGCGCCTGGGCCAGCGCCGCGCCCACCGCCTCTGCCGCCTCGCCCCCCTGCGACGGCAATAGTCTCGACACGCATGCGTTCGCCATCGACGCTGATTTCAAGTTTTTGTTCGTCGCCGGCATTACCCGCCAAGGTCAGCTTGAATCCGTATTCGCCGTCCATCGGAAAGTACGTCGTAATCGCCAGTCCACCGCGTGTGCCTTCCGGCAATGCGTCGTCCGTGCGCGACGTTTGAGGATACTCGTCCGGCATCCGATACGTGTTGAACATCACCGGAGCGGACGGATCTCCCACAGCCAGACGGCTGATTTTTTCTGCTGCCCCCAGGTAGCTCTCCATCGCGGCGGGCGAGACAAACAGCAGGTCGGCGATGTTGTCGAAGCCACTCATTGCATTGTCCGGCGGCAGCAATATCGAATAGTCCATGTCCTTCGGCAGCGCCTCGATTGCCAGCAGATCGCGAACGGCATTCTGGTACTCGGTCCGAGTCAAACGGTGCAGGATCGGCAGCTTCCCTGGATTGGGCTTGGCTTGAGCAGCGCGGTCAATCTCATTTTCCAGGTACCCTTTGAGCGCATCGTAGCTGGCGCCATCGGGCCGCGGCGCACCCGGAGGCGGCATCGACCTGGCCTCGAGTTTCCGAATCACTTTTTCCCATCGCTCCGCATCTGCCGGAATCCGGTCCATCGCCGACGGATCCAGCACCAGGTCTGCCGTGCGCATTCGCTCGTTGTGGCACGTGGCGCAATACTTTCCGATCGTCGCACCTGCCTGCTGCATTGTCTGTGGGGAGGCCGAGGTGACCTGAGCGCTCCCGCGCAGCGCGACCAGGGGCAGGAACGCAAGCACCAGTATTGACCAAACGGCGCGACGGCTTCGTAGTTGCATATAGGACATTTTCAAAACCTTCAAGACGTCTTATTGTTTGCCCGCCTTGGCTTTCTTTAGAATCTCCTCGGCGGCTGGAAACTCCCTCCCGAGGTTGGCGAAGAAGACACCGCGCGCCATCATTAGCGGAGTCCACCCACTCTTCGTTTTGGCGTTGATATTGGCGCCATGATCGACAAGATACTGAACGAGACTCGGCTGATTGGACACGACTGCCGCGTGCAGCGCCGTGCTTCCGCTCCAGCGCGGATCGGCATGGATGTTGTTTTTTAGCTCGCCATTGTTTAGCGGATAGTAGAGCAACAGGTATTCCGGGTCGCCTTCCATCTTGTAGTTGCCGAAATCGGCCGCGGCGTTGATGTCGTTACCGAGCTCGAGAGCAACCTTCACCGCTTCCAGTCGTTCGGCTTCACTGACACCCGTGAAAGGCCCGGGCGACTCGCCTTCCCAGTAATCCAGCCCGGAGGCCGCGATAAGCGGTGTGATGCCAAGGACCGTCGGAATTTTCGGATTGGCGCCACG
Organism: uncultured Solibacteraceae bacterium; assembly: GCA_964584785.1. GTDB lineage: Bacteria > Acidobacteriota > Terriglobia > 20CM-2-55-15 > 20CM-2-55-15 > JAHFTY01. Next base: position 101,173 of record CAZPBY010000002.1, read on the forward strand.
CTCTGCGAGCAGCTTCATGAACGGAGCGTCTCCATGTTTCGCCGCAAGGTAGAACGGCGTCGCGCCTTGATAGCTGAGGAAATGACGTCCCAGGGTGATGAGAGGCGGGTTTTTCATCGTCTCGCCGTTGTATCCCGGCTCCTGCCACTCGATGCGAACGTTGGGATTGGCGCCGTGATCGAGCAGAGCCTTCGCAAGCTCGAGCGATGTCACGTTTCCGACAGGCTGTGGAACACCGTACGAACGTCGTCCGAGGCCGTTTCCACCGTCGGACCCGGGTTGTCGAAGCCAGGCAAGCGTGTGCAGCGCCGAGCCCCGGGCATCCGGCGCATTGGGATCGGCGCCGGCTTTCAGCAGCACAATCGCGAGTTCGTAGTAGGCGTTCAGAACAGCCATGTTCAACGCGCTGGTGCCGTCCGGCACCGTGTCGTTCGCATTGGCTCTATGGCTGAGCAGCGTCCGGGCCGTTTCAGTATGACCGCCCCGCACGGCGAACAACAGTGCGGTGAAGCCACCTTTCGACTTCAACTTCAGATCCGCCCCCGCTTCCATCAACAGTTCGGCGGTGGCTGTGTTCCCTTCCGATGCCGCCCACATCAACGCGGACTGTCCTCGGACCGGTTCCTGGATATTGACGTCGGCGCCGCGGGCCAGCAGCACCTTCACGGCCTCCGGCTTTCCGTTGAGTGCCGCAGTCATCAGCGCTGTCTGTCCCTCTTCCGAAGTCGCACTGGCGCCGGCGCCGGCCCTCAGCAGCCGGTCGATCAAGGCAGCGTTCCCGTTGGCACAGGCAATGGAGAGCGGGGTGATCTTGTAGCGAGTGGCTGCCCGGACGTCCGCGCCGGCGGTCAGCAAGACTTCGACAACCGCAAGGTCTTCTCGGCGGGCGGCCTCGTGCAGCGCGGTGGTTCCATCGGCGGACGCAGCATCCACCGGAACGCCCTGGCGCAGTAGCGCTCGCACGGCATTAACATCACCGCGTTTCGCCGCGTCAATAAGCCTTAAATCATTGACGGCTGCGGCCAACAACGACGCAAAGGCAATCATCGCCATCCCGCTGCTCAGGACTTTCAGTCGCATTGCCATATGCACCTCAACACACAGCCCATAGTGTAGACGTCAACTAAAACCGAAGTCGACCCTCCAAAGTCACGATACGATTCCCGCCAGCACTCGTGATTGCGCCGAAGTTTGTTGTGTTGATGTTCAGGTTCGGATTACCCCATTGCGGAGTGTTAGTGACACTGGTGGCATCCGCGCGAATTTGGAACTGTAGACCCTCCTGGAGTTGGAAAGTGCGGATGAGGTTCAAATCGAGATTGAAGATCCCGGGACCTACCAATGGCCGCGAGCTTAAGTAGCCCAACGTTCCTACCGCCGGATTGATCAGAATGATTTTTCCGCTCGGGTCGGCAATCGCGCGAAGCGTGCTCCTCGCACGGAACTCCGTGGGGTAGGTTTCCACGATCGGATCCGTGACTACAGAAAATCCCTTGAAATACGTCACTCCGCTCGCAGTGCGCGACACACTGCCGAAGTTTGAGGGTATATCGGCGAGAGGAACCGCCGTAGAGCCGCCGAAGCTGTTGAATGTGTTTCCGGCGACCGTGATGGCGAGTGGCGCTCCCGATTGCATCGTCAGCACCCATCCAGTTTGCCAACCGCTGACGAGTTTTGATAGGAATTGGTGAGAGGATGCTCCCAAGAGGGTATGCTCACCGCCAACAGGCAGCGAGTACACGCCGGACATTTTGAATGCATCCTTGATGCTGAACCCGAGCAGCCGCCGGTTGAGGGACCGATCTCGCAGGGTTTTGAAATTGAAAACCTGCTCGGAGGTTTGGTCTCCCTCTTCGTCGCCGAACGCTTTCGCCAGGGTGTAGTTGGCGTTCAAGCTAAACCCTGCGGAAAAGCGCTTGTTGTACTCTACTTGGAAAGAGTGGTAGATCGAACTTCCAAAGTTGCTGGTGTAGTTGGCGGCGAGGAATTGCGGATTAACCGTGATCCAGTTCTCCGGCAAACCGACGCGACGCGGAAGTCCGCCGATCTCTCCCGTAATAAAGTTGCTGGTGTTCAGGAAATTCGCAAAACCACCTACGTCATTGGCGGCCAGAAACGCGTTCATCGTTGTGCTTCGGCGAACCGCGTCCGATCCCGTGATGCTCGCACCATTGACGACGCCGACGCCAGGCACATTCAGACCGAGGAACAGCTTGTCCATCAACGCGGCAGTTCCTCCCGCCTGTGTGATGCGGAACGCATCCAATATGCCGTTTTCAAAGACATTCGTTTCATTGATATTCGTGGCGTGATACAGCCGGCTTCCCTTGCTACCCAGATAAGTCAGCCGCAGATTGCTGTTCGCGGTCACGGCGAATTCCAACCCGACATTCCAGTTTTGGACATAGGGTTGTCGCAGATGATCGTCCATGGCATGGGTGGTTTGCGACCGGTCCGTGAACGGGATGTTCGCCAACGGCCGATCCTGCGGGGCGAGGGGAAGTACGGAGTTCTGAAGATTGGCCGGGCTGGCCGCGCGGTAGACATACACGTAATTGACGCCCGGCATGCTACCTGACGCGTCATCCACATGACGAGGTGTGACCTTCTCGTAAGCCCATCCGTATCCCACCCGCAACACGACTGAACGGTTCCCCAGCATTGGCAAAGAGGGAAGATTCCAGGACAAACCCACAGCAGGTCCGAAGTTGTTGCGATCGGGCAAATACATTCGCTTATCGGGGTTCGGCGAATTCTTGTCTACCAGATACGACTGCGTCATCGAACCCGCATTGGCGCCGGGCCGGAACATCGCGTCAAAGTTGTTCCCCGAAATTCCAAAGATGCTACCGGACCCGCCGGCGAGAGCGGCAGTTCGCCCCCCGGAATCGTACAGAGGCCGGTAGTATTCGTAGCGAGCGCCGAGGTTCAACGTCAAGTTGCTGGAGACCTTGTAATCGTCCTTGAGGAACCAGGTATATTCCTGACTCTTCCAGCTCCGTTGCTTCGTCAGACCGGGAACATACTGAGGATCCTTCGGCCCGTTGATATTGAATGCCTGGGTGATGCTGTCGACACTGCCCGCCAGATCGTTCAGGATGCCTTGCGCCAAGGTGCCGTTCGCACCGATGCCGGTAATCGAAGTGATATTTAAAGGAGCACCCGCGAAGCCATTCCCACTGTTGACTCGCGGCATGACGTTAAATGCATTGAAGCCATTGCTCACAACGTCCCAGATCTCGATCCCCGTCTTCCAGGCATGACGGCCTCTGAGCCAGGCGATGTTATCGGCGAATTGATACACGGATGTGATTCGCCCGTAGGGTCCTATGAGTGCCGTCGGGTTGTTATTGTTGCCATACGGGCCGGTGAATTGGCTGGAGCCGAGTTGATAAGGCTGTCCGCCGATCTGCGGAAGATAACCGCTGCCCTGAAGATCCCACGGAGCATAGAACTGCTGATTCGGTCGGTTGAAACCCGTACGAAACTCATTAACGAGGTTGGGGCGCAGCGTTGATGACAGATTCAGCGAGAGAGTCCGAACCCACGACGTGAGTGTCCCTCCCGGCACACCCGGGTAAGCCGCCGCCTGATTGCCGTTCGGATTATCGGAATTCTCGTGGGTGTAATTGATGGCCAGGCGCTCGGCCGACGTGAAGTAGTGATCGATACGAAAATCCCACTGTGTGCGTGGGAAAGGTGCATTTCGCTGCCAGGTGTAGCCGGCAGTGTTCAATCCGTCGCCGACGCGAAAGTTGTTGGGCATAGGCATCAACGAAAGCGCCTTTTGTACCGCACCCGTCGGATCGGCCGCCGAACGGGAGGGATCACGCCCGAACAAAGTCACTGTCTGCAAGTCTCCGGAAGCGGATGCGGGTTTGACGGGGTTGCCCAGCACGTCAACAGTGGGAACCGTGGCCTGGGCATTACCATTTTGGACACCGGGATAGAAGCGGAATAGCCCGCGTCTTGCCGATTCCGTCAACACCGTGGAGGTGACCGTGCTCTGCTGGCTCAACCTCTGCGCTTCGATATGGAAACGGAAGAACGTTCGATCCTTTCGAATAGGACCGTCAATGCTTCCGCCGAACTGATTCCGGATCAAAATGTTGCGACCCAGCCCATTAAGGTTATTGAAAAAACTGTTGCTGTTGAGTGCGGTGTTCCGGAGTTGTTCAAAAAGAGTGCCGTGCAGTTGGTTGGTGCCGCCACGAGAAGTGATGATGATATGCCCCACACCACGCCCCAATTCGGCGTCGGCGGGCGAAGTAACGACTTTCACTTCGCCGACGCGGTCCACACTGGTGAACATGGGAGTCGTCAGGCCGAAGTTTGTGCGCAGGTCTTGAATGTTGATCCCGTCCATCGAGATATTCAAGCCCGTTCGCTGGACGCCATTGATATTGGCGTCCTGCGCACCGGCAGTGGTGTTCACCAGACTCAAAGCATCGCGATTCACGAGGGGGAGTTGCGCCACTTGCGTTCCTGTAATCGCGCGACCGATAGAGGCGCTGTCGTACTGCAGTATCGGTGCGTCTTCCGCTCTCACATCGATGGAATCCGCGAGTTCTCCGACGTTGAGAGTCACCTTCACGCTGACTTTGTCGCCGGTATTGAGAGTGATTCCGGTGAGGACGAACTTCTTGAAACCCGGAAGCTCAGCCGTCACCTGGTATTCGCCTGGGGGCACTGGCGGTGAAATGAAAACGCCGGATTCATTGGACAGAGTCACATTTTGGACACCCGTCTTCGTGTTCGTAATTGTTATCGTCACTCCGGGAACAATTGCGCCACCGGAATCCATCACCGTTCCCGAGAGAGTAGCGTCGGATTGCTGTGCCAAAGCCGCTGCGGCCCCAAATGTTCCCAAAACAATTACATAAATCCACCGTTGCAGAATCGACATGGAGACCTCCACCTACTTCTTGTTGTAAAGCGTCCTGTAACTGGTCTGTGCCGCCGGGTGTTGCGGCTGGTCGTGATGGTCAGGACCTTTCCCTCCGGCGACAGCGACCACACTTCCTTTACCTCCAGGGCCACGTTTCCTGGCATGCCACCCCACGGCTGGTTAGCCAATACATTGTGTTCGGCGCCCTGTGCCGAGTCCGGTGGCAGCTTCGGGTAATGAGCTGACCGCGAGCCCCGCGACCACGCCTCCAGCGAGCAACGTCGAGAAATCTTGTTGCCCATAATCCGACCTCGTTGTGGGACGTAGTGAACCTGGTGAACAGGTTTGCAACAGCCACGAAGGTACAACTCACGTCCGGCCAATGGAGCGGAAAACACGGAATAGACTCACGTTCCAGCATCCGGAATAGGACGCCTTGAATACATTGAAGTTACATTGCGCATAACTCCGCGCAACAAGCATGAGGATTCCGCAATGCGGAACAAAAGAGTCGCGTGGTCTCGTATCGTGACCTTTCATGAGCGGAGCGAATGCAAGGGATGGGGTGCAGCCTCTCGCGGAGTCAAGGCCCGTTGGACGACGGGTAATCTAATGTAGAATGCGCAGCCGCAAGCGGCATTCGTGAGATCCGGTCATGAGCAAATATCTCGTCGGTATTAATAAGGACATCCTGGTCTGGGCCCGCAAACGCACAGGCTTGGAGATCGACGACGTCGCCACTGCGTTTGGTAAATCGCCGGAGGATATCGCTGGGAGCGCGGGCGCTCCTACTGCCAAGGGTTCAGACAGCGCCCCTGCGATTGCGGCAAGAGTCCGCGAATACCTTGGGACCGATTTAAACACGCAGAAGCGATGTAAAAACATCGATGTTGCGTTCAAGGCATGGCGCGTCTCGGTCGAGGATGTTGGTGTATTCGTGTTTAAAGGACTCGTTCAGGCAGAAGGATGTATGCGGCTGTTCGCTCTACGATGCGGTGTTCCCCGTCATCCTCATTAAAACAGCACCGCCCTGACGCGACAGATGTTTACCTTGTTCCACGAACTGGCCTCCCAAGCTTTGCTTGGCGCGATGAAACGGCTATCCGCCGGATCGAAACCGAGGTTGGCGTATGGGTTAGACCACGCGACCTCGAGCTGGGTCACGCTAGCTTTTGTGATCTGTTTGCTTTCGGAGTATGCGAGCTAGTTTAACGTTTCTACTTCACCATATAGATAAATGTGACCGTTTTGCCGGATAGGTTGATCTTCGCATGGGGAGTCATTCCAGTGGACGGAACTAGATAAGCAGTACCGGCCGGGAGCTTCCTTAATTGTTTTCCGAACAGCATATCGATATCACCTTCGGTGGCTATCCAGATTTCCTCTCCGCCTTGCGCGACACTGGGATATATTGATAGGTCCAGTGAAACTAAAATACCGGCGACGTATCAATTCGCCGGCCCGTTTTCAGAAGGACTCACACGGGTTGGTATAATCGTTAGTACAGCGTGCGCAGGCTCACTTCAGTTGCTCGAGAAGCTGTTTCGCCTTCTCATCGCCGCGCAGCGCCATATCCCTTAGCGTCGTTCTTATCTTTGAATCGAGATCCTTAGATTTGTTGGACAGACTGATAATGTCGTGCAATCGATCCCAGCGGTGCGGATTCGCATTCATCGATAGGATGCCGTCTGCGCCGTAACCCTCTACAAGGGATTTGCACCCGACCTGATCATTGTTATTGATGATCGACTTTGCCAACGTGTCCGCTTCTTCCAAAGGCGAGTCGGCAATAACCTCGTAGCCGATCCAGCGATTTTCACCGGGTGTCGCGACTCTTTTCTTTCCCCAATTCAAAGTTTCCTGATCACCCAAACCCGACAAACTGAATGTTAATTGCCATCTTTTCTCGTACTGTCCATCAAGCAATTTCTTGATGATTTCTCTGGCTTCGTCGTCCGGATGTTTGACGAACCATATGCCAAGTCTGCCGGCCTCTTCTTCGTCAGCGGACTTCAGGACATTCAACATCGCTGGCATGTGTTCCGAACGAGCTGCTTTTATCAGCGCCCACATGATCGGCCATCGAGTTTCCCTATCCTTGATTCTCAAATATCCCGCCGCAAGATCGAGGACCGTGCTGGGATCACCAGTCGTCTTGACATATTCGGCGACAGGTCCGATGTAGCTTGTGAATTGTCCTGATCGAATTAGTTCTCGGATGAACGTGGCGGCTTCCGGATGAGTACTCTTGGCGAGAGCCCAAACGATGTCGGATCGCGAATCTGTAGGCGCAGCATCGAACAAGGCTTTCAGGTCAGTATAGGATCGCGTCGGATAGGGTGTTTGAAAATGACGCTGGATATCATGAGCAAGGCCAAGAGGATATAGTGGGCTGTCGAGATTCTTTAACGCCACCTCCTCGAGCTTTTTCAATTCAAGCTTTTCGGCCTCGTAATCGTTCAATCCGGCGATTTTGACGTAATGTCGTATGGCAATGACCCACGGCGAGTTGATGCTATCGACTTCTTCATTAATTCGCGTGAATGGTGGACCTGAGGGTAACCATTCCGAGTCCACGCGGCGCAACAAAAGTACGAAAATCTTACCCACTCTGTAATCATAGGCGGTACACATGCCGGCGAACGCACCTTCACGCGGGGAAGTGAAATCATGCTCGTCAGATTTTCCGGAGTACCTGTCGGTACCACCGATCACGAATTGATCCTTTGATAAGTTTCCCTTAAGCCGCTCCAATACTCGAAACGTAAATTCCCCGTCAAAGTCAGTCGACGCCCCACCTCGAAACGAAATTGCCTGAGCGACTACAATAGCCTCGCTGCTTTTGACCAAGTCGTAGTTGGACGGCGGCAGATATCCTGCCGTGACGGAGCAGGCCACACCATCAGCGCACCAAAGGAAAATCGCGCAAAACAGAATCGAGCACCGAAACGGCATAGTCTCTTCATTCCTTCACATTATTCGAGTGGCAGTAAATCAAATTAGACACCGACATCTGTAGTCTGGCTTGGGTTATTTTTGCGGGTGCGTCCGGAAACGCCTCCTCAAAACTGCCGCATGATGTACAAAGCGGAACGTGGTGAAACCGAACGTGTGGATATTTCGACCAGTTGGGCGATGCTCTTGGAATCGCCCTAATTTGCGTCGCTTGATCCGCACAATCCGCGGCTGAATTCCCACCGATCTCATTTCGTTTGGCAAAGCCGCTGTCTAGCGATCAAATCTCCGGAACGGAGCCGCGGATTTCGTTCATCAAATCGACTGTGTCGTGCCTGCGGCACCAGGCTTCGATATAGGGCCAATCGAGACGATTCTGTTGAACTGCCATCACATTACGTACGTCATCCAGATCCTTATTGCGCGCCCACCGTAGTTTGCTGATGATCACGTCTTCCGGTGAAAGCAACCACACCTTCCGATCGGTCATATCGACTTCAACGCGTCGGCGGAAACGCTCCTGATCGTGTTCATCCGATGACAAGAGAAAAAGTTCTATCTTGAACCTGCTTTTCCGATGTCGAACGTACTGCCGGTAAGTGCCCGTAACGGTTTCAAAACTCAATTGTGCATCCAGAATAAACTCGCCTCCGAGCTGCAAAGCGAATTCGCGCCCGAGTGCAGTACCAAGCTGGACAATAAAATCCGCGTCGTTGGTTGATCTTGGAATGCCGTAATAGTTGCTCGCGAATGAACCGGTGAGGACATAAGAGATTCGGTTCGCGGTTAATGCGTCTGCGACTTGCATTGTCAGACTGACTCGTGAGGTCACCGGAGCCGGTCCAAACGTTGCGCCATCTGAAGCCTGCGCTCCAGCTCCTGTTGACAATCCTGCTCGCTTATTCCAGGGTGCTGGTTGCGGATGCCGGACAACGTGATTGCGCACGCATCTTCAAATAGCTCTTCACCCAGAAGCAGTTTTTTTACAGGAGGCATAAGCCGGGCTTCCAAGACTCTCTCACGGTAGAGCGCATCCTCAAGAGACCCGAAACCGCTGGCTTTCGTGTCGCAATACTTTTGCCGCATTTACCGGCACCTCGCCAATATCCTACACCTTTAGATGACGACTACTCGAGGTGGCCGTGGAACTTCTGAGGTTCAGTTGCGCGAGAACGCGCGCGGGAAGACAGCGATGTCGATGTGGCATATCTTCGAGTTGCCCCCTACGTGGAGTTCCAACCCCTCCGGCGATTCGTCGACCTTCAGTCCAAGTGTCTGGCCGTAGAACTGTTTAGCTTTCTGCAGGTCGTCTACAGAAAAAGTGGAGAATGCCTTTGCGCCTTCGAGGTGGATACCTCGCTTTCTGACTATGGATCGACAAGGATCTAATGAAGATTCCGCGGCATTTTCCAGTCCCTTGGTGAAACGCGGCATTGCCGGCGCTCCTCGCTTCTCGCGTCGATCCACGAATGAAGTGACGGAACACGTGATTGCGGATGACAATTCGTGAGAGTTTTCCTGGGACGTGATACGCAAGGTCTTGATCCGTCGCACATGCCCGTTGGTGTTCCACGTGCTGAGGTCTACTCGGGAACTTCCCTCTGTAAGCGGACGGTAAGCGAGCATCATTTATTGAAACGTTTTGACGCGTGACTCGGACGCGGACCCGCTCGGGACGATAACCGTAGTTACCCAACCCTCCGAATATCAACCACCTGGCCAGCTTCTTTACTTCTGGTTCGTTCGGGACTCGAAACTGCTCAAGACACTTCGTAACGAACAAACAGCAGCAGGAAGATCATGGATATCCGTCAAGAAGTTCACGAGCCTCATTCCTCATTGTCCAAACTCTTAACCGAATACGCGGGCCGGTTGGAGCTGCTTCGTATCTTGCATTGTGAAGACATGGAAGCGGCGGCCGAGTTTGAGGAGCGCATGCTCCTGGCAAAACAGCAATGGGAGATCGAGCGGAAAGCCCTGATGGATCAGATTGCCGGTTTGCGCAACATTATCGACCAGCGCGAACTGACGACGGAAACCGCAAAAACCGAAGCTGCTTCGAGCGAGTGCCGGCAGGGAATCGAAGCCATGCTCGACAAACCCTCGGCTGGCGTTTCCAAACTTATCCGTGAAACCGCTCGTGAAGCGGAGCTTCAGGCGTATTTGAAAGGCTTGAAATTCAGTCAATCCTCGTCGGCGGGAATCCCAGAGTTTGCCGGAGAAGAGGCGAACGAATCCGTCCGGCCATGTTCTTCAACCCTTAATTCCTTCTCAAACAGTGAGACGTGCGCATGAGTTCAACACAGACCGTTTTGCTCAAAGACGACGCTGGCGTTTTGTCCCCGGATGTTCGTGGCAGTCACCGGCCTTCGCTGGGTGAATTCGCCGACCAACTGGACAGAGTGATCCGTGAAAACCAGGATCTTTCGAGTCGATTGAATCAGGCAATGCTTGAAAAGGCGACTCTATGTCAGCTCTATGAGCAGTCGCGCACAGCATATGAATCCGAGCGCGACCGGCTGAACGCCGAGCTGGAAACCCTGCGCTCACAGATCAACGGCCGCGTGCAACATCTGTTGTCGACAAAAGAACGCCTTATGGGAGAAGAGTACGAACGAAAGCTCCAGGACTTGACCGTCTCGGTGCGGCAGGAGCGCCACAAGTACACGACTCACGTCGAGAAAATGAAGGCACAGCTATCGAATTGTATTTGCCAGACCGGTCGTTCGCGAGCCCGCTAGGTTGCAGCGCCAAGATCCGATACGGACCGATCTCTGTTCCCGAAGCAATCGACATAAAGTGCGGGCATTTTAGGTTTTGAAGGATACGCACCGCACGGCAAACGACGATGCGTGATGCAATGGTGTGATTGATCGATCAAATTTCTGAGAGCAATCGTCCGTTCAGGCTCGATCCCACAGTTTTCGTCAGGCTGATTTGCGATCGCCGAGGGACATCGTCTTCAGGTGAGGCTGGACACCACGAACCTTTTTAACCATGCTCAGTTTGTTTTTAAATCACGCGCATCCACAGAGTCGCGTGGTCTCGTATCGTGACCTTTCATGAGCGGAGCGAATGCAAGGGATGGGGTGCAGCCTCTCGCGGAGTCAAGGCCCGTGGGACGTCTGAGAGTTGACTGAAAACCAGAATCCTTCCCAGTCCGGACTGCTCTTCGGAGTCACTCCCCAGATCCATTGACCTTCGTTGCAGTGTCCTTAGTGCTGGTCGCGACGGGTATGGCGGCATGCTGCATTCCGGCGGCCAGGCGATGAAAATCGAACCGATCGAGGCATGGCGTTCTGGCATTCCTCGTGTATTCAGCGCTCCTTCCGCCCCTAGTTCTCGCGGGCCAGCCAGGTTAGTGCATTACGATACAACTTCTGCATCATGGGATGATACATGACCTCCGCCATGTGTCCGGGTGCGTAGAAAATCATGCGGCCTTTACCTACCTCACGCCACCATCCCCCGATCAGCGGCGTCACGCCGTTCTTGGCAAAACTCGCGTAATTAGAGAGTTCGGGATCGACTGTATTGTCGATCGAATCCGATTGAAACAGAACGTGAGGCGCGCTGGTCCAGAAGGCGGTCTTCAAAGGGCCCTCAGGGCCGATGCCCTCAGGGGCTTCCTCAAAGTTGTAGGTGACGAAATGGTGCTCATCCACAATTTGGAAATCTTCAATCCCCTTCATAATGGGGCTTTTTTTGCCTGCCTCGGTGGCGTGCACCTTCATCATGTAGGGCGGCGGATGCTTTTGAAAACGTCCCCCCACGAGTTGCTCCCATAAACCGCCCCGAGCGCCGCCGGCTGAGGCGTTATGCAGTGCGAGGAAACTGCCGCCGTTCTGTACAAAATCATATACCGCCTTCTCCTGTTCCGGAGTAATGGCGTCCACTGAACCCGAATTGACAAAAATATCGAAGTTGGCGAGATTCTCGGGCGTCAGCAGGGACAGGTCCTCAATGTAGACGGTCGGCATATTGAGGTCCGTCAACGCCAGGCTCATCGCACGGCGCGGAAACTCGGCAGCCTGCGAACCGCAACCGCTATGCATTAGGACTCGCGGGCGCCTAATGCTTGAGAACGGTGATTGTTGACCCCATGCCGGCACTATCGCAAACAGCCCAAGAGACAACAGGATGGCCCTGCGCACCGTCTGGATGAGAAGGATCCGTATCATTAGCTATCTCCTTTCTTAATTCGACCCTCGCAGCACTCAGTTCTCCCGAGTAAGCCAGCGAAATGCATTCTCATATAGCTTTTGCATCATGGGATGGTTCATGCCCGCGATTGTGTTGCCTATCGAGAAGTAACACATGCGGCCCCTGCCAATCTCCTGCCACCATCCCGCAATGGGGTTGGTAATTTGATTGGTGCGAAGCTTGAGTCTCTCCGGGTCGCTCGTATTGTCCATTGCAAAGGCGGTGATCAGCCCGTGCGCCTGTCCGCGGCGGCCCGCTTCTCCTCCCCTGGCGGGCGCGGGAAGCGCACCCCCGGCTTGCACTGGATTTGGCGCAGGCGGTCCACCGCGGCCCTGCGTCGTAGCATCGACGGCGTAAACGGGAAAAATCTGGTCCTCGAGAAGTTCGAAATCCCGCACTCCAGAGGTGAGAGGACTCTTGCGGCTAGCGTCAGTCACATGAATCCACATGCGATAGGGACCTGCATGACGTTCCAGGCTGCCACCCATCAGCTTTTCATAGGCTCCTCCACGCGGACCATCGAGGGCGTCGTGGAGAGCAAGAAATCCGCCGCCGTTATTGACGAAGTCCGCCAGAGCCTGCTCCTGCGCCGGGGCCAGCCGAACCGGGCCGAACTGAATGAACAACTCAAACTGGGACAAAGCCTGGCTGTCGATCAACTTTGCATCGTCGATGTACGTAACGGGGTAATTTACGGTGGTCAGGGCATACGTTAGGGCCTGCCGCGCGTTGCGGGACTCCCCTGCGGAGCCACCAATCATCGCAAGCACTCGCGGGTGCTTGATTGAGTAATAGGGGAGCGTCATGTCTTGAGAAATACCTGCGCTAGCCATCAGCGATACCATCACAGCCAGACGCAGCGGACAAAGAAGTCGTTTTGCACTACCGTTCAGCAAGATAATTTTCCTCCCAAGGGCTGATGTTACACGAAAAAACGATGATCCCCAGGAGCGTGTTGGGATCGACCGTCGCCGGTTCATCGACATCCGAACCCGCCGCCTGACGAGGCGCTGCTGCGCCTCGCGCCCCGCGTTACTTGAACTTCCAATCCGTCACATTTTGTGCCTCTTGGGTTTCTTTCTCTTCTTCAACGGCGCATATATAATTGCGCCAATCATGAAGCCCAAAGATGACAGCTGGAATGTTTCGCGGCGCGACTTCCTGAAGTCCGCCAGTGTTGGCGGTCTTGTGACGGCCGTTGCCGGCGCCGCCGAGGCCGGAGCGCAAACACCGGGGCCGCAGGTGATTGGACCGGGTGAGATTCCGGTTCAATTGAATGTCAACGGCAAGCCGATAAATCTGCGCATTGAGCCGAGAGTGACGCTGCTGGATGCGCTGCGAATGCGCGCGGATCTGACCGGCAACAAGCGGGGATGCGATCGCGGGGCATGCGGCGCATGCACCATGATTGTTGATGGGCGAACTGTGTACTCCTGTTCGACTCTGGCGATCGAAGTCCAGGGAAAGAAAATCCGCACCGTGGACGGTCTGGCGGATGGCACCAGGTTGCATCCCGTCCAGCAGGCCTTCTGCGATGCCGACGCGATGATGTGTGGCTTCTGCACGCCGGGATTCGTCATGGCCACTGTCGGGTTCCTGGAGAAGTATCCCAACGCGACTCAGGAGCAGTTGAAGAAAGGACTGGACGGCAACATCTGCCGCTGCGGGACGTTCAACAGAGTCTTCGAAGCAGCGATGAAAGCAAAGGGGGTGACCCGTGGCTGAACCACAAGCACCCCAGAATCCGCAGAATGCTCAAGCCGTCAGCGAACTGGCAAAAAAGTGGGCATGGCCCGAAAAGCCTGCTCTGCTCGGCACATCGGTGAAGCGTCTCGATGGCCCGGACAAAGTCACGGGCCGCGCGAAATACACATTCGACATCAACCGTCCAGGCATGATCTACGGCAGGATGGTCCGCTCGCCGCATCCGCACGCCCGCGTCGTTTCCGTTGATCCTTCAGATGCGCAAAAGGCGCCCGGCGTGAAAGCCGTGCTTACATTGAAAGAGAACGGCGCCGAGACCATGTATCAGGGCGATCCCGTCGCTGCAGTGGCGGCCGATACCGAAGAGCGCGCCCGGGACGCGGCGCGGCTCATCAAAGTTCAGTACGAAGTGCTGCCCCAGGTGGCTCTCATCGATCGTGCGATGGCGGCGGATGCGCCGCAGGTCTTCCGAGGTGGAAACACCCGCGCGGGACAGGCGCAGGAGAACGGCGATCTCGATGCCGGATTCAAACAAGCGGCTCACGTCATTGAACAGACCTACTCGACGCACGTCATCACGCACGTTTGCATGGAAACGCACGGCGCGGTCTGCGAATGGGAGGGGAATAAACTCACGGTGTGGAGTTCGACGCAGGGCGTTTTCAGCATCGCTCAGCAAATGGCGCAGGCGCTCGGGATTCCGCAAACCGATATCCGCGTCATCACGCAATACATGGGCGGCGGTTTCGGCAGCAAGACCCAGGTAGGCAGCGAAGGCATCGCCTGCGCAAAACTGGCAAAGGCGGCCGGAGTTCCGGTGAAGCTCATGCTCGACCGCAAGGAAGAGCATCTGGATACCGGCAACCGCCCATCGGCGACTGCACGGGTCAAAGCGGGAGTTACTGCGGATGGCCGGCTTACCGCGTTCGACGGTGAAAGCTGGGGAACCGGGGGCGCCGGTGCCGGCGCGAACTTCCCGCTGCCGTACATCTACGATTTCCCGAACCGGCGGCGCACTCACAAAGACGTTTACACCAACACGGGGCAGCAGCGCCCCATGCGTGCACCGGGTCATCCTCAGGGAAGTTTTCTGACCGAGATCCTGATGGACGAGCTTGCCGACTCCGTCAACATGGATCCGCTTCAGTTCCGCATCAAGAACTGTCCGCCGCTCGCGCCGAACGCGATGTGGCGATCGTATTTCGATGAGGCGTCAAAACTGTTCGGATGGGACAAGCGTCGTCCGACCGGCGACAAGACGGCGGGCCCCATCAAAACCGGTTTTGGTTGCGCTGCCAACCAATGGGGCGGCGGAGGCCGCGGCGGATCGGCGCGTTGTGAAATCACACCGGACGGCGCTGTGGCGATCAAGGCAGGCACGCAGGATATCGGCACCGGTACGCGCACGATCGTCGCAATGGTTACGGCCGAAACGCTCGGGCTGCCTGTCAGCGCTGTAACTCCGATGATCGGCGACACCATGTATCCGGCGTGCGGCGCCTCCGGCGGCAGCACGACCGCTGCGAGTGTCATGCCGGCTATCCGGTTGGCCGCGGGCCAGGCGCTCGATGAATTGTGTGCGAAGGTTGCGCCTTCCCTGGCCGTGGATGCATCGATGCTGGTTGCCGGCAACGGCCGCATTCATGTGAGAGATAACCCGTCAAAGGGCATGGCCTGGAAAGATGCCTGCAGATTGCTCGGAACAGAAATGATCGCCAAAGATGCGCCGTGGCAGACGGGACTTTCATCGACAGGTACCAGCGGTGTTCAATTCGCCGAGGTTTCGGTCGATGTGGAGACGGGCATCGTCAAGGTGAAGCGCGTCCTCGTGATGCAGGACTGCGGTCTCCTGGTCGACAAGCTGACTGCCGAGAGCCAGTGTTATGGCGGTGTGATCGGTTCGCTGAACTTCGCTCTGTACGAGGACCGCATCCTCGACCGCAACACGGGCCAGATGGTTAATCCGAATATGGAGTGGTATCTGCTCGCCGGCATGTCCGATATCCCGCAGATCGAAGTCCACATCAAGCAGCAGCCCGAACGCGGAGTGATCGGTATCGGCGAGCCGCCCACCGTATCCACGGCGGCCGCTATCGCGTGCGCCGTGCGCAACGCAACCGGCGCGACGATCCGTCGCCTGCCGCTGACGCCGGCAACGGTTCTCGAGGCGCTCAACGGTACTCAGAAAGAAGGAGGGGCGCGGTGAAAGCCTTCGCCTACGTCAATCCATCCAACGAAAAGGAAGCTGTCGCTGCATTGAAATCGGGCGGGACTGCGCTGCCGCTTGCGGGTGGCATGGATCTGCTGGCGAGAATGAAGGACTACATCCAGCAGCCCGACCGCATCGTGAACGTCAAGAATGCGCTCGAAGCGACCGCGGTGCGGACTCCTGATGGAGGTGTGAAGATCGGCGCGGCCATGAAGATCGTCGATCTTCTCGAGCACCAGGAGATCTCGCGGTCGTATCCGGCGCTCGTTCGCGCTGCCGGTGAGATCGGGACGCCGCAGATCCGGAACTCCGGAACAGTCGGCGGCAACATCAATCAGCGCCCGCGCTGCTGGTATTTCCGCAACGAAGAATTTGTCTGCTTCAAGAAGGGCGGTAATCGCTGCTTCTCTCCGGCGGGCGAAAATCAGTTCCATGCGATTTTCGGCAACAACGGGCCGAGCCACATCGTGCATCCATCGAATCTCGCCGTGCCGCTTGTTGCCTATGGCGCGCGCTTCCGGATCTTCGGATCGAACGGAGAGCGTGAGGTTGCGGCCTCGGACTACTTCACGATGCCGACGCCTCAGAATGTGCAGAAGGAGAACATTCTCGCGGATGATGAACTCCTCACGCACGTGATCCTTCCGCCGGCGGGCAATGTGAAGTCGGGCTTCTACGAAATCCGATACAAGGAATCGCACGATTGGCCGCTTGCATTCGCCACAGTCGTGGCGACCATGAACGGGAATAATGTCCAATCGGCGCGGGTGGTGCTTGGAGCCGTGGCACCGGTGCCGTGGCGGTCCGAGGACGCCGAGCGCGCACTCGTTGGAAAGCCATTGAACGAATCCAACGCGGCGGCAGCGGCCGAAGCGGCCGTTCGTAATGCGCAGCCGCTCAGCCGCAACGGATACAAAGTGCAGATCGCGAAGACAGCCGTCAAGCGGGCCATTCTTCAGGCCGCAGGAATCAGGACGGCTTAATCCATGAGAAAGGTGATCCTGTTATGAACGATCTCCACTCGGCAAAACTGACACTGGGCGTGCATTGCAATAAGATCCGCCACAAAGGTATGTACACCGGCGAGTTTCCGAACCCCGGCGAAGGCCAGTTCTTCGATGCCTTTGATAACGGGGCATATTGGTGTGCCGAAACGGCCATCGGCTTCGGCCCGGATGGCCAGCCCGTGCGGCCGGACATCTGCCAGGGCGAAAGGGGCTGTTGTTCCCTGAAATGACAATAGACTGAGGTGACTCTTATGAAACGTGCACTCCTGACGATTGGCATCTGTCTTCTTCTGGCTGTGCCTTCAATAGCGGCCGGTGAGAGTTTTCTGAGCGGTACCTATGTCGAAGCGCGTACTGCCGAAGTTTTTACCGGTGGTTGCCTGATGAGCAGTGAGGCGGAAACGACGGGGCGGCAGGCCGTGCTGTCGTGGCGTGTGGATCACGGGACCCTCAATGGAGTGTCGCTGGATGGGCTCGCGATCATTGCGGTCGTGGTTGGAGACAAGAATCTCGGGATTCATGAGCTTGGTGGCGCGAAGCCGAACTCGCGCACCGCGCTATTTGTGGATGATCGCGCCAGCGCGATGCAGCGAACGGCTTTGCTCAGCATGGCAAAAAAATTGTCGGGTGACTTGATGGGCACGATTGTCACCATCAAACCCGCTCCGATTCAGTTCATCGATCATGGGCATGAATTCACCGTCACCGCCCCGACAATCGCTCTTAATGTCGGCAAACACGCCGAGCACAACATGGGTTGCGGCGCCGAACAGTGGTTCCACCCTCTATCGGCCGTCACAGATCCCACGATCGGCATGACGAATGAGAATTCGTTTACGGGTTCGGAACTCGGCTCCAAATGGAACGATCCCGACAAAGCCTCCGCATTTTTTGGGAAGTTTGTGTATTAGACGATTTTGATTGTCGATGAATTGATCTGTATTCGCGGGCTGAAGCCCGCGATACATTTGGACATCGAGAGAAATGTACTTCGCCGCAGCGCTAAGCTAAAAACCCTCTGGAGAGCACGGTCAAAAACCTCGAGCGCTTCCTCGTACCGAGATTATCGATCAAGTTGGAATGTCCGACTGCGGTTGAGGCTGTGAACAACCGCCGGGCAAGATTGATGAAAATGCGATTCGCATTTGGAAACGAACGGAAACGGCTGTATTCCTGTTTAGCGGAACCTATTGATTCGAAGAGCGGGAGACGGGGATCGAACCCGCGACGTCCAGCTTGGGAAATTGGCGCTCAATTGAAAACAAAAGGCCGCAGGGTGTAGGGCGTTCACTTCTAGAGTCAAAGAATTCTCCAGCAAATTCACGGTCTCACCCCAAACCTCCTCTTAACGGGGTAGTTTTGGGGTAGAAGTCCGGTCCGTCTACCGCACGCGTATTTCACCAAGACACGGGCTTCGAAAACCCGCCTTTCTTGTCGACCATCGCCGGCGGGAACTGGCTGGCGATAAGGTGTGACTGGCGGATCCGTTTTACAAACGTCGCGAGCGGTTTCAGCGTAACGCTGTGGTGCTCGTGCGGGTTCAAAATGCCGACTGGCATACCGAGTTCTTTCGTGACGATCCCGGACGGGTTCCGCCAGATCGGAGTCATTCGTGATGAGGACCGCAAGCTCAAAGCGTTTCTGGAAGGCGTCGCGAACCAGATGTGCTGCGAGGTTCACATCGGAACCCTTCTCTTCAGTCTTGTCCACCCAAACACGCTGTGGTGGCATGACGCCAGTGAGCATCATAGGAACGGAGTGCGTGAGGAAATGCCCAAAGACGATTTCCAGATTCGGAATCGTCCGGAGAGCACGCAAGTAGACCTGTTGATCAATCAGGGCCGATGGATTCTGAGGACGAGCGCTGACACGAGCCGTAAAGTATTTGATCGTTTCAACGGAGTCATTTGGGAGCAAGGCCTGGGCCAGCGCAGCCACGTTTAGCCACTTATACGGCGTCCGTTTGAGACAACCGTAATAGAGGTTGAACCCGTCGATGTAGACCCAAGTTCTTGCCACTACTGGCACTCGTTCTGTATCGATTCAGCTCGTTGACAAGGTGGGGACAGAGCCATAATATTGAATTGTATTTATCCCCCCTGTTCCTTCGAGAGCAGGGTGCGAGACCGGCCTTCGGGCCGGTCTCAGTGTTTTAGGGCAATTTTTCCCATTGCCTAAATTGTCAACTCGGCTTCAACAGTGTCCTCGTCGGCTTCAACATCCACGCCTTCCTCCTGAGCGCTACCGCTGTAAGCAGTTTTTCCCGTGGCGCGCTCAATCAAGGCAAGAAGTCGCTTTTGTCGATCCTCCATAAAGTCCTCGAACTTATCGGCGCGCAAAAGCGACGGGTCAACCAGATGCGACGTGAGATAGGCGTCGAGATTCTGGCGCGATATCGAAGGAGTTGTCTCACTGCCCTTCTCCAACCTGGCGAGATATTCAGATGGAGCAACCCCGCCAATAATCCGGTTTGTTGCGGTAGGAGAGCGGCGTCTTGTTGATGATCGAATCAAAAACGATAGGCTTGATGTCCTGCCTCTTGCACCAATCTTGCGGAAAGATGTGATGAATATCCACATTTTCTCCGAAGAAAACGGTGTGATCGAATTTCTGCCCGGAGCGAAGGTCCTGTGCCCCCTCCTTCATCAAGAGAGCATTCATACCCTTGTATGCCGCGGACAAGCGCATGCGCATGGTCTTCAATCTGTCGGATCGAAAAATCGTTTCGCTGATTGTCGATGGTTCAGGACCTCCGTTAAGCCAAGCTGGCACTTCCATAAAATCGCGGGCAATACGTGTCTCGACCGTCGAACCATAGAGCTCACCGAACACGCCATTCCAGTACCAGCGGACCAACATTGCGCGGTTTGCCTCATGCTCCCACGCGTCACCGATATCGGCCAAAATTGCCGCCAAGGGAACAATCCGGGACTGATAGGGAAGATCAAAAATGCGAACCTGTCGCTTGAAAGTCCTGAATTCATCCCGAACGCTCTTGTTTTGATCACCAGCCCAGTATTCATCGAATCCGTCTTGCCATTTATCCCAATCGAAAACCTGTGCAACCGGATACATGAGCGAGGCGTATTCACGCTCGGGAGACGAAAGGTCCAAGACGATTTCACGTCCGAAGTCGGTTCGGATAAGACGATCTTCCGGAATACCGACGATTGCCTCCTCTCGATCTACTGAAGAATCGAGAGATTTTCGGATGTCGATATAAAACCAACGTCGCACTTTCTTTTTCTTCGGCGTGACAGTCTCGACGACCTTGCCATCTCGGCGTCTACTTCCAATTTACGAAGATCGGTCTCTCAGACAGGGAGGGTCGGAGGACAGGGCTCGGGGATTCCTAATCAGAAGACGACTTGGAAGAGGATTAGGCGTGGACCGGCTCGCGTCGCCGCAATTTAGGCAGACTCTTGATCGCCTTCCCGGCTTTCTGCTGAGCGATCCGAAGGTCATACAACGTCTGCAAGTTCAGCCAAAACTCCGCGCTTGTACCGAAGAAATGGCCAAGGCGTAAGGCAGTATCGCCCGTAATTGATCGTTGGCCATTAATGATGGACGTAATTCGATTCGTCGGCACATCGAGTTGCCGCGCCAACTCTGCTGCGCTCATGTTTAGCGCCTGTAGTTCCCCGGCAAGATGTTCGCCTGGATGAATTGCCGTAACCGCCATTCCTCTCTCCTTAATGATAATCAACGATCTCGACATTTTGCGGCCCCGGAGACTTATCAGGCCACTCGAAACAGATTCGCCATTGGTCATTAATACGAATGCTGTATTGGCCCTTTCGATCACCAACAAGCGTTTCGAAACGATTCCCGGGCAGTGCTGCAAGATCTCCGAGCACAGTTGCCGCTTCTAGACGGTCCAGCTTCAAACGCGCCGGACGCTCGATACCGGAAAATGCCTTCATCCGTTTGCCTGTCGCAAAATGTTCAGTCCGCTTGTCGCGATAACTAACGATCATGTTGATGATAGCCGTCGATACGCGTTACGTCAAGCGTAACGAATGTATAAGAAGCCTTTAAACCGACTTTTGGCAGCGAATCGATATAAGAGTCCAATTTTCCCAAGAGATAAACGAGAGCCGGGAAAGGGTTACAATGTCGAGGATGATGAATGGGGAGATCTACGACGCGCTGAAGGAAGCCGGAGCCGGTGCGGAAAAGGCCCGAGCCGCTGCTCGCGCTGTCGTGATGAATGAATCTCGTTTTTCAAAGATAGAAGGCGACCTGAATCTTCTGAAATGGGTGACCGGCGCCAACGTTGGGCTCACCATTACCATTCTCTTCGCGTTTTTTCGTAAGCAATTTTTCCAAAAGGACCACGTCGTTCATGAGTTGCTCCGCGGCAACTTCCCCGAACCTGGATCGATGTTGAGAATCTAAGGCGCCGTCGATAAACAAGACTTACCTGCGAAACTCTCAACATCTCATTCTTCGCATTGATTGCTTGCGTAAGAATTACTCAAGTCAACATTTTCAATGTGGATTTTGTATTTGTTCTTCTTCAATTGAACATTTGCACTGCACTCGACGTGCTGTCCGGTATCCATCCAGTATTTACTCTGCTTTCGGCGGCCTGATCTCAATCCGCCGGTTATTTGCAATGCATTACCGTGCCTGATCCGCCTTGCTCCGAGACTCTCACTGTACTGCGGCCATTGACGCGTTTCCAGCGCACATTTACATGAACAATCTTTCAATGTTGCATTACATTGATATATTTTCTATTGACATATATTATTACTTTGTTAGTATACCAGGCTACATTACAAAGGGAAGAAGGTCCGGCCGCCCTTCTCTAGTCCGATGTCTGGAACCCTGTTTTTTCACGCGCCGGAAGTGTCTCTAAACCCAAACCGCGGGAGTTGGATCCCGCACTGTGAGGATGTATGTCTACACTGATTCGTGTGCTAGCCGATTTCACCAGAATGGCGCTCGCCGACGTTTTAGCCAGGGCGAACGCCGTCTACGCCGGATTGAACGGTAATCCGGCCTACTCCAACCCGCCGGTCCCCTTGCCTGAATTCAGGAAGGCGATCGACGACTACTCCGCCGCGCTCACTGCGGCTCTCGATGGCGGCAGCAAAGCGATCGCTCAAAGGAACGCTGCGGGTGAAACACTGCGCCGGATGTTGCGGAAGCTTGCGCACTACGTCGAAGCCGCCTGCAACGACGATATGACCACGTTCACGTCGAGCGGTTTCCTGCCATTAATCAGGACTCCCGGCAAAAGGCATTCGGTATCGGAGGCCATCCGGAAAATCGTAGCGGGAACGGTGAGCGGCGAACTGCTCGTTGGTCTCGTCAAGACTCCCGGAGCGGTGAGTTACGAGCTGCGCTGGGCTCCTGTCTCCGCCGCCGGTTCTCCGGCAGAGTGGAGAAACCTGCCCATTGCGAATACTCGCGATACTTCAGTCGCCGGCCTGACTCCAGGCACGACGTATGTTTTTCAGTCTCGTGCTTTGACCAAATCCGGCCTGACCGACTGGAGCGATTCCGTCACGCGGACATGCACGTAGTCCGATGACGCCCCTCTAACCTCTCCCACTTTTTGTGGGAGAGGTTTACAACCCGCCTGCAACCCACATAAAATCGCGCCAATCCCTGGAGGATTCCATGAAAACTGTCGGCCGCATTTTGTCGGTGTCTTTCTTGTTTGTGACTGTCACGGTGTCCGTGTTTACGCAGGCCAATCCCAAACTCGATTCGCTCAAGCGTGACGCCGCGGCTCAGGTGGAACAGATGAAAGATTTCTCGGCGCAAATGGTGGATCAGGTATTCAGTTACGGCGAGTTGGGTTTTCAGGAATTCGAAACATCGAGATATCTCGTCGACGTTTTAAAGAAGAACGGATTTCAAGTCCGTGAAGGCATATCCGGCATTCCGACGGCCTGGGTCGCAACGTGGGGATCCGGCAAACCGGTGATCGCGCTCGGCAGCGACATCGATGGCATCCCCAAGGCATCACAGAAGCCCGGCGTCGCCTACCACGATCCTCTGGTCGAGGGCGCGCCTGGGCACGGTGAAGGACACAACTCCGGTGTGCCGCTGAATATCACGGCCGCCATCGCGGTCAAGGGGATCATGGAGCGCGAGAAACTCGCAGGCACACTGATGGTGTGGCCTGGTGTCGCGGAGGAACTCGTCGGAACTAAGGCCTACTTTGTGCGCGACGGCCTGTTCAAGGATGTCGATATCTGTCTCTTCGCGCACGTCGGAAACAACCTGACGGTGAGCTACGGTCCAACCAATGGAAGCGGGCTCGTTTCGGTGGAGTACATGTTTCACGGGGAAGCCGCGCATGCCGCCGCGGCGCCGTGGCGCGGCAGAAGCGCGCTGGATGCCGTCGAAATAATGGATACGGGTTGGAATTTCCGCCGCGAACACCTCCGGCCACAGCAGCGGTCGCACTATGTCATTCCCGACGGCGGAGATCAGCCCAACGTCGTGCCCTCGGAAGCGTCCGTCTGGTATTACTTTCGAGAAGTGGATTATCCCCACATCTCCGAAATGTTCGAGATCGGCAATACGATGGCTCAGGCCGCCGGCATGATGACCGGCACCACGATGACCAGCCGCATTCTGGGCTCAGCGTGGCCCGGACATTTCAACAAAACGGTTGCAGAGCTGACGCACGAAAACATCAAGAGTGTAGGACTTCCTCAGTGGAGCGAAGCCGATCAGACCCTGGCCAAAGGTATTCAACGAGAAGTTGGATCGCAACCCACAGGGCTTGCACTGAAAATCAATCCCCTGCCCGAGCCGATCCGTGAACCACAAGGAGGCGCTTCGGATGATATTGGTGATGTCTCGTGGAACCTTCCGACGATCGTGTTGGGTTATCCATCCAACATCCCAGGTCTTCCCGGCCATCACTGGGCAAACGCCGTCTCAATGGCGACACCGATCGCGCACAAGGGCGTGACTGCCGGGGCGAAGGTCCAGGCCATGACGATGCTCGACATTCTTATGAAACCGGAAAAAGTACGAGAGGCCTGGGATTACTTTCGCAACGTTCAGACGAAGGATCAGAAATACAAAGCATTCATCAGCCCGACCGACAAACCGGCAACGCAGATGAACGCCGATACCCTGGCGCACTTCCGCCCGGAAATGCGGAAGTACTATTACGACTCGACGAAATACAAAACATACCTCGATCAGCTCGGTATCAAATACCCCACGGTTCGAGAGCCGGCAAAGTAATCCGAGTTGCGACCCAGCGCATTTACCGCCGTTGTAACCGGGCCTTGCAGCGGGGGTATTGCCCAGGTGCCGGATTCTCGTAACCCGATTGGATCCGGTGGAGGCCCTCCGGCACGATGGATCGAAAGAATGCGGATCGTCACGTA
This sequence comes from uncultured Solibacteraceae bacterium, assembly GCA_964584785.1. GTDB lineage: Bacteria > Acidobacteriota > Terriglobia > 20CM-2-55-15 > 20CM-2-55-15 > JAHFTY01. The sequence goes on from CAZPBY010000002.1 coordinate 125,506, forward strand.
CAATTTTTTGCGCGCCGGCAGCCTCAGACGGTGCGGCCACTGGTCGCGGTTGATTCGCGTGTTTACGCCGGATCTCGTGCTGGCACAGGAATGCCGTCCGCCCCAGCATTCTCCCGGCGAACGTTTCCGCCACAGCGACTCCGATGCGTTCGAGTGGCGAGCCGCGGGAACCAGGGATTGGGGAAGCGCGCTGCTGGCGCGATCCACGCCGTTGGTCCCGATCACGATTCCGGACTACGACGGATGGGTGGTCGGGGGTGAAATCCGAAACCCAGCGTGGTCGGAACGTCCGATGCGGGTGTTCAGCATTCACGGCCCGGTCGGCGACGGCGGATACATCCGCACGATGCAGCACATTCTCGATCGCGTGGCCTCGCTGCGCGACGGCGCCGATCTGATACTTGGCGGTGACTTCAATGTTGCGGTCGGGTATCGCCAGGCGCGAGACAGAATCCGAATCCTTCGGGGCGAAGTGGGCATTCTCGACCGTCTCGCCAACGACTTCCAGTTGTTCAGTTGCTGGCAATCCGCAAATCCGGACCGGCCTCTGGCTCAAACGCTGCGATGGATGGGCAATCCTGTAGCGCCGTACCATTGCGATGGCATTTTCGTACCGCTCTCGTGGCTGCCTCGATTGAAATGCTGCCGCGTCGTTTGCGGTTCACGATGGCGCCGGTTGAGCGATCACAATCCGGTAATTGCAGATTTTGAGTTGAGAAGTCCCAGGGAACGCACAACCTCCGCCGATGCTAGGCATCGTGGGCTCCTTAGTCGCGCGCTCTGAACGTCACAAAGTTTTCTTGCCGAGCTTTCGACTTACTGCCCAACGCCTTTTCGCGGCCTCGGACAGTCGCCTGCGTCCGGCCGCGGACAGCCGGCTGACGCGTTTTCGACCCCGTCGTGGTGCCCGTCGATTGCGGAGCGAGCCGCCGTGCGCTTCCTTCCTCAACTCAGCGAGTTCCCGATCAATCTTTGTACGCTCGATTTCCAGTCCCTTAATTGCAAGTTCAATCAGTCGTTCGTTCGGCATGCAGCCTCCACCCAAGAGTGTAAGGCATCTTGGTGTTTTTGCTACGGTTCCGTTTGCGGGGGCCCAATCCGGTTATACCGGACGTCGTGATGATGCCACCTTCCGTGGGAACTTGTGCGAAAAGTGCGTTGGCTGGTCTGTCACAAGGACGAGCGAATGACAATTGACAATTTCGTCGTGGCAATCGAGAATAGCCCGCGCCAGGGACATCACAACCGGCGTTAAAAATTAAATCGCGTGGAAGGATTTTGGGCTTTCGGCGTACGATCTGCCGACTTCCACTGCAAGAAGCAAGGAGACTTCTTCAATGAGTTTCGATGGGTTCCTTTACGTCTTCGCGTTTGTTGGAATCATTACAACAGCCGTTGCTGCCTCACTCGGAATCGCGCTCACCCTCACAATGGCGCGCTTCACCTATATGCGATTCAAGCGAGTGGCACCCCTGTTGTTTTTCACGGCCGACGGTCAGCCACCGAAAACCGTGCAGCGAGGCGGGACACTCGAAGAACTGGGTAGCGAAGCACCCTCAAAGTACACCGAGAAAACTCGAATGCCGGTCAGCAGTGTCGGCCATTAGGAATTGAAAGGTAAGCTCCTAACACGGTGCCGAAATTTTTCAATGGCGCGATGTATTTTTTCCGGCGAATTTAAGGTCTTCTCTACGTCAAGAGGAACAACACGAGGAACGGATTCCCAAGGGAGGACTCCCTTGAAAAGGCAAAGCCGTTGAAAGACGGCGACGCAAAGCCACAAGGCTAAAATCCCCTCGTTCGGATCACGCCGGTTGGGCCGCCGAAAGTAAGAGGGAGAAGGAGGTCGAGCCAGGGACCGCCTCCTTCACCCTCTTTCATGAATGATCTTCAGATCTTCTCTCCCCGCTCCAACGAATACCTTTCGCACTGAAATGTCTTCGTTCCGCTCCACGACGACACACTCGCACTTCCTGCGGACCGCTCCATCAAACTTCGAAAGTGCAGCGGACTGCACCGCGCGGTCATTAACAACTGGTCAAGAGCCGTAGGAACCTGGTCCCGGTGTTACGACCTTACGTCGAAGGCATGAACGATCGGTTTCTCTCGTATAAACCGATCGGTACAATCCGCCCTGCCCAAACAGGCTCTTTGTCAGGCACTGCTCGTCACCTTCAGCCAACCACTGAATGCGGGTGAACGGGTTTTAAAACGGCTTGCTGTTCAGGACGAATGGGCGATCCCTCCAGGACGGAGGCTGAATAACCGTTTAAAGCGCCGCGAACCTGCATCTCGCTTTTCACGGCGAATAAGGAAATACCGCCGCTGTCGGATTCATTGCCGGTGGACGGTTACATCTGCGCATGAATGGTCCATGCGCAGATCAACGGACTGGTTTGCTCACTGACCATGAGCCACATGCGATCTGCGCTGCGAAGGAGGACGACGATGCAAAACTCCAGAAAACTACTGATTTCGAGGAGAGCACGACTATTCGTTTTTGGGCTATTGAGCGCCGTTGTTTTGGGAGGCGCTATATTGATTTTCGCCAACGTGCCGAATGATGTATTCGAGCTCGATGGCAATTCGGCGGCATTTAATTCGGTCCCGCCACGCGACGACTGGGATCTTCTGAATGGCGACGGCCTCACCAAAGATGCCGGCGGAAACGTTGGACAGGCGGGATTCTCAATACTGCGCACTTTTGTTAATCAGAATCCGGAAAGGTTCACTCAGGGAGGATCGAAGGATCCGCTCGATATCGACAGATGGGTGTGGACAACCGGTTCCACACCGAGTAAGGACACCATCACTCACGGATATGCCGCCGTCTATGATTCCGGCGGCCATCTCATTCTTAACTTCGGGGCGGACCGCTATGCGGTGAATGGCGACGCCAACATCGGGATGTGGCTGTTCCAGGGCAACGTCGGGCCTCAGGACGATCATACGTTCGGTCCCGATCGTCATCAGAACGGCGATCTCTTCGTCGTCTCGGCCTTCACGAAGGGCGGCGCCCTTCCGACGATCTCCGTTTACACCTGGGATTCAAGTTGTTTGAGAGCGGTGAAGAGTCCCGTAGCCGGTCTTCCGTCGGGCGATTCCAAAGGCTGCGCGGACACCAACCTTCGATTGAAATATGCGTCCGCGACAAATCGGACCAGCTGCGCCGGCATCGACGAAGCCTGCGCCATCACCAACAGTGATCCGGTTCCCGTGAGCTGGCAGTACGCCGGCAAACTGCGACCACCGTATCCGGTCCCCGTCAACGGCCTGTTCGAGGGCGGCATCGACCTGACCGAAGTGTTCGGCGCGGACGGAGTGCCTTGCATCTCCTCATTCCTGCTGGAAACGCGGTCCTCACAAACCACCGACGCCGTTTTGAAGGATTTCGTCGGCGGCCCATTGAAGTTCTGCGGCCTCACGGCGACGAAAGAATGTACCGACGCTCAAGGAGAAAACGCTCCGATCAACTTCAACGGTAGCGTTAGGAACGACGGCGTTCTGCCCGTGACAAACCTGAGCGTCACCGATGACCAGCCCGGCAGCGTGATTGACACTCTCTCGAAGACAACGCTGCTGCCCGGCGAAACGGCCACATATACCGGTCACTACATCCCGACACAAACGGTTGGAGACAAGACGGACATCATCACTGCAACGGCCAATGTCGGAACCCGCACGGTTTCGACACAAAGCAACCCGGCGATTTGCAAAATCCGTCATCAACCCGTCATCGATGTCACGAAAGCATGCGATGGTAACGCCCCTGCCCCCGGCTTGCCGATCTATTTCCATGGAACCGTAACCAATAAGGGGAACGTGACGTTGAAGAACATCTCGCTGGCAGATACGCCTCCGGCGGGATCGACGAACCTGCATGTGAACTTCAGCACGACGACACTAGCTCCGCTGGCTTCTGCAAATTACACCGGCTACTATGTGCCTCCGGCCGGCGCGGGACCGTTCCAAAACCACATCGAAGCCACAGGTACGGACAATATCGACGGTGTGACTACCTCGACCGCCCCAGCGAATGATCAGGGATGTAAGGTCGGTCAACCCGCAATCAAAGTGACGAAGGTCTGCAGTGCCGATATTCAGAACTCGAAGATTCTGTTCAGCGGCATTGTCTCAAACACGGGGGACACGGTCCTGAGCAACCTCACGATCGTCGACGATCCACCGGCGAGCACTCTGATTTACCCGCCCGACCCGCTGACACCCGGACAGTCCGTTCCGTATAGCGGCAGCTATGCATTCGTAAGCGCGGGATCGTATACCGATAAGATAACGGCCACAGCAACGGTACCCGGCTCGACGTACACCGTTAGCGACAACGCCAGCTGCACTGCCGTTGTTCCGCCGACTGGCCGTTGGACTGGCGGTGGCAGCAACTTCAACGCGTCGATTCCCGGCGCAGATGTTCGAGTAACGAAGGGAATGGAGCTGCATTGCAATTACCTGGATCTGCCGAACAACCTCGAAATCAACTTTGGCAATGGTAAGAGCAACCAGTTCCATCTCGACGCTCTCAACCCGGACGTCACATGCTTCTACGATTATCAACTGAACCCCTCGTCGCCAAGTCCGCCGAAGGCGACGTTCAACACCATTCAAGGTAGCGGAACGGGTTCATTCAACGGAAAACCGGGCGCCACTATCACGTTCAGGTTTACGGACCAGGGTGAGCCGGGCGTGAATGATACGGTGACGATGAGGATTACTACCAGCGACGGTAAGGTTGTATTGGATATGCCAACCAGCAAGTTGACATTCGGTAACCTTCAGGCGCACTAAGGATCGTTCAGGGACTTCGCAAATGTAGTTGCGAGGTCCCTTTTCAAGCGTGGCGTTTCCGACGCCACGCTTTTTTATTTGACGCCTATCACGCGCACTGTTCGATCAGGCAAACCTAGCGCAAACAAGACATGGTCCAAGCCATAGGCTATGAGGTTATACGGATCGTTACTGGTGGTGCCCAGGAACAAAGGCGTGCTCCATTTTCCGCTTGAATAGCTGCTCGTGTAGACATCGTCAAATGAGAGATCCTTCGAATCTACCGAACGATATGCGAGAGAGATCTTGTCCGGCGTCGCAACCAATCCGAGCGTGCTAACGCGTTCAACATAGACCGGCAGCGTCAGGAATGTTCTTGTTCCGTTCGATGCGATCTGGGCGACGCTTATGTAGGCGCCCTTCACGAATGGCGCTGCAGAGAAAAAGTTGACCTGATTGTTTTGATAAGCCAGCAAGATGGCGTTTCTTGAGGCGTCCGGTACCGCAACCAGGTAAGGCAATTCTCCTTCGGGGCCATTCAGTCCGTCACCGGATTGCGTTATAAAGCCCGCATTGACGGAATCAAGTCGAAGTCCTGAAGTGGTTTCTGAAAGATGAATTGATGTGAGTCTTTGAAAACTGTCGCCCTTGCTGAACGCCCAGATGCTGTCGTCAGCCGGATGTTGAGCCAGTGTAAGGCTGTGTTGATGATTTGGCAGGCCTTCCACACGCACCGGAAACACGGTGGACCAGGCTCCGGTCGGACTGCGGTAGGCAAAACCCAGGTCCACCCAGTTGGTGCCCGGATCGGTCGTCACGTTCGGGTTCGGTCGATACCAAAGTGCGACGAGTCCGCCACTCCTCAGCTTGATTAAAGATCCGGCTCCGCTCGCGCTGTCTCCGAAGGAGACCTTTGAAATCAGAGTTGCAGAAGTCGGAAGCGGCGAGCCTTGAAGTGCATATTGCCGCGCAATCCCCGGTGCTCCCGGCGAACCGTACGCGGGTTGACCATTGCTTGAAAAAATCCACAGCTCGTTGTCGCCGGTGAAAACGTACTCGGCGTTGAAGACGACATCTCCAGTGAGGTCCGGCAAGAACAGCTGTGATGTATTTCCCAGGTCATCCTCGAGATACAGCCATTTCTCCTGGGTGTAGCCCCTGGCATAGAGAAGCGCTCGCCGGTTGCCGATTTCAGCCATTCGGCCGCGCATCTTGATCGTCGAGTTATCACCCATCGTGCCGGAATCCGCAAGCGTACTCACTGCAGTCCCGCTTCCCGATCCCGAGCAGGCTGGTGTCGTCGCACTGATGGTGTTGCTGGCGCCGGATTCGTTGCCGGCGTTGTCCAGTGCCTTTACCGCGTACGAATACGTGGTCGTCGCGGATAAGCCGGAGTCTGAAGTTGACGTCGAAGGTGCAAGAACCAGTTTGCGCAGTACACCGTTTTGATAGACGTTGTATCCCTTGACGCCGGAGTCTGCGTCGGTGGATGCATTCCAAATCAGGTCGATCTGTTGGCAACTCGACGCTGTCGCGCTCAGCGCCGTCGGTATTGTCGGTGGAATCGAGTCGGGACAAACCGGCGTGGTTGAGCTCGACGGGCTGCTTTGCGCCGATTGATTCTGTGCATTGTCGATGGCGGAAACGCTGTAGCTATACGTCGTCGATCCGTTCAAGCTGCTGTCGGATGTCGTCGTCGACAGCGCGGACACCTGTTTGAGAAACGCGCCATTCCGATAGATGTTGTAGCTGCTGAGCCCCGATCCCGTATCGGTTGACGCGGTCCACGACAGTCCGATTTCACGACAGGTCATCGGAGACGTCGTCAAACTAGCCGGCACCGACGGCGGAGTGGTGTCGCCGGTTGTGGTCACTGCCGAAGCCACCCCCGAGTAAGGCGAAATCGAGCTTTGCTTGTACGCTCGCATTCGATAGTAGAAAGTCTGACCGCCGGGCAGTCCCGCATCGCTGAATGATTTCACCTTGCCGCTGAGAGTCACAATCGTCGCGAAGGCGGTTGAACCCGTCAGATTTCGCTCGATGACATACGAAGTGATTCCTTTGTCCGAATCCGACCATTGCAACGACACTGCCGACGACGACGTTCCTCTTGCGGTTAATACGGGAGTTGAAAGGCTGGCGGACTCTAAGGGTGAGCAGAAAACAAGAGCTGCAACCAGAATCAGACCAATGGACGTGAATCTCATCGTGAGTCCGGAGACCTCCGTTTCTCCACGAACAGGGCTATCACTCCGTGAACGCGCGTTTCCCTTCGCGGACGCGTTAGGAATGCACGAGTGCCTCCAACTCTGTGTTTTGAAACAGCTGCCGCCTCAATCCTCACGTTCGCCTTCAGCAGCGGAACCTTTCTAAACATATTTCGGAAGGCGCTTACCCAGGGACTCCATCGCTTTGTTGACACCAGGAAGGAACCGGAATATAAATTCTGCGATTCGATCGTAAACGGCGGCTTTAGCTGCAGGACGCATCGATGTTGCCGGTGCGTTTTCAATTTTGACCATCGTGGGTCTGGAGAACAAAGGCGTTCTTTCGAAAGAACGCCTTTTGCGTTTTTGCCGGAAGGACGGATGTCTAATGGAGGATCAGATGAAAGAAACCTTACATCGATTTGTCATTGTGCTCGCCGTACTCGCTCTCGCAGCGCCGGTATGGGCACAAGCGCCGACCGGAGCCATCACAGGAAAAGCGGTGGATGGCAGCGGTGCGTTGATTCCCGGAGTCGAAGTCAGCATCACCAGTCCGGCAATGATCGGTGGTGCTCGCACCGCTCCGACCGACGAGACCGGCAGTTACCGCTTCACACTCCTCTCGCCGGGCACCTATCGCGTTTCGTTCACGCTTGCGGGCTTCAAGACATTGAATATCGACGCCGTCCAGGTTGCCGCAGGCACCACGATGACGATTAACGGAACGATGGAAGTCGCAACTGTGGCAGAAGAAGTCACAGTGACGAGCACAGCCCCGACGATCGATCTCGAAGCAGCGACGGTTGGCGTCAACTGGGGCAAAGGCAATCTCGATAACCTTCCCTGGGGACGCAGCGTGGTCGCGCTTGCGGGGATGGTGCCGGGAATGTTCGTCACAACCTATGACGTCGGCGGAAACCAAATGGGCGGATCCTCGACTCTCGGAGGACGTGTGTACGGTCGAAGCGGCGGAGAAGTGCGCACCTACGACGGCATTGCCTGGTGCATGGGCTTTGACGACTTCGGCTCCTATGAAGAAATCCAACTTTCCGCCGCTGCCAAGGGAGCCGACAGCATGAACACCGGCGTGACCGCAAACTACGTCATCAAATCCGGCGGTAACGATTTTCACGGCACCGGGTATGCCGCGTGGGAAGACGGCAGTTTCCAGAGCAACAATATCGATGACAAGCTCATCAAACAGGGGTTTCCAACGGTCGGTGGAAACTCCTTCACCCGCTATAACGACTTCGATTTCAATGTCGGCGGTCCCATTCGACACAACAAATTCTGGTTTTTTGCAGGATATAACGACACTTACACCGGTCAACTGATCCCCGGATTCATCGAAGAGAAAACCGGCAAGGCCGCGACGTATTACGTCCGGCTTGAAATTCCCACGCTGAAGCTCACTTATCAGCTGAACGAAAAAATGAAGCTGGAAATGACCGATCAGGTCTCGCAGAAACGGGCGCCGTATCGCACCGGCAGCCAGTTCGTTCCGCTCGAGGCGACACAGAATCAAAAGACCCTGACTTCGCTGGGTCCGCTTGTTCGCTGGACGGACATCATCAGTTCCAAGATGACCGCGGATCTGTCCGTGGCACGGGCCGGATACTGGTGGCCCACGATCGCCTGGACGAATGATGTGCGCAAGACGGATCTCCGAACGACGCAGACGCGCGGCGCATACCTCGCGAACTACCGCCGGCCGATTCGATGGCAATGGGCCGGGAACTGGAGCCTGTTCCAGGATATCGGCGGGAAGAATAACGAGATCAAAACCGGGTTCCTCGGTTGGTGGGACAAGAACTACACCTACAACAGCGGGTACCCCAACCAGCAACTGTATCAATATCGAAGTACCGACGCGGAAGCAGCTGCCGGCCAGTATTTCCTGCATCCGGATTCCGTAATGGTATTCGATTATCCAAACTATACCGCCAGCATCGTGAATTTCGAATCCTGGTACATGAACGACAAGCTGAAGCTGAATCGCAAGCTCACGGTGAACTTTGGCCTCCGGCTGGATCACTACACATCAAAACTTCCCGAACAAGGTAATCCCGGAACAGGACCGTTCGGAGTGAAGAACATCTACCCGCAACAAACCAACTTCCCCGTTTACACCACGTGGACTCCGCGATTCTCGGTCGCCTATGACGTGCAGGGGAATGGGAAGCTCGCTCTCAAAGCCAGCTACGGCCGCTATGCCGGAGCCGGAACGTCTCCCGGCGCGATTCCAGGCCCAGGGGGCAATACCGTCAATCAGGCCGCGACGATCACACGAACGTATACCGGCTGGGATGGGAGCATTCCCTACGTACCCATCGCGGCAAATCTCTCCAGCACCAGCGGAGGTGGCGGAATTCAGAAACTCGATACGAATCTGAAGAGTCCCTATCTGGACGAATACACGGCAGGAGTTCAATGGGGCCTTCGCAAGGACTACCTGGTCGGCTTCACCGCAGTTCGAAAATTCGACAAGGGCGGCAGCAAAACGCTCGACCTGGCACAGCCATATGAGTCATTCACCGATATTCGATGTGGAGTGGATCCAGGCCGGGACAACATCGCGGGAAATTCCGACGACGGCTCCCTCTGCGTCTGGTCCGTCCCCAGATCCTATCCAACTTTCGGCCAGGTCAATCAGCTGACCACACAATACAAGGACGGCGAGGGCACCAGGAATTACACGGCCGTTGAGGCCACTTTCCAGAAGCAGTACTCCAGGAAGTGGTCGATGCTCGCGGGATATACCGCCGACTTCAACCACATCAGCAACGCCATTCCGATCAATCCGAATCTCGCCGCGTACAACTGGCAGCTGCCGGAGTGGAATCAGTCCGTGAAGTTGAACGGGACATATGAACTGCCGTGGGGAGTCAAATTCGCCACCGTTTACAACGTCCAGAGCGGCGCGTGGTACGGCCGAACCGTTCAGATCAAGAACGCGCTGAACTCGACCGTCAACGTCCGGGTTGAAGGACATTTCGGACGATATCCCTTTGTGAAACTCTGGGATAACCGCCTGTCGAAAGTCTTTCACATCGGCGAGAAACAGAGTCTCGAAGGAATGTTCGACCTGTACAACTCGCTTAACTCCAACACGATCCTTTCATGGGTCACAACAAACGGTCCGACCTTCCTGCAGCCGACGGCAGCGGCAAGCGGCGCAACGTCGGCGACGCCGGTCCTTCCGGCACGCATCTTCAAGCTGGGAGTTCGGTACCGGTTCTAATGTGAAGTGACGTCACGAAGCCCGTCGCTGCGCTCCGGGTTCTGACAACTGTCACCCTGTGCCAGGTGTTCAGAACCCGGAGCGCAGCGACGGGCTTCGTGACCTAATCTATAATAGGTGCAACATGCGAATACTCCTTACGTGCATATGCCTCGTGGCCCTGACCGCATGCAACACAGCGGGCGCGGCGGTCAAAATCCCCGACCCTTTCGTTGACGAACAGCTTTCAACGGGCAGCAATGAACGCGTCGCCGTGGTTGCCGGAGGTTGTTTTTGGGGGATCCAGGCCGTGTTTCAGCACGTAAAGGGTGTGAAGAAAGTGTGGGCCGGATACGCTGGAGGCGCCGCGTCAACGGCGGACTACGACATTGTGCACAGCGGACGCACGGGACATGCGGAATCGGTTCAAATCTATTATGACGCGTCGCAGATCACGTACGGCCAACTCCTTAAAATCTTCTTTTCGGTGGCACACGATCCGACGGAATTGAATCGTCAGGGTCCCGACGAAGGAACTGAGTATCGGTCCGCGATCTTCTTTTCAAACGAAGAACAACACAAAATCGCGCAGGCCTATATCGACCAGCTGAATGAAGCGAAATTATACAAACATCGCGTTGTCACCGAAGTCTCTACGCTGAAAGGCTTCTACAAGGCAGAGGACTACCATCAGGATTACGTGACGCATCATCCCAACGACCCGTACGTCATGTTCAACGATCTTCCGAAGCTGTCCAGTCTCCGAAAACAATTCCCGGACCTGTACATCGGAAGGTAGCGACTTATCGTATGATGGTCGCGCATGTTGAAGCGCTTTTTGATTTTAGTTTTACTACAAGGCCCGTCTCAGCCCGCAAATCAAACCGACTCCACCAAGACTGCGGCTGCCGGTAAAGACGCGGCGCAATCCGATGCCAACCGGAAAGCCCCCGAAGCGGGATCGCAGCGGAATCAGAATATTCAGATCAATCTGATCGACAACAATGCGCTGAACGAACGATTGGGACGCGAAGGCATTCTTCCGGTCGTGCCGCGCGATTTCACGGCGGTGAAATCCGATTACGCGTCGGAATTCGGGGGAATGGGTCGCAACATCGACATCGTCTCACCGGAGAAGCGAAGCCGCTACCACGGTGAAGCATACGAATCGCTTCAAAACAACATCTTCAACGCCAGAACCTTCTTTCAAGTCGGTTCGGTTCAAAAAGCCATTCGCAATCAATACGGATTCAACGTGGGCGGACCTCTCCGCGGCGACGGTTTGACGTTCAGCATCGGTGGTGAAGAAACCCGGCAGACGGGATACGTGAACGGAAACGTGCTCGTGCCGCTGCCGACCGAGCGAACACCGCGCACGACCGATCCCGCGGTCTACGCGGTGATTGCGCGATGGCTCGCCGCGTATCCCAATGAGCTCCCCAACAGGCCCGAGATCGATCCGCGAATGCTGAACACCAATACGCCGCAGAGCATTCGCAACAGCGGCGGCAATGTCCGGCTCGATTGGTCCATCAGCGCCGCCCGCCGCGCGGTGTTGCGTTACTCGCTCCGCGACACGTTTATCGATTCGTTTAAGTTCGTCGCAGGACAGAATCCGAACCAGCGATTCCGGCCGCAGGATCTGAATCTGTCCTTTGAGCAGGATCTGACGTCCACAGACGTCATGCGAATCGGAGTGAATTACCTTCGGCAAAAATCGGATCTCTCCATTCCTCCCGGGGCCGTCGGTGTTGTTGCCGCGCTTGCAAAAAACATCGAAGATCTGGGACCGAAGAACGAATTCCCAATGCATCGAATTCGCAACGATTTTGAATACCTCGCGTCGTTCAGCCATGTTCGCAACGGGCACATCGTCGAATGGGGCGGCGAAGCCCGCCGGTACCAGATGAACGATCTTCAGAGCAACGAGGCTCGCGGCAACTTTGGGTACAGCCCAAACTTCGGCCGGTCCACCATTGAAAACTTCCTCGCAGGAACACCTTCGAACTACAGGATTACGCTGGGCAACCTTTATCGAGGATTCCGGAATTCGGACTTCGCGGCTTTTGTGAACGATCGTTGGAAGATGTCGGCGAATCTCACTCTGACGGCCGGCATCCGGTATGAGTTTGCGGGCTCGCCGAACGAGGTGAACGGCCTCACTCAATTTCCGTATTCGTCAGACAGAAATAATTTTGGACCGCGAGTGGGTTTCGCATGGTCGCGCGGCGGCACGGTCGCGAGAGGCGGATACGGCATCGCCTTCGGCCGTGTTTTTCCGGCCACGTTTCAGGTTGCGCGGTTCAATCCTCCGAATGTCCTGCGCATCGCGGTACCGAATCCGGATCTTCTGAATCCACTGAAGGACTGGCATCCCGTTCCCGGGCAGCCGATCCGATCATCCGCAAGCTTTCTGGATGACAATCTCGTGGTGCCTTACACGCAGCACTACACACTCGAGATCGAACGCCAGATTGCCGGCGTTCGCGTTCGCAGCGCCTATTTCGGCAATCGGACCTGGAAGCTTCTTCAGACGGATTATCGGAATCGGGCAGGCCGTCCCGATGGAATACCCGTCACTACAGCAACGATCAACGATCGCCGCCCCGACCCGCGATACTACAGCCTGTTGCACATCATGAACCTGGGCCGCGCCTATTTCGACGCGGCGCAGCTGACGGCGGAGAAAAGAGCAAGCGGAACGTTGTTGACCGCGAGTTACACATGGAGCAAAGCGATCGATACCGGGACGATGTACTCCAGCACGCAAATCAACAATGATGAGATTCGCCCGCAGGTTCAAGACGGAATCATCCAGGACATGAAGGCGCCCAGCCTGTTCGACGTGCGACAGAGTCTTGTGATCAGCTACACGGTTCCGCTGAAGCTGCCCACCCGATGGTTATCCGGGTGGGCATTGACCGGAACGACTTTGTTGAGAACGGCCACACCGTTCACCGTGGAAGTGGGATCGGATGCGCCGCCGCTCGGCAACGTCGATGGTGAATGGCAGGACCGGCCGTCGATTCTGGACCCGACGATACTGCACAAGAGCATCGACAATCCCGACACGTCGCAGTCGATCCTGAGGCGAAGCGCATTTTCCGCGGACGATACGTTCCTCAAGGGCCGCGGCAATATCGGTCGAAATACGTTCCGCAAGGATGGCGCGGCGAATTTTAACGCCGCGCTCACTCGCACGTTCCAGGCTTTTGCGGACCAGGCGAAAGCGATCGTGTTCCGCGCTGAAGCGCTCAATATGACGAATCATCCGCAATTCGACGCCCCGAACGCCATCTTCTCATCCCCGTCATTCGGACAGATCACGAACACACTGAATGCGGGCCGAATTATGCAGTTTGTGATGAATGTGAGGTTTTAGGAAAGGTTACGTCACGAAGCCCGTCGCTGCGACGGGCTTCGTGATGGACAGCTCGATCTAGGGCCGTCTCTTGTCCGCCTTATCCGGGCGTGTGGGATTGACGCAGGTGGACGCCCAGCACGTGTTGGAGAATTCGGAACCGAGCTTGATCGTCAAAGTCACCGTATCCGGGAACTGCGGATAGTTCATCGACCAGCCGTTTGCCATATCCGCAACGGTGTCGCCTTTGCCTTCGGGCGCTTCCTTCGCTTCTCCGCCGCCGTCGCCCGAACCACTGATCTGGGTGGCGCGAGCCGTGATGTCCGCCCCTTTGCCGACCAGATAGTTGATGGCATCATCACGGCCGATCAATGCGGCACCGTGCAACGCGGTGTAGCCCTTGTCGTCTTTCGCATTCACATCCGTCTTCAATTCTTCGACGAGAAATTGAATGACGGCCATACGCGCATCCGGGACCTGATTGGCGCCCTGGTGCGAATGGTTCAGACCTGCGGCCAGGATCAAGGCCGTGGTTCCATGCCTGGTCGCAAGATTTGGATCGGCGCCGCGGGCCAGCAACAATTTCATGGTTTCCAGGTCGAGAGCGCCGACAGCTCGCCAAAATGCCGTGCTGCCGTCCGGATCGGGACCACCGCTGTTACCGAATCCGCGATACCACGCGCGAGGGCCGGTGCGGGCATTGATGTCCGCGCCGCGATCCAGCAACGCGTTGATCAATTCGATGTGTGTCGTTTTTTCCTGTTCGGAATTCGGCGGAGGGTACCATTCGCGCTGTGCGTACCGCGCATCGATCACAGCCCACAGCGGAGTGGTCTTGCTCGTCTGACTCGTGATATTCGGGTCCGCGCCATGTTCGAGAAGGTACTTGGCGACATCGAAATGTGCCGTGATGATGGCTTGCGTGATCGGAGGCATATTGTCCGATACACTCACTTCGTTCACGTTGGCGCCGGACTCAACGAGGGCTTTGACTGCGTTCATTTGACCTTCGCGAGCAGCGAAAAGAAGCGCGGTATTGCCGCCCATCACGACCGGCGGTCTTCCACGACGGTTTCCACCGCCTCCGCGATCCGGCGCATTCTCCGTTACCGGCGATACCTTCGACGTAATCTCCAGATTCGCGCCGCGTTCCGCCAACGCTTTGATCGCCTCACCACGATCGAGGGCGGCTGCGAACATCGCAGCCGTTTGGCCGTTCGTGATGTCTTTGGCATTCACGTCGGCGCCGCGATCGACGAGAACTTTGACCGCATCGCCTTTTCCGGCAGCAGCAGCCAGCATGAGCGGAGTTGTACCTGTCGAACTGGCAACGTTGACATCGGCGCCGGCCTTGACCAGCAGGTCGATCATGGCGGCGCTACCGTTCTTGCAAGCCATGAAGAGCGGCGTCATTTCGCCGACGCGAGTCTTCACGGTAACCGTGGCGCCGGCTTTGATGAGAAGCTGCGCCATCTCGACGTCGTCGCGGTAAGCGGCCCAATGCAGCGCCGTCGTTCCATCGCCCTGCGGCACGTTGACGTCCACCTTCTGTTGCAGCAGCGTTCGCACGGCATTCTTGTCGCCCGCCATGGCAGCTTCGGACAATCGTGTATCGCCGGCGGCGGGAACGACACGCATACCTGCATTAACCGTCGCAACGAGCGTCACCAGCAGCAAACCAACCAACAAAATCTTGCGATAGATCATGTGATTCTTCCTTGTCCGGAATTAGATCGACACGGCGCCGGTGCTGTTTCCGACGCTTTCCACGTTCACACCCAGCTTGTGCACGACAGCAAGCAAGCCATTGGCCTGGGGTGTTTCTTCCTTGGTTTTCACATGAAGATTCCCTTTCACCGTTCCGCCGGCGTGCCCGACGAGAATGAACGGCACACGCTTGTGCGCGTGAACGTTGGAATTCCCCATACCGCTTCCATAGAGCACGAGCGAATGATCGAGCAGGTTTCCATCACCGTCGGGCGTGTTCTTGAGTTTCTGCACGAACTCGGCGAGCAGGCTCACGTGATAAGCGTTGATCTTGGAGAAGTCCTTCAACGACGACGGCATGTCTCCGTGATGCGATGCGGAGTGGAACGGCGTGGTGGAGCCGCTCTCGGGAAACACCCGGTTGGACGTGTCGCGACCGAGCTTGAACGTGGAGACACGAGTCGTCTCGGCCGTGAAAGCCAGAACCTGGAGATCGATCATCAGCCTTGCGAGTTCGTCCCATGAATCGGGAACACCGATTGGAGCCGTCGGAATCTGGCGATTGGGATTCTCGAGATTGTATTTCTCGATCGCCTGAATTCGCCGCTCGATTTCGCGAACGTTGTCGAGATAGGAACTCAGGCGGCTCTTATCCGCAGGGTTGAGATTCTTCTGGAGCCGTGCGATGTCGTGGCTGATGCTGTCGAGGATGCTCTGATTGATCCTGCGGCGATTCGCGCGATCTTCCTTGGAGCCGCCTGTCCCGAACAGTTCCTCAAACGCCATGCGCGGGTTGTACGTCATCTGCAACGGCGTGGTCGGCGACGACCAGCTGATCGTTTGCATGTATACGCAGCTGTAGTTGAACGCACAGGAGCCCGTCGCGTCTTCGTTCTCGGTACACAGCTGAATCGACGGTACCGGAGTGTCCTGGCCGTATTCCTGCGCATACATCTGATCGATCGTCGTGCCGTTGAAAACGTCCGAACCCATCGTCTGTTTGGGATGGGCCGCACTAAGAAAGACTGCACTCGACCGGAAGTGATCCGCACCGACTTCCTCCGGAGCGAAAGGATCGGCCGTGTGACAGTCCATCATCGTCACCACGGTGGTGTAGTCGCGGAACGGTTCGAGCGGCTTCAGGATCGGCGTGAATTCGAAGTCCGCGCCTTCCTTGGCCGGCATCAACAGATTCTGGTCCGTCCCATATTGCGTGCTGCCCGCCGAACCGTGCACCACCTCAACGCAGGCGAATCGCGTTCGTGAAGCGGCGGCTGTCTCGCGCGTCGGCGTCATGGCTGGAACCATGGATTCCAGGAACGGTAGTGATACAGCGGCTCCCATGCCACGTAAAACCGTGCGGCGGGAAATATGTCTTTTCGAGATGAACATCCTTACTCTCCTTTTATCTATGGCTGCGCCCTGCCGGGCTTGCATTCGCTCCGCTCATGTTATTGCACGGTCGCGTTGTTGTTTCGCGACATTTCAAACAACGGGCTCTTGACCACCCCAACGACGAATGCGGAAAAACGGTTGTTGCTTTTTGCTGCTTCCCGAGCGATTGAGCGAACCATCGGCATGTCGTGATAATCGATCACACGACCCACGCCGTAGGCCAGCAGGTTCTGTGTGAAGCTGCTCAGGAACGCGTCCGAATGGTTCAAAACGGCCTCGCGAACACTGGCAGGGCCATCGAGCTTCGATCCCTCGTACATCGTACCGCCTGGATCGATGGGGAATCCGCCGTCCCGCGTGCGCCACAATCCGACAGCATCGAAATTTTCAAGAGCCATGCCGATGGGATCCATGATCTGGTGGCACGAGCTGCAGGGCTGAACCGCTCGATGCTGTTCCATGCGTTCACGCACCGATAAAACCTTCTCGTTATCGCCGGCTTCCTTCAATTTTGGAACGTTGGGCGGAGGATTCGGAGGCGGCGTGCCGATCAGCACTTCGAGCACGTATTTACCGCGCGCCACAGGAGAAGTGCGGTTGGCCAGAGCGGTCATCGTGAGAATGCCAGCTTTGCCGAGCAGTCCGTACCGGTTGGGATCCGTCAGCTGCACTCGCTGGAATCGCGTACCCAGAACGTTCGGAATTCCGTAGTGCTTGGCGAGAACTTCATCGACAAATGTGTAGTCCGACGTCAACAGATCCACGACGTTTCGATCTTCGCGAACGATGCTGTCGAACAACAGTTCGATCTCACGACGCATCGAAAGACCGAGGTTGCGCGTGTAGTTCGGGAATATTCCAGACTCCGGATTGGCTTCCTGAAGGCCACCCAGCCGCAGCCACTGTCCTGCGAAATTCGTCGCCAGCGATTCCGCTTTACGATCGCTGAGCATCCGCTTGACCTGCTGCTGGAGGACCACCGGGTCTTTCAGCTTGCCCTGGGTTGCCAGCGCGACAAGTGTGTCGTCGGGAGCGCTGCTCCACAGGAAGTACGACAACCGCGACGCAAGTTCCAGATCGCTGATTCGATATGTCTGGCCGGGCGCGACGCTGTCCGGAATATGTTCGAAGCGGAACACAAATTCGGGTTTCGCCAGAATGGCTTGAAGCGCCGTGCGGATTCCGGTTTCGAAATCCGCATCCTTCCGTCCGGTCTGATACTGCACCATGAGACCTTCGAGGTCCTCGGAATTGACAGGGCGTCTGAACGCCTGTCGCGCCAGGCGAGAAATGATCTGATTCGCGCAGGGGGCCTCATCTTTTGGAGTCGCGGGCCGGCACGTGAAAATGCGCTGGCGGCTTGGCGTTTCCGACACGCCGGACACCGCCATTGGTCCAGTAATGAACAGCGCGCGCAAGTGAGGAAGACCGGTGATTCCAGCGTGAGTACCGATGCTGACGTCGACCAGAGTTTGTTCGACAAGCCAGTATTGGTCTTCTACGGGCCCATCCGACTTGGCCACGAACGCGGCCGCTACGCGGTGAGGACCGGCCTTCACCTGGATAGACGGCGTCACGAGATCGCCTTCGGTCTCCTGGACCTGCGGGTCGATCGTGAAGATTGCGGCCCTTTCACCATCAATGGAGATTTCGATCTGCTGCCCCTGCAGAGCTTGCGGCAGTTTCGAACCGACAAGCTCACCGGTGTACCAATAATAGAGTTGGAGTTTGAAAATGTAATCGCCATCGGCAGCGAAGTTATGAGTTACGGCAATTCCACCGCGTGTGCCAAAGGGTGTTCCCTCGATGTGACGGTACTGATTGACAACTTTCGGAACCATGTACTGAACCATCACGGGAGGCGCTTGCGGATCGCCGACCGCTTCACGACTGATTTTCTCGGCGGCGCGAACGTAGCTTTGCATCAATGCCGGGGTTACCGTCAGAGCATCGGACATGTTGTCGAACCCGCCGGTCTTCGGGTCCGGCGGCAACAGAGCTGCGACATCCACATCCAAACCCAGCATGTCGCGAACCGAGTTCCGATATTCGGTGCGGTTGACGCGATGGAGTTCCGGAGCGGTCACGCGCAGTTGCCTGGACGCCGCGAGATCGACACGCGATTCAAGCGAGGATGCAAAGCCTTTCAGAGCCACCGCATCAGGTCTCTTTGCGCCAGCCGGCGGCATCATTCCCGCACGCACCTTTCGGATGATTTTTTCGGCGCGCTCGGCGTTTTGTTCCGGGTGAGCGACATCAAACTCGGCGAAGGAAAAGCCGCCGGATTTCAATTTGTCGTTGTGGCATCCGGAACAGTATTGAGTGACGAGAGCCTTCTGCGAATCCACAGCAACCGGACCGTTTTGCGCGCTGATGACCATGGCTGAAATCATCAAGGCACCGCACAATACAAATATCCCCTTCATCAAGTCGCTCCCTCTTACGTAACTCTCACAAAACATTGGGAAAAACTACCTCGCACTATCTTACTTGTAGCGTAGTGGTGTCAACAAATTTCGTCGCAGGATGGAAGAATCGTCACGAAACCCGGTCGCTCGCTGTAACGTACAGAACCCGGAGCGCAGCGACGGGTTTCGTGACACCAGTTTCAATTACAACTAGCGCCAATCATTTCGAGTTCTGTGACGCTGATGCGTTCGCCGCTGGACTGACGAATCAAGGTTCCCTTGGCCATCATCTTGTGCCCTTTGTGGGCTTCTGCGTTGAATGCACCCAACATCGTGAGGTTCTGCAAACGAAATGTCGATGTACCCAAAGCTTGGTTCTCAGCTGCTTTCAACTCTTCCGGCGTCGACTTCTCGGAGTTTCGCAGTCGTTTCGGAGCACTCGCTGTATTCAACGTCCAGTTATCGCCGTCCTGTGCCATGCAGCCGACAACTTCCACAATCGCGTAGTTCGGAAGCGGCTTCGGACCGTCCTTTCGTTGAATCTCGATGTTGGTGAGCGCACCGGCGGTTAGTTCAGAACCGGCAGGAAACTCGTTCGCCTGCATGATGTACGCGATGAGCGAGAGCGTCTCCGTTTCGGTCAGACGTTTTGGATCGCGCCGAGGCATGGTGGTGAGGATTTTCGTAAACAGGCTGTCGACGTTGTCCTCGCGCCAGTTCTCCATGAACTTGTCTCCCTTCAGCGGCGGCGCGCCCTGATTCGCGCCGCCGATCAGATTGTCCGCATGACAGCCTGCACAGTACTGGGTGTAGATCGCGTTACCGCTGGAGGCTTGCGACGCAGAGTACACACCGTCCCAGACGGTCTTGGGTTGTTCGCTGCCGCTCTGTGCTACCAATAGAAGAACAAACGCGAGTGTTCTCATGTTGTCCTCAATTGTTGCTGGTTCGCTTCTCCGCTTCGACGACGAGCTGTTTGTCGCAAACCTGCGTTTTAAAACGGTTGATGTCGACACAATTGAAACTGAGCGGCGTGTCCTGAGTTGGATTCAAGTCGCGCCGTTTCAATTCGGCTTCGACGGCGGAATTGTCGTAAGTTTCGATGGTGTAGGCGACGTGATCGAGAGTCTTCAATTCCACCGACGTCTTCGCAGGCGGTCCGCCGCCGCGACCGGGGGCCGTGGAAGTCGGAATCCAAACGGAATCGCCGAACCATTGATAAGTATCGCGCTTGCTGTCTCGCGTCTCTCGCAAATTCAGCAGATCTTTGTACCAGTCCGCGAGCTTGCGATAATCCGCCGACCTGATGACGATATGGTTGGCGCTTACGGCCTTCCACAATGCCGGCTTGCCGGCGGGCGCCGACGGGCGTTTGGCGTAGTTCTTGCCGAAGACGCCGAACTCATAACCCTCCGGATCGCTGATCCAAAAACCTTGATCGGTATCGGCCTTCGGTTGCAAACCACGACGCTTTAGTTCGGCCTCGACCGCTTTCTTATCGAAATTGTCGATGGTGAACCCCCATTTCTCAATTCGAGGCGCCGTTTCGCCGGCGTTCGCCTGACGAATGATCATCAACGTGTCGCCGCCTTTGTCGCCGTACCACATGTGCGACAGTTTCGGCTCCTCGTGACCGATCTGCATGCCAAACACTTCGTGATACCAATCGCGCGTCTTCTTCAAATCGGGAGCGACGTAGGTGTAATGGTTCACCCACGTTGCTTTCAGCCCGCCTGCGGCTGCCGCAGTGTTCGTCACTACGGCAGCGGCAGCAGTTCCAATCGCGAGTCCTTGAATGAATTGTCGCCGGTCCATTCTTAAATCTTTCACGAGGCCATCCTTTGTTGTGGTGCGATCACTTTGCGCAGGTCGGCGCAAGCGTGGCGAACGACGTCAAGCTGATTCGGTCGTCCACATTCGTTTGTCGGACCAACACACCTTTCACCTGAACCTTATGACCCTGGTACATCTCCGGGTTGAAGTCGGCGCTGATCCGCGTGAAGTTTTGCAATCGAAACGTTTGCGAGCCGAGCGTGAGTTCCTGTGATTTTTTCAGCTCCTCGGGAGTTGCTTCCGTTCCTTCCCGGATTCGGGAAAGGTCGGGGGCATTGGTTAAGTTCCAGCCATCACCGGTTTGGTTCAAACATCCGACGGCTCGCACGAGTGTATTGTTCGGCAGAGGCTTCGGCCCGTCCGCTCCGACAAACCGTATTCTCGGAAGCGCATCGGCCATGAGTGGTGCGGACCCCGCCCGATAGCCGTTCGAGTCGAGCAGATAGGCAAGGATGTTTAAGTAGGATTCGTCGTTGAGCGAGCCGCGCGAATCAGCGGGCATTCGAGTTCGAATGAAATCGTACAGGACGTCCAGATTATCCTCACGCCAGCGATCAATGAATACCCGGCCCGTCAGCAACGGACCGCCGGCGTCATCGCCTTCGTGGCATTTAACGCATTTCTCCTGGAAGTCGGCGTCGCCCTTCGATGCCTGGGCTGCCGTGTAAACGCCATCGAGCACTGTCGGCTTCGTCTGCCCAGCCGCAATTGCACTGATCGCGAACGATGCAGCGAGCACAGTCGGGATCAACGAATAGATCGTACGTAGCGTCACGAAGCCCGTCGCTGCGCTCCGGGTTCTGCCAGTTTTCGCCGTAAGGTACAGAACCCGGAGCGCAGCGACGGGCTTCGTGACGGGGCCTCTCATTTCAACATCTTCCTTAATAGTAGAACTTCAAGCCGAACTGAATCTGGCGTCCGTCTCTCGCGGACGTGATCGTTCCGAACTGTCCGGAGTTCAAAACCGAGTTCGGAAGCAGGAACTGCGCGTGGTTCAAAGAATTGAACAATTCCGTCCGGAACTCCACGCGGTGGTTCTCGCCGATCTTCGTATTCTTCGTGAATGTCAGATCGAGATTGTTGATGCCCGGCGCATATACCGTGTTCTGGCCTCCGTTTCCGAAGGTTCCGGTCGTCGGGCGCGTGAAGGCCGATGTGTCGAACCACTTCAATGCGGAGCGTTCGCCTCTCGGCAGATTCCCGTCAGCGACGCGATTCGCACGCGCGCTGCCGGCACCGATCAAGCTGACGTCACCGGAAACACTGGGAGTAAACGGATTGCCAGTGGAGAACGTTGCGATACCGGCGATCTGCCAACCGCTGACAATTTTCGCGAACGGACCGCTCGCACTCGCCAGGAAATGCCGGTTCGATCCAAACGGCAGGTCGTACGAAAAACTATTCACCTGGCGATGCCGGACATCGAAACTCGACGTCGAACGCTCCCACCGCAGGTTGTAGGGATCCCGTATACCGCTGCAGCAGTCGATCGAATGCGACCACGTATAGGACGCAATCGCGGTGATACCCGCGGAGAAGCGCCGCTCGAGTTTCGCCTGGAACGAATGGTATGCCGACAGATTGGCGCGTTCGTTTTGAGTGATGTTGCTCCAACCCGGAATGGGCCGCACTGAAGTGGTTCCCACCGCAGGCTGATTGATCGGCCGGCTGCTGGTAAGCTTGGTTCCCTTCGTTCCGACGTACGCCGTTTCCAACGCCATGTTGTGACCAAGCGGTGTTTGCAGCGTCAGGTTCCATTGCTGCACGTATCCGTCTTTCTGCTTCGGGTCGTTGGCGATTGCCGTGATCGTGTTCGCCGCGTTGACGCCTGCCGGAAATGGATCGTACATCGTGATATTCGGGATTCCGCGCGCCGCGGTATAGGTCTGAGGCAGGTTGTATGGATACGCGGAATCGCGGTTGCCATGGTTCTTGGCGGCGATCTCCGGTTCGAAGAAAATCCCGTAACCCCCGCGAATAACCGTTCGCATGAATTTCGGAGAATAGGCAAACCCGAACCGCGGAGCGTAGTTGTTCAGGTCGTTTTCATAGAGTCCGTCCGGATAACCGAAATCCAGTCCGCCATTGAGGGTCACAACCTTGCCGGTGACGGGCTCGGTGAACGTTTGGGGGCCGGAGCGTCCGCTGATCAGAATCTGACGGGTTATCGGATCGAACACGGCCATGTTGGCGTCATTGCCCTTCAGCACGTTGATCGCGCGAGTTTGCATCTCGTACCGCACACCCAGGTTCAGTGTCAGTTGCGGTGTCGCCTTCCAGTCATCCTGGAAGAAAGCGCTGAATGCCCGGCTCCGGTTATGCGTGTAGGAGTTTCCGACAGTCCGATTCGTTCGGGATGGATAACCGAGCAACATATCGGCGAATCCGTTTCCGATGCCGGAATAACTGCCGTCGAAGGAAAAGCTGCCGTTCGGCTGCGAGTCGATGAAGATATTGATGTAGTAGGTCCGAAGTTCTCCACCGACCTTCATCTGGTGGTTGCCTCGAGTGAGCGCGAGCATGTCGTACCAATGCCAGGTGTTGTCCTTTCGATCCTGCGCGCTGAACCCCGTTGTGCCGATGCTCGAGAAACCGGTCACCGTCGCGCGCGGCCAGCCAAAACGAACAGGGTTTGGAAAGTACGAGCTCTGCACACCAAAAACACCGAACTGTTTGGCGTAATCCGTGCCGTACGTTTCATCGAAAATGCCGCCGAGCAATCGATTGAAGCCGACACGAAACTCGTTCACCGCTCGCGGCGAAATCACGTAGGTGTCGCTGAATGCGGCGTTGCGCCCGAGCGGTTGAAAGAATGTATTGCCTTGTCTCGGCAACGTTGCACTGGTATCGAAATTGGTCTGAATTTCGTAAGTGTCCTGCCAGGTAAATCGGCCGAACAGGCTCTGCTTATCGGAAACGTGATAATCCACGCGGCCGGTGTAGATGTCGAAATTCCGGATCGCTCTGGCGTTACTCACATAGTTGCTACCGCCGCTGAGCGGCCGATTTGGGCTGGGGTAGAAGTCTCCGATGGCTTTGGTGACCGTGTTGATCCGGTTTAGTGGAATGATGTTGCCGGCAAACGGCTGCCCGTTCAGCGGGTCGATCAATTGGCCGGCGGTCTCCGAAAAATCGCCGGCTCGCTCCTTTGCGGTCGGAACCTTGGCGAGCGCAGTATCGGTTCTGCGGATGCGATTCCCTTCGTAATTGAACAGGAAAAACGCTTTGTCCTTTTTAATGGGTCCGCTGACGACCGTTCCAAACTGATTTCGGTGATACGGCTGTTTAACCGGCGCAAAGAAGTTGCGCGCGTCGAGGGCGTTGTTGCGCAGAAACTCGAATGCGGTGATGTGATAGTCGTTCGTTCCCGATTTTGTCTGAACGTTCAAGACTCCGCCGCTCGCGCGCCCGAGTTCCGCGCCGTAAGCGCTCGTGGAAAGCTTGAACTCTTCGATGGCGTCGACCGATGGAATGATCACGAGCTGCGCGTTTCCAGTGTCGTTGTTATCGACGCCGTCAAAGAGGAAGTTGTTCTTGTTGCGCGATACGCCGTTTGCGTAGAAGGACGGCGACTGGCGATCGCCGCCCTGAACGTCCGGAAGTACACCGGTGCTCAAAACAGTCAGCGCCATGAAGTGTCGCGCGTTTAGAGGAATGTTGGTCATCTTCTGACTATCGATGACCTGACCCAGCGTTGCCGTTTCGTTCTGAACGAGCGGCGCATCCGCCACGACTTCGATCTTTTCTGCGGCGTTTCCGACTTTCAGAGAGAAATCGACGCGAACGACCGCATCGACATTGATCGTGATGCCGGATCGGACTTCGGTTGAGAAACCTGCCAACGCGACCTGCACCTCGTATTGCGCAGGCGGCAGCAGCGGCACCTGATAATTTCCGGATTCGTTGGTGATCGTGTTCCGCGACAAACCTGTCGCAGGATTCCGGACCGTGACTTCCACACCCGGAATCACGGCTCCCGTGGTATCCGACACGGTTCCGGTGATTCTTCCGGTGTTCGTTTGTGCGAACGCTGACACTCCTCCACAGATGGCCAGCACAATTATCAAAATCGCTCTTAGAGACCGAGACATCCAACACCTCCTCGATGATGAATAAAGGATGCACCCACCAAAAAACGATTGCTTAACGGGGAAAACACGCGCGTCCTCGCGGGTGAACGACATTGTTCAGTGTGCGCAGATTATTTGGCCGCGTCCCGTCCTGTCAATGCTGTTTTGGCATTCAAGCGATTGACAACAAATCCGAAAGCTACCAGAATCGCTCGATCACACTGAAAACCGGCGCCTGATGAACTTTTGTGCAATGCTTTGAGGAGGACTTGTGAAGATTGTCGAAATCGATCGTAGTAAGCCGCTCAGCCAACAGCCTCATACGGGGCACAACCGCTGGCATCCGGATATTCCGGCTATCGTTGAAGCCGATCCGGGAGAAGAAGTCGTATTGCAGACGAGGGACGCGTTAGATGGGCAGTTCAATGCGAAGACGACGGAAGCCGATTTCGCCAAATTGAACCCCGGACCGATTCATCCGTTGACCGGTCCCGTCCTTATTAAGGGCGCGAAGCCCGGTGATCTGCTCGAAATCGAATTTGTCGAAATACGTCCGGAAGCCTGGGCGTTTACCTGCATCGTACCCGGACTGGGATTCCTCAGCGACGTCTTCTCCACTCCGTTCATCGTGAAGTGGAAAATCGAGAACAACTTCGCCACATCGGACCAGTTGCCGGGCGTTCGCATCCCCGGGGCGTCGTTCATGGGCGTGTCCGGCGTTGCTCCATCGAAAGATAAATTGAAGCAGTGGATAAAACGCGAGAACGAAGCGATGGCGACCGGAAAGGTCGTCTTTCCGCCCGATGCCGGCGGAGCTGTGCCCGCGACGGGCGCTGCGGCAACGGAAGGACTGCGAACGATTCCTCCCCGCGAATGCGGCGGAAACTTCGACGTCAAGCAACTCACCAGCGGTTCAAAATTGTTCCTCCCGGTTTACGTGGACGGCGCGCTTTTCTCCACCGGCGATGGACACTTCGCTCAGGGTGACGGAGAAGTCTGCGTCACCGCCGTCGAAATGGCGGCGACGGTCTCCATGAAATTCCAGATTCATAAAGGCGAGGCCGCCCGGAAGAACATCCAGGCGCCGCGATTCTCTCACTCCGGATACTTCAACGATCCGAAATGGGCGGCGCCTAGGAATTTCATCGGCACGATGGGGATGCCGATCCGCAAGGACGGCACGAACGACGCCGAGAATCTCAATCTCGCAACACGAAACGCGATTCTTCAGATGATCGATTTGCTGGGTGAGCGGGGTTACACCAGAGAACAGGCGTACTGCATCTGCAGTGTCGGCGTTGATCTTCGAATCAGCAACGTCGTGGATGTGCCGAACTTCGTGGTGTCCGCGCTGCTGCCGGAAGAGATTTTCGTGAAGTAACTATGCACCGCAGAGACGCGGAGAGATCTCTGCGTCTCTGCGCTAAGACCGGCTACTAGCCTTTCTTCTGCGTTGCGCGATTCTTCTCGGCGTCGGGCACCAGCGTGATGTCACACACCTGCGTCTTGAGCCCGTTGAGGTCGGTGCAGTTGATTCCCAAACTTGCTCTTGCGCCCTCAGGCACCATCTTGCGCCGCACCAGTTCAGCAAGAACTTTATCCTGATCGTAGTTCGTGATCGTGTAAGCCACATGATCGAGCGACTTCAACTGCGCGGACGTTTTTGCTCCTTCGCGAACCGCCGTCGGAATCCACACGGACGAAGTGCCGAACCACTGATATACATCGCGGCCGGCGTCGCTCGTCTCCTTCAGCGTCAGCAGATCCTTGTACCATACGCCCAGTTTCTTGTAGTCCGGGGTCAAAACGACAATGTGATTGGCGCTGACGGCATTCCAGAGAAACGGTTTTTCCTTGGATGGCGCCGGGCGTTTGACAAAATCCTTCGCGAATAAACCGATCTCGTTACCTTCGGGATCTGTAAACCAGAATCCTTTGTCGGTGTCCGCTTTCGCCTGAATGCCGCGCCTTTTCAACTCCGCCTCGACGGCTTTCTTGTCGAAGTTTTCGATAGTGAATCCGAACTTCTCAATTCGAGGAGCCTGCTCGCCGCTGTCGGCTTGCCGCACGATCATCAGCGTGTCGCCTTTGTCGCCGTACCACATGTGCGAGAGCTTCGCTTCTTCATGACCAATCTGCATTCCGAAGACTTCGTGGTACCAGTCACGCGTCTTCTTCAAATCCGGAGCAACGTACGTGTAATGATTCAGCCAGACAGCCTTAAATCCACCGGCGGCTTCGGCGACCGGGACTGTGGCTGAGGCGGCAGCCGCGGCCGCGGCGAGGGACTGCATAAACGATCGGCGGTTCATTTCCATTGGCTTTTCTCCTTCGTGGCGCCGATCATACCTGACGGATTCGATCGGATTCAATGCATCGGGATTACAATGGCGCTGCGAAATGAATGACATGAAACTCTGGCGTGTCATCAAACTGTTTCCGGTTCTGCTGGCGGGCGTCCTCGCCGTCGACAATGCCGCGGCCGCGCCATCCCTTAAGGTTCAATCACCGCACTTCACGTTGATCGGAAACATCAGTGAATCCCAGATGACGAACGCTGCCCGGGCCATGGAAGAGTTTCTTCCGTCGTTGATTGAAAACGTGCCCGCTCCCGTCCCACGCTCGACCGCCGGACTCACGATTGTGCTCTTTAATGATGAGGCCGCTTTCGACTCTTTCAAACCTCGGCACAATGACATGCCTACAGGCGCAGTCGGTTATTTCCTTCCAGGTGAAGCTTCGAACTTCATCACGGCAGTTGCGGGTGCGGAAACCGAACGCGTCCTCTATCACGAACTGTTCCATGCGCTGTCGCGACAGGATTCCAGCGGCCGCCTTCCCACGTGGGCGAACGAAGGACTGGCAGAGTTTTACAGTACGTTCGATACAGAGTTCGGCGATGTGATTCCTTTCCACGTCGCGACGCTGCGCATGCACACGTGGATACCTCTTACTGGACTCCTCGCTGCTTCAAAAGAGTCGTTCTTCTACAACGAGACCGCCGGCCAGACCACGTTCTATGCCGAATCCTGGGCGCTGGTCCATTACCTGCTTGCAGGCAGCGACGGCGCGCGTCGCGAACAACTCGCAACCTATCTCGCCTTGCGGTCGAGTGGAAAATCGATTGCCGAAAGCGTTCAGCAGGCATTTCGAACCGATATCGCCGGCCTGGAAGGTGAACTTCGGCAACATGTGGCGGGCCTGCTGATCACGCCGCTGGTTCCCAATCGCCGCAAACATGACGCGGGCATCCCGCTGACCGTGACCGCAATCACCGAAGCGGAGTGGTCCACGCACCTGGGTGATCTCCTGTTTCACCTGAATCGCTACGATGCCGCCGAAAAACAGTTCCAGCATGCCATGGAGGACGGAACCCCTTTTCCCGGAACCCTGACATCCATGGGAATGCTTCGCATGCGTCAGAATCGAAATGTCGATGCGCTCCCTTTCCTGAAACAGGCGATCGAAAAGGACGCGGAAAACTATCTCGCGCACTTTTGTTATGCGGCGGTTGTTCAGGCTCTGGCGTCGAATGAAAGATCGGGCAGGCGAGAGAAGCAGATGGAACTCAGCCGTCTGCATCTGGAAAAAGCAGTCGAACTTGCTCCGTGGTTCACGGACGCTTATCGCTGGCTCGGATACGTCGCGATAGCACTCGAGAACGGATACGACGGAGCCGAGGACGTGTTAAAGAAAGCCTTGAAGCTGGAACCGGAAAAACCGGAATTGCTCGAGGCCCTCACCGAAGTGCGCAACGCCTCCACGGTCCACGCCGCGTTTGAACGGGCGAAACACGAACGAGAGTCTCGAAAGCAACTTCAAGAGGCGCTCGAGATCCTTCGCGTCAAGAGCCCGCCCGTCGTGGTGACCTACGAATTATGGCGCATGCCGGATCCGCCCAGACGGAAACCTCCCATTTCCAACCCCACACTCGATGGCTCGCTTATCGCCATTGAATGCCGCGACGGCATCACGCTGGTGGTACGCACGAGTGATCAGACTCTGAGATTCCATACGAAGGCTCCAGGAAAGCTGGAGTTTGCGAGCAAGGTGTCCAATGCCGCGAACGACGCGGCCTGCGGCTTCGTTCGCCCGGAGCAGCGCGTGACGATCACCTACCGCCGCACGAGTGAGGCATGGTCTTTCGGAGAGCCCCTCAAAGTCGAATACAAATAAGATTCACTCTTCCCGAAGCACGGCGGTGGGTTCCAAACTGGCCGCACGACGGGCGGGAAGGTAGCTTGCGAGCAAGGTCACGATCGCGAGCATGCTGATCGCGCCGACGATAGTCAGGGGATCGTGAGGCTCAAGACCAAATAACAATGCGGATGCCGTTCTCGTCGCGAAGAAGCTCGCGACGGTTCCGGCGGTCAGCCCGGCGACGAGCAGCCCAAATGCTTCGACCAGAATCATCCGCACGAGTCTCCCTCGATCGGCCCCAAGAGCGATACGAATTCCAATTTCGTTTCTTCGTTGGCTGACGCTGTAAGAAAGAGTCCCATAAAGACCGATCGTTGCAAGAACCGCGGCGAGAAGACCGAAGAAAGTAGACAGCGTTGCCATCAGCCGCTCGCTCTGGAGCGAACCCCGGATGATGGTATTGAAAGGCTGAAACTGAATACCGATCGCAGGATTCACGTTACGAATCGTTTCCGACAATGCGCTTGTGAGCGCAGTCAATGGCGCGGAGGACCGAATCACGAACGTTTTGGTTTCATCCGGACTCGGTTTCTGCGCGTCGGAGAGATACGCGGTCGGTATGAATTCCGTTCGAAGGTCGCTGTATTTCACATTCTCCACAACGCCGACGATTTCATAAGCTTTGGCCATCCCGCCCGGAGCCGCTTGAACCTCAAAGCGGCCGCCGATGGGGTTTTGAGTGTTGAGAACCTTGTTCGCGAAGGCCTGGTCGACAATCGCGACGGGCGGCGACGATTTCGTATCACGCGGGTCGAAGTCCCGGCCGGCGATCAGCGTCGTGCCGATGGTTTGGAAATAGTGGTCGCCGACTCTCTCAAAATTGCTGAGCACATATGAGGCGTTGTCGCCTTCGTTTTTCGAGCGGACGTTGTCGTTCCAGCCGTGGACCATCGGCGTGTGGGAAACCACGGAGGCGATCTCCACATGTGCGGTGGATCGCAAATCCGCCAGCAATCGATCGAGGACAACCAATCGCCTCTCCGCTTCAAACCTGAGCCGTTGCAGGTCGACAGTGACGAAGAGAACTCCGTCCGGCCGATATCCGGACTCCGTGTTCATCAGGTTTCGCAAACTGCGCGCGAACAGTAAGGCTCCGACAAGCAAGACGAGCGACACGGCGACTTGACCGACAACAAGCGTTCGCCGGAGTCCGAATCGCTGTCGATCCGGCGTCATGCCCCGGCCCGACGCTTTCATCGCTGCGCCTGTTCCGACCCGAGTCCCACGCAGCGCGGGAACCAGTCCGAAGATCAGGCACGTCGTCACGACTAAACCTGCCGTGTACGCCAATACCCGCCAATCCATTTCGAGCGGCAACATCAGCCTCGTCGAATCCGAACTGAGAAAGACGATGAGAAAGCGGCTGATCTCGCGCGCCGCAAACAGACCCAGCGCCGCGCCCAATGAAGCCAGCAGCGCGCTTTCTGCGAGGAGTTGTCGAACCAGGCGCATTCGCGACGCGCCGATCGCCAGGCGAATCGAGATTTCACGTTGACGCGCGTTGGCTCTGGCCAGCATCAGATTGGCGATGTTGGCGCAGGCAATCAGCAGGACAAGTCCGGTTGTGGCGAGAAGAATCCACAGTGGAGTGGCGTATTGAATCCGAAGCCGTGAAACGCCGGTTCCCGCGGGTGAGGATTCGAGTTTCTTCTGCTTGTAATTCGTCGCGTCCGCGACGGCGTATCGCGGATCGACGGTCTCTTCAAACATGCCGGCGGAGATTCCGCGCAGGTCCGCTGAAGCCTGCGTCAAAGTCACACCACCTTTGAGACGGCCGGCGACGGCCAGCCACCATTCCCATCGGTTCGTAAAAGGATCGGGGCCCGCCACTCCGCCTTCATCGCTGGACGGCCACATGCCGCGAGAACACAGCGGGAGCGCGACATCAAACGTTCGACCGACTTCCATTCCAAAGAAGCCGGCCGGGGTAATGCCGATGATTTCGAACGGCCGTCCATCGAGCGTGATCCTGCTGCCGATCGCGGAATCGCGCTCGCCGAATTCGCGCTGCCAGAACCCATAGCTGATGACGGCCCCGGCCGTGGCGCACCCTCGAACGTCATCGTCCGGCCGCAGCAGCCGTCCACGCGCTGGAGCAAGCCGAAGGACGTCGAAGAATTCGCCGCTGACCCACAAACCGTCGGCGTTGCGCGCTTCCCCGCCCGATGAGAGATCGAAGGTTGTGGTGCTCCAGGCGAACAGACCGGAAAACGTCTGCTGGCGGGAACGGATTCGTTCCCATAACGGATACGTCAGTTCCGGCCGCCGGCTGCTGAAGTTGCCGGTCCGCGACCTGGGCGGAGCGATCCGGACTTCGGCCAACTCGTCGGGATTCGGTACAGGCAGCGTACGGATGCGCACCGCATCGATCAGTTGAAAAATCGCAGTGTTCGCGCCAATTCCGAGCGCAAGGGACAGCAAGGCGACAAGCGAAAAGCCGGGATTCAGTGTCAGCCAGCGAATTCCGTGTCGAAGGTCCTGCCGCAACGACTCGATGATGCGAAGCGTATTCATCTCATGCACCCTTTCCTTCACGGCCGTGACGTTTCCGAATTTGCGCAGGGCCGCTGCTCGAGCGTCCTCGCGGGTCATTCCGCGCGCCAGGTTCAGATCGACTTCGTGATCGAGATGAGCGTTGACTTCGCGAGCGAAATCGTCGTCGCGCCGTTTTCGCTGCCAGAATTTTTTCCAGCTCATGGGTTACTCCGTTGCCGATCCGAGGACGCGTGTGATGGCCTGTACGAGCTGTTCCCACCGGTTCCGCTCGTCCACCAGTTTTTTTCGGCCCCGGGGTGTAATGCGGTAGTACTTGGCTTTGCGGTTGTTCTCGGATGTCCCCCAAAACGAAGCGACCAGGCCCTGATCTTCGAGCCGGTGAAGCGCCGGGTAGAGCGACCCGTGTTCGACTTGAAGCACCTCACCGGAAGTCGTCTCGATCGCATGCGCAATGGTGTGGCCGTGGGCGGGAGCAACCACCAGTGTTCGCAGGATCAACATGTCCAGAGTGCCCTGCATCATGTCGCCGGACTGCTCGTCTTTAGTCTTTTTCGTCATCGGGTGTGACTCTACACCAGAAGATCGTCTAGTGGAATCGACCATCGATAAATATTGTTCAGAACGCGCATTGTTATGCCGAAGCCCTAGCCGATCTATTGAAACGCACGCCGGCGAAATGGTTGGCTGCGCCGAACGTGTTACATTCACCATGATGCGAGTCGTCACATCCGCTGCGGAGGCGGGTCCCGTCGAACCTTCTGTCGTCAGTATTGGTAACTTCGACGGCGTTCACCTTGGCCATCGCGCCATACTCGAAGCCGTGGCCGGGCGCGCGCGCGAATTGAATTGCCGGTCCGTCGCGATGACGTTTTCGCCGCATCCCATCCGGTTTCTCGCGCCCTACAAAGCCCCCAGGCTCATCAGCACACTTCGGCAGAAAATCGAACTGATCGAATCCACAGGCATCGAAGTTCTGGTGGTCATGAACTTCGATGAAAGCCTTTCGCGACTTTCTCCTCACGAATTCATCGAGCATTACCTTGTGAAAGGCCTTGCGACACGATCCGTGGCGGTCGGGAGCAATTTCAATTTTGGATATCGGGGCAGCGGCAGCGTGAAGACGCTTCGCGAATGGGGAGCCGGCCTTGAAGTGATCGAAGTTCCGCCCGTCGAAGTCCGGCACGGCATTGTCAGCAGCACCCGGGTGCGTGAATTGATTGCGGCAGGAGCCGTGTCGAAAGCGTGCCGGCTGCTTGGGCGGTGGCCGGAGTTGGAAGGCCCGATCGTCACGGGCGCGGGACGCGGACGTTCGGTCACGGTTCCGACGCTGAATCTCCAGGCCGAAAACGAACTGCTGCCGGCGAAAGGAGTTTATGTCACGCAAATCTCACTGGACGGAGGGCCGTTTCTTCAATCCGTGACGAACATCGGAATGAGACCGACGTTTAACGAAACGGGCTTGACCGTCGAGACGTTCGTCTTGAACGATCCAGTCCGCGAAACGGTCACGGCCGCCCGGCTGAAGGTTCTCAAACGTCTCCGCGACGAGCTCAAGTTCGACTCGCCGGAGGCCTTGCGACGGCAAATCGTTTTGGACGTCCATCGGGCGCAGCGCTTCAACAGCCGCCTGAACAACGTTGCCTATGTCCGATCACATTCGCGTTGAAATCTATTCTCGCCCCGGCTGCCATCTTTGTGACGAGGCCAGGACCGTCCTCGAACGCGTCCGCCGGCGCCATGACTTCGCACTGCGCGAAATCAACATCGAAACAAATCCCGAACTGGAACGACTGTATGGAACTGAGATTCCCGTGATCATGATCAACGGGAACAAGGCGTACAAATACCGTGTCGATGAAGCGGACTTCGAAAAAAAGGTAAGACGATTGTGGAACAAGTAGACATTCTGACGATTGCTGCACATCCCGACGACGTGGAGCTTACTTGCGCCGGAACTCTCATCCGGATGGTGTCTCAGGGTTATTCGGTAGGCATTCTGGACCTCACTCAGGGCGAAATGGGAACCCGAGGCACTCCCGAGCTTCGTGCCCACGAAGCCGAAAACGCCCGGAAGGTGCTCGGCGCAAGGTTTCGAGAACGGCTGAATCTGGGAGACTCCCGGCTTACTCCTTCGATCGAAAACCGGCTGGTGGTTGCGGAGCGGATCCGAAGGGCGAAACCCCGAACCGTCATTTTGCCTTATTGGGAGGCCCGGCACCCGGATCATTACATGGCTTCCACGATCGGATACGAGGCATGCTATGTCGCAGGCCTCAGACAGCTCGCGATCGCAGGCGAGCCCCATCGACCGAAGAAAATCCTTTATGCATCAATGTATTGGGATGTAAAACCTTCATTTCTTGTTGATGTCTCTCCCTACCATCAGCGGAAGCTCGAAGCCATCAATTGCTTCGCCTCTCAATTCGCGGGCAATTCGAAAGAGATCACCGAGCTTTACCCGGCATGGGGCCGTTTACTCGACCGCGTGACGACCCAGTGCAAGTATTATGGCCATCTGATGGGTGTGGATTATGCCGAGCCGTTTGTGGTGAAGGAATCCATCGGGGTCGAGGATATTGTCAATATGCCGATACCATCGATCTAAAGGGCGTCCAGGTGCATACGAAATGAGAGGAAAGGCGTCAAATGCCTTGACGCGAAAGGCTCTCGACCGTACGATGAACCTAATTGCTTTCGGAGAACTTAGATGATTTTTAAGATTGCCCGGATCACAGTCGCTTTAGCGTTGGCCGGCCTTCTGTGGACTGCAACGAGTCAGGCCCAGACTCAGACGAAAGAGGAAAAAAAGCAGGCGGAAGAACAGAAGAAGCAGGACAAGAAAAAGCCCAAAAACTCCGATATCGAAAACATCGGAAACCGCAACATCAACAAGAAGCAGATCAACTTCATGTCGTATGAGAAGGAGATCGCGCTGGGACGCCAACTCGCGGCGGAAGTCGACCGCGAAGTGAAGATGGTCGAAGATCCAGTTATCAATGAGTACGTCAATCGTGTCGGGCAGAATCTGGTGCGGAATTCCGATGCGAAAGTCCCGTTCACGATCAAAGTCGTGGAATCCGACGAGGTCAATGCCTTTGCTCTTCCCGGCGGCTTTTTCTACGTGAACAGCGGGTTGATACTCGCGGCGGACGACGAAGCCGAGCTTGCCGGCGTTATGGCGCACGAGATTGCGCACGTCACGGCGCGTCACGGCGCTGAAAACCAGTCGAAAGCAACGCTGCTGAACATTGCGACGATTCCATTGATCTTCGTTGCAGGTCCTGCGGGATACGGGATCCGCCAGGCTGGAAGCTTCGTGATTCCGGTCACGTTCCTGTCCTTCTCGCGCGCTGCTGAAGCCGAAGCGGATTATCTCGGCCTGCAGTACATGTACGCCACCGGTTACGATCCGACGGCGGCCGTCAGCTTCTTTGAAAAACTTCAGGCAAAAGAGACCGCGAAGCCGGGAACAATGAACAAGCTTTTCCGCGATCACCCTCCGACTGGCGATCGCATCGAGAAAGAGAAGCAGAACATCGAGCTTATTCTTCCGGCTCGCGAGCAGTACGTCGTGACGACATCCGAATTCAACACGGTCAAGGCGCATTTGGCCGAACTCGAAAATCGACGGCCGACGGAAGAGGAAAGCAACAAACCGAGTCTGCGACGTCGCACCGCTTCCGGTCGCGACGACGACAAAGATTCAAAGACCGCCAAGAGTGACGACAAGGATCAAACCAAGAAAGACGGCGACAAAACCGATTCCAAGGACACGAAGGACGACGACAGACCCGTCCTGAAACGCCGGCCGTAACTCTCCGCGAAATAATTTACTCGAAAACACCGGGACGGCCTCAAAGTCGTCCCGTTTTTTATGCCGTGATCCGGTTATTTGCGTTTGCCGTCGGACGTTTGACATCCCAACAGTTCACATTTTTTGCAAGCAGACGCTGCGTTCGAAATATGTCAACTGTTGGGATGTCCAGTGTCCAACGTCAAATGCAAATAACCGGATAGCTCCCGCACTGGATTTTCAAACCCAGGTTTTTGCGAGGACTATTGTGCTGTGCCTGATCCCACGTGTAAGATTTCTGTTTGTCCTCGGGGTCGTAGTTCAGTTGGTTAGAACGCCTGCCTGTCACGCAGGAGGTCGCGAGTTCGAGTCTCGTCGACCCCGTTCAAAAGCCGTCAGTTGTCCGCTCTCCGACGGCTGAAGGCTTTGCCAAATGGCGTTAAGAAAAGATTTCACGCACCTGCTCGCAACCAAAGTCGTTAAAGAGCTCATCGAGCAGGACATGATCGAAATTCCAGCCGGATTTGATCTTGTCGAGCCTGTGTTTCAGGTCATGGACGCTGAAATGAGTCTCGAGGACAAGGTCAACGAAGAGGTCCGGGCACTCCTCAATCAATACTCCGACCAAATGCGGCAAGGCGGCATCTCGTATCAGGAAATGTTCAAGATGATCAAGAACAAGCTCGTTCGAGAGAAGAAGATCGTTCTCTAAATATGCGCGTCAGCCGTGAAAAAGTTAATGTCCTTTCTCACAGAATCGCCGACAAGCTCGCATCCATGGATGAGATCGAGTTTGTCGAAGACCGCAATACCATTCGCCTGGCGGTCGTCGAAATCCTGAACAAGTGGCTCAGGAAAGAGGCCGAGGTGGACAAGGCCGCCCGGCTCAAGATCGAATCCCAACGCCGCAACATCCCCGAAGGAAGCGCCGAATGGGAAATCCTCTACAGAAAATATTACGAAGAAGAAATGCGCACGCTGGTGGAATAGCGGCGACGTATTAGTGCTGCATCTCGCTGGACAGAATGACGGCCTCCGCGATTTCTCTCATCGAGCGGCGCGTCCGCATGCTTTGTTGCTGAAGGCGCTTGTATGCTTCTTCTTCGCTGAGGTTGGCCTGCTTCTGCAGGATGCTCTTCGCGCGTTCGATCAGCTTGCGCGTCTGCAGCGCTTCCTGACTCTCCTGGACTGCCACGCTCAACTTCGTGTTTTCGAAAGCGAGGGCCGCCTGGTCCGACACCGTGGACAGCACACGGAGGTCTTCCTTCGAATACGATCGCTCATCCGCGGAGTAAAGATTGATGACGCCGATGACGTGGTCCTTCAACGTAATGGGCACCGACAGCAGCGAGCGAACGCCTTCTTTCTTCGCCAGCTCCGGATAGAGGTACGACTCTTCCTTGGTGACGTCGCGAATAATGAGCGGCGCCTTTTCCTTGACGACGCGGCTGATCAGGCTTTTCCCGATCTTCAGGTTGGGCTTCTGCCAGTATTCCTCGCTCGAACATTTCGCCGCTTTCAGGACGAGCTCGTTTTTCTGTGCATCGACCAGCATGATCGAGCAAACGCGCGCCTGCATCATCTCGGCGATCATGCGCACGATGAGTTGCAGCATCTCCTCGAGGTATCGCCCTGACGCAATCACCTGCCCGACTTGCGCCAGTGTGGAGATTTGCTGTGACCGCCGCGCGGTCTCCTGATAAAGCCGCGCGTTTTCGATCGCGCCTCCCACCTGGTGACCGATGATCGAGAGCAGCGCCTTCTCGCGATCGCTGTGACGATGCGCCTTTCGATGCTGCACGTTGACGACGCCGATCACCCGATCCGAGGGCGCAATGATGGGCACGGAGAGAAACGCTTCGTACTTGTCTTCCGGAAGACTGTTGAAGACCTTGAATCGGCCGTCCTTGCTCGCGTGCCGTGCAATGGCCACCGGCTGTGCTTCCTGAGCGACCCAACCGGTGATGCCTTCGCCGACGCGTACGCCGATACGACCAATCAGGCGTGGATGCGGATTCTTGGATGCTCTCAGAACGAGATTATCCGCGTTGTCGTCGAGCAGATAGAGAAGGCATGAGTCTCCCCGAGTGACGTCGACCACAAGATCGATGATCTTCTGCAGAACTTGATCCAGCTCGAGACTGCAGCTGATGGACTGGCTGATCTGATGAAGAATCTTGAGCTCTTGGCCGGCGAGGTTGAGTGTTTTCTGAATATCTTCGAACGAGTTCGATGACGGCACC
Organism: uncultured Solibacteraceae bacterium; assembly: GCA_964584785.1. Classification (GTDB taxonomy): domain Bacteria; phylum Acidobacteriota; class Terriglobia; order 20CM-2-55-15; family 20CM-2-55-15; genus JAHFTY01. The sequence continues at coordinate 163,218 of CAZPBY010000002.1, forward strand.
GCTTAGAATCGCATTTTTGCGCCGGAGTTCGCAATAGCGGCACACGGTCGATGATTATTGTGATTAATTTTGAGAAACGTGACGCATTTTTGTAGGAAATCCGCACTATAGATTAGAGGGTGCCCGATGGAGCCTTGAGGAAGCACGTTAAGTCTTTGAAGAATGGGCGGTACCGGTCTCGAACCGATAACCTTCTGGGTGTAAACCAGACGCTCTGCCAATTGAGCTAACCGCCCCGATTTCACCGCTGTTCACGTCGCAGGAACGCGGGTCCATTCTAGCTGAGCTTCATCGGAGCGGTGCTATCGAATCGGTGCCATCCGACGTCTCAGTTAATGTTTCTTAACAATGGAACTTTCAACCGGGTCGCGACGTAATAATCAGTGCACGGTGAAACAAAACGGATAGATCGCAGTATTAGAAGTGAAAAGTAGTAGCAGTAAAGGAGATCGAACCATGGCAGCAGCCGCATTACAAAACGATACGATCTGGTTGCAATCCGGAAATTACAACGTCGTATCGTTGAACTCTAAACTTTCATCCCATATTCCGGAATTGAAGAGAGCGCTGAAGATCGGCGTTCCCGCCTATCCGGACAACAGCCGCGACGGGTTTTACGATGTCGAACTGAACGACGGCTGGTCTTATATCCACGTCCACGACAACGCGCGAACGGTCTACCTGGTCGCATACTCTCGGAATTAGGCCGCAGCGCAGGCGCTGCCTGCGTTACGGCCTCCCCCTCCGCTCTCTTCTCTTATTGAAGTACTGTAAAAACAATTCCGGTGGCGATATTTGCTTTTCCGTACCAGCCGCCGCTGTGAATCTGCAGTTTGGTGAGTTCCGTTCTCCAATAGAACGAATCGCCGATCTTGTAGTCGATACCGCCGCCCAGGCGGGCTGCCGTCGCACCGACGCCGCCGTACGAATATCCGCCGGAGCTGACGTAAGCGTTGGCACGGCCGATACCGGCGACGAGGTAGGGAGTTACCTTTTCCGTCTGCAGCATGAGTTTTCCGCCGAAAATATTAGTCAATAGCTCGGTGCTGTTTCCGAGACTGTAATAGCCGAGGTAGTAATCGAATCCGACGGCCTTTGTGAAATTGAAGCCGAATTGGCTGGTGAAACCGGAGTTATGACTGCCTGGAGTCGTACCGACTGCGGGAAGTGTCAAATTGGCATAACCGAAACCCATCTGCAGCCGGGGAAAGTCATCTTGAGCCATCGCGGGAACAACCATCAGAAGAAATACCACAGTCGCTAAAAGTGTCTTTACCACGGAACCTCCTGGTTGCCCTCCCGATGATTGATCAGTCTTGCGAGTACGAACAAGAAATCGGAAAGGCGGTTTAGATATTCAATGACGCCGGGATTGACGTCAACTACTTCCGAAAGCGCCACCACTCGCCGCTCCGCCCGGCGACAGACGGTACGCGACACGTGCAGCATGGCGCCGGCATGACCGCCGCCTGCCAGGATAAACTGACGGAGCGGCGGCAATTCCGTCTCAAATCGATCGATGGCGTGCTCGAGACTGGCCACTCGTTCAGGTGCAAGTTGGAATTTCCCGGACTCGCGCGATTTGAATTTCGGATCCGCCAGCTGTGCGCCGACGCAAAATAAATCCTTTTGAATGCCGGCCAGCATGCCGCTGATTTCGACATCCGGCACGAAAGACGCCGCAGCTCCGATGAACGAATTCAGTTCGTCCACGTCGCCGTACGCATCGACGCGCGCATCGTTCTTCCGGACTTTGGTGCCGTCGAACAATCGGGTGTCGCCGCGATCGCCGGTCTTGGTGTAGATCTTCATTTCGGCAGCCAGTACTTCTGGAATTCCGCGAAGTGAGTCAGTGTCTGAAGGTCACGCATCCGGTCGAGATAAACATGGCCCATCAGATGATCGAATTCATGCTGGACGACACGCGCGAAAAAACCTTCAGCGACGAAATGTTGCGGCTTACCGTGGCGGTCCAGCGAATCGACGCGAAGTTTTCCAAGACGCGGAACGCGGCCCCGCAGCTCGGGAATGCTCAAACAACCTTCCCAATCCTCAATCAGCGAGTCATCGAGAACCGTGAGCGTCGGGTTAACCATCACGGTCAACGGAATGTCCCCTCGCGGCCCGCTGCTTTCAATCACTGCGATCATCAACGATTCGTAAACCTGCGGCGCCGCTAAACCGACGCCGGTGTACTCGTACATGGTTTCGATCATGTTGTCGATGAGCGTCTGGAACAAAGGACCGGCGAGTTCTTCGGCCGATACGGTTCTGGACTTCTGTCGCAGAACAGGATGTCCGAGGCGGCTCACCTTGAGGATCGACATACTTGAACTATTTTTCGACCGCTTGATAAAGCTTCTTGCTGAGCGCGTGTTTGAATCCCGCCCGGCGATAGTGAATGGCTTCAGCCACGATCGCGACAGCGATCTCTTCCGGAAGAACTGCGCCGATATCCAAACCCACCGGCGCGCAAACGTGTTCGAGTTTCTCGCGCGGAACGCCTTCTTTCTCGAGGGTCTGAAAAATAGTGCGCACTTTGCGTTTGCTGCCGATCATTCCGATGTATCGCGCGTCGGTCTGAACGGCCCAGCGCAGCACATTTTCATCTTCCTGGTGGCCGCGAGTCACGATGACGACGTAAGTGTTCTCATTCGGAACGAGCGACCGAAACGCATCCTCGAAACTTTCGGAGTAAACGGCTTCGGCTTCCGGAAAACGCTCTTTGTTCGAATACCCGGGCCGGTTATCCACGACTGTTGTGGTGAAACCCGCGATGGTCGCGATCTTGGAAACCTGCATGGCAATGTGGCCGGCGCCGAAGACAATCATTTTGGGAGTGGGCAGGATCGGTTCGACGAAGATTTCCAGTTTGCCGCCGCAGATCAATCCGCTTTCAGCCATCGATTCTTCGGTCAGATCGAACGTCATCATTCGCGATTTTTCTTCTCGCAGCACATCCTGAGCGGCGGCCCAAACCTCGGCTTCGACACATCCGCCTCCGATGGATCCGAGAGTGGAACCGTCGTCTCGAACAAGCATTTTTGCCGTTTGAAAACTCGGGACGGAACCACGGATTTGCACGATTGTAGCGAGCGCGGCCTTGCGTCCGGACTGTCGCAAGCGTTGAATCTCGTCGAATAGGTCTGCCTGCATATCAGGGTCAGTCTAACATATTGATTGACTTTGATCGCCCTGCCCCATAGAATCCCACGTTTTTTCGACCTCTGTAATTTATTCAAATGACGGCGCTTCACAGTCCCAAGACTATCGCGGATCTGACCAAACTTGTTGCGAGGGCCGGCAAGAAGGCATTCTTTGTGTCGGGCATCGATTCTACCGGTGTTCCAGCGACCAGAATTCCCATCGACATCAGCAATATTCCCCACCTTAACGACGTCGAAGTCGGTAAAGACAAGGTCGTTATCGGCACCGGCCTGAACTTCGGACGTTTAGTTCGCGAAGGAAACGGCGAAAACGGTTTGCTCCGCCACGCCGCGTCGCTGATCGCAAACCCGCTCGTCAGGAACCGCGTGACCATGCTGCAGGCTCTCGATCCGGAGTCCCCTTATTTCGATCTGACAACTCCGCTGGTTCTGCTCGACGCCAAAATACGCCTGCAGAATCCGGCCGGAAAACGGACGCTGCCGATTCGCGACTACCTGGACGCCGCTTCGAAGGGTTTGAAAAAAGGCGAAATCCCCGTCCAGGTGGAGTTCCCGCCGATGCCGCGCGACATCCGAGTCGGATTCTTTCGAGTTGTGCGTACAACCGGCAAGGGTTCGGTTTCTGCTGCCGCGCGTATGAAGCTTCTCCGCAACGTCTGCAGGAATCCGGAAATCGTCGTTTCGAGTCTGTCGCTCGTGCCGCTGCGCACCAGGTCCGCTGAAAAGGAACTGGAAGGTCACGCAGCGACCGAGGATGTGATTCATCGGGCATCGGTCACCGCAGCTACGGAAATCCTCGAGCTCAGCGATTCGAAAAACGGCCTCGAACGTTCGTTGATTGAAATCGCGGTGGCCCGGACGCTGCGGTCGATTATGGAAGGGTCGATGCCGGCTTAGGCTGGTGGATGGTTTCCATCACTTCTTCCGGCGTCAATAAACGATCCGATTGCTTGGCGCGGTTGTAGATCGCGCTGACGCGCTCTTCGGTTGCTTCAATTCCCCGCTTTTCGAGCCAGAAGACCACATTCGAGCGTCCGCTCATCGGACCAACGTCGATGATCTGCTCGAGTCCGAACATGTGTGACGGAACGCCGGAGTAAACCGAATCCGCGAGTTCGGGTTCGCCTTTACGAAAGGCCTTAATCACGGCCGCCGCATGAACTCCCGTCGCCGTGCGGAACGCATCCGAACCGAACACGGGATAACCCGCAGGGATCGGAACCTTGCAGGCTCGCGACGCGGCCTCGCAATATTCCTTCAGCTTGATCAGATCGTGATCGATCGCGCCGAGCAGTTTTAAATTGACGAGAACCTGATCCATCGGCGTGTTGCCGACCCGTTCGCCGATTCCAAGGGCGCACCCATGAATCACGTCCGCGCCGGCCTGAACCGCAGCCAGCGAATTGATGACGCTCAAGCCCCGATCATGATGGCCATGCCAGCTGATCAGGACGCTTTCCCCGGACGGCCGGATGATCTCTTCGATGACGAACCGCACAAGCGCGCGAGCACCGTCGGGTGTGGCGTGTCCCACCGTGTCCGTCAGCACAATGTGGCGGGTGCCGCAGTTGATCGCGGTGGTGTAGAGTTTCTTGATCGTATCCGGAAAAGCGCGAGTGGTGTCTTCGGTGACGTACATCACCGGCACGTCGTGCCGGACCGAATAGGTGACGGCTTCTTCGGTGCGCCGCAGAAGGTCATCAAGCGTCCAGTTCTCGACGTATTGCCGGATCAAGCTCGATCCCAGAAAGGTTGCCGCCTCGATCACCAGTCCCGTCTTCTGTACCACGTCCACGATCGGCTCTATATCCTTGATCGTTGTCCGTGCCGCGCAGTTCGGGCGGATCTTCAGCCGTGACTTCGCGATTTCTCTGGCGAGCGCCAGCACGTCGTCATAAGCGCGAGGCCCGGCTCCTGGAAGTCCGATATCGAGCATGTCGATACCGAGGTCTTCCATGAGGTGAAGCATGTGGATTTTGTCGTCGACGCAAGGGTCACAAACGGTGGGCGACTGAAGACCGTCACGCAGCGTCTCATCGTTCAGGTAAACGCGCTTGGTCGTCAGCGGTTCGGGACGGCCGACACTGTTCCAATCGTAAACAAGGTTATGGCGATCCGGCATCGCTCCCCTTTGCGAGCTTACTTCTTCGCTAGAGCGTATGGACTCTCGTCGACGTAAAGCGTCTTACATTTTTGACACCGGAACACTTCTTTTCCGGGTCCGGCGGCCTTTTTCGCCGCGGCATCCAATTCGGTAATGCGTTTCAACTTTCCACCGCACTGCGGCTCTTTGGGATCGTTCGTTGGAATGTTGCAAACCGTCTGTCGCGGAGACTTCACCTTCACCGGTTCATTTTCCTCCGAGCGAATTATAGCAACGAATCATCCCCATTTGAGTTTGCCACGGAGGACATCGAAGTAGTTCTTATCTTTCGGAGCAACGAGCTGAACCATGACCTGAGACCGCTCCACCAGAACGCGGTCGCCGAGTTTCAAGGGCATTCCCACCTGGCCGTCGACGGTGAGGTGAACCTCGCCCTGCGAGGCCTTCAGTGTGATGGCGACCTTCACATCGCCCGGCAAGACGATCGGCCGGTTGGTCAAGGTGTGCGAACAAATCGGGGTCACAGTCATTGCGGTCATAGTAGGGAAAATGATCGGACCGCCTGCGGAAAGGTTGTACGCCGTCGATCCTGTGGCTGTCGCCACAATCAATCCATCGGATCGAAAACTCGAAACATAGGCGTCATCGACGCGCGCTTCGAGTTCGATGATTCGCGCCAGCGTGCCTTTATTGATCACCGCGTCGTTCAAGGCTCGGTAGGCGGCGATGCGCTTGCCAAGGCGTTCCACTCCGACGTCGATCATCATGCGATGATCCGTGACGAACTTACCGTCCAGCACCTGTTCCAGGGCCGGATACATTTCATCAAGCGTCACTTCCGTCAGAAATCCCAAACTGCCGTGATTGATCGCGAGGATCGGCACCTGGCGATCGCCGAGCGACCGCGCAGCTGCCAGGAGCGTTCCGTCGCCGCCCACGACAACCGTCAGGTCATTGTCACGAGCCTCCGCAGGATCGACACTGGCGTGGATGCCTTTACTCTCGAACCACGATTTCAGCTTCGCGGCGACCTTCGCAACATCCGGCTCCCTGGGTTTGCTGAAAATGACGACGTCTTTGAACTTCATAACGAAAGCAGCAAAAAGAACTCGCGATTCCCTTCCCGCCCCGTGATAGGCGATTCTTTGCCGGCGACGAATTTCATGCCGGCCTTGGCTCCCGCTTCCGCGATCTTCGCAACGGCATTCTTTTGGAGTTCCTCATCACGAACAATACCGCCTTTGCCGACCTTACCGCGACCCACTTCGAATTGAGGTTTAACCAGCGCAAGACACACACCGCCAGTCTTGAGCAGCGGCGGTATCCTCGGCAACAGCATTGTAAGTGAGATGAACGATGCGTCAATCGTGACGATATCCACCGGCTCGCCGATGTGCTGCGGTGCCAGAAACCGCGCGTTCAGCTCGATCGTTCGGACACGCGAATCATTCCGGATTTTCCAATCGAGTTGATTGACGTCCACATCCAGCGCGTAGACTCTGGCTGCTCCGTTCAGGAGGAGGAAGTGCGTGAATCCACCCGTCGACGAACCGATGTCGAGACACACACGGTCCTGAACGGAAATGTTGAAGGCGCGAACCGCGCCCTCGATTTTCAGTCCACCGCGGCTGACGTAAGGGCACGGCTGTTCTTTGAGGCGAATCAGCGAAGCCTCCTCCACAGACGAGCCGGGCTTGGTGACGGGAGCGTCGTTGACGAGGACGTTGCCGGCCATGATGATCGCCTGTGCCTTCTCACGGCTGTCCGCAAGTCCGCGCTCGACGACAAGCCGATCGATGCGCTTTTTCAATGCGTGCGGTTCTCCAGATAATCGGCGATGGAAAACAGAACGCGCGCGCGATCCTCGAAGCCGGCCAGAGCCGTCCTGGCCTGTTCGGTGAGTTCCCCGGCGATCCTGCGGGATTTCTCCAGTCCATACAGCGCCGGATAAGTTGCCTTGTGTTGATCGCGGTCCTTTCCTCCGGTCTTGCCGAGCGTTTCGCTGGATTCGGTTTCATCCAGGATGTCGTCGACAATTTGAAAGGCGAGACCGATGTGCTCGCCGAAAGCCCTCATGCGAAGCAATTCCGATTCATCGGCAGCGCCCAGCAGCGCGCCAACCTGTACACATGCGGCGATGAGCGCTGCCGTCTTCGAGCGGTGGATCTGCTCGACGTCGACGTCGTGGATCGGCCGCCGCTCCGCATCGAGATCGAACACCTGGCCGGCAATCATGCCGGAGCGGGTTCCTGCGGCGCCGCTGATAATCGAAATCACCCGCAACATGCGTTCCGCGGCGAAAACATCGCAGCGCGAGAGTATTTCGAACGCGAGCGTCAGGAGCGCGTCTCCGGCGAGAATGGCGATCGCTTCGCCAAATTTTTTATGGCATGACGGAATCCCGCGGCGATAGTCGTCGTCGTCCATCGCGGGCAGATCGTCGTGAATGAGTGAATATGTGTGGATCAACTCGAATGAGCATGCAATCGGCAAAACCGAATCCCAGGCGGGCCGGAACATCGAAAAACTCGCGACGCAGAGAGCGGGTCTCAGACGTTTTCCGCCGGCGAACACGCTGTAACGCATGGCTTGATGGATCTGGGCAGGCGGACTGGATTCCGCTGGCAATAAACTGTCTAGCGTCTTATCGATCGCGGGAAGAACGCGGTCAAAAAAGGCGCGCAATTCACTGCTCATTTGGACTCTCGAACGGGACGGGACGAGTCACACCCGAATCGCCCTTGAGCAGGATCTCGACGCGACGCTCCGCCTGCTCGAGCCGGGAATGGCAAAATCGGGACAACTTAATGCCTTCCTCGAACAATTCCAGAGCAGAATCCAGAGATTGGTCGCCGCTCTCGAGCTTCTTGACGATCTCTTCCAGGCGTTTGAGCGCGGTTTCGAAATCCGGCGCGTCGGACATGGAGCGATTGTAACGAAATCATCATGCCGTCGTTGCTATAATTCTGACCGCGCATGAAGTCACACCGAGCACTCGCCGTTGTTGTGCTGTGGATCGTCTTTTTAACTTCTTCCTGTGGCCCCAAACCGGAACCTGTCGTGGATCAGGCGACTGTTGTCGCGAAAAACGCGTCGGTTCGCCTGAAGAACAGCTCGACATCCCGAACGCTGGTGACGCTGAACCCGGGCGATAAGGTTGAGGTCCTCCAACAACTGGGAAACTGGTACCGCATTCGTCACGGCGAGCGCCTTCAGGGGTGGATGGAAGAGAGCACCATCATCACCAATGGAACCATGACGCGCATCCAGAAGATGGCGACGGCCGCGCAGAAGGAACCGCCGCAAAACACCGCCACGATGCGCGACGACGGCAATATGCGTCTCGAACCCGGCCGGTCCACTGCCGTCATTCGCAAGCTCGAGCGCGGAAAGAAAATGGAGGTTCTCGAACGCGTCACCACACCGCGTCCGAACTCCGACGGCGCGCTTGACGTCTGGTTGAAAGTCCGTCCCTCACCAACGGAAGTCGGTTTCGTTTTTGCCGGACTCGTCGATTTCGACGTCCCCGCCGAAATCTCGCAATACACCGAGGGCTATACCTATACGGCGGTGAAACCCATCAATCAGGTTCAGGATTCCATCGCCGGCACGATCAGCTGGTACGTCGTCGGCGAACGAAGCATCGAAGCCGGTCCGCCGGTGGATTTCAACGGCGTGAGGGTTTTCACCTGGAACCAGAAGATGCATCGCTACGAGACCGCATTTCGAGTCCGCGGAATTCGCGGCGTCTACCCTCTTGAAATCGGCCAGGACAAAGGAAATCCCACGTTCCGGTTCTACGAATTGGGTGAAGACGGATCGAGCCGGACACCGAGCGAATACGTGATGTTCGGCGTCGTGACACGGCCGCTGAACGTGCCTCCGAAAACGGACAGGACTCCGAGCCACAAGGCTCCTGCGCCAAAAGAGACAGCGAAAAAACACTCATCGAAGAAATCGTCCCCTAAAAAAGCATTGCAACGCTGAACGCGGGGATCCGGTCAAGTGAATATCACATTGGAGATCCCGACATTCCAACGTTTTGACATATTCGAGCTGCTTCAAGAAACGTCAAATGTTGGGATGTCGGAATCTCCAACGTCAAATTCAAAGGACCGGATTCCCGGTTCAGTTCGCCGAGGCTACAGTGAACTTCCCCGTTGTGTGTGACGCGCACGAAATGCTTCAATTGCAGGTTCGAATGTGCGTAACGTCACGAAGCCCGTCGCTGCGCTCCGGGTTCTGCACATTGTGCGAAAGCTGACAGAACCGGAGCGTAGCGACGGGCTTCGTGACGAAAACCATCATAGGAAGGTATGAAAGCACTCGTTAAAGACAAACCCTCGGAAAACGCGCCATGGCCGACAGGACTGCGACTCGAAGATCGGCCCATTCCTCAGGACACCGGACCCGATGAAGTGTTGATCAAAGTCGTCGCTGCCGGCATTTGCGGCACGGACTCGGGCATCTATTACTGCAAAAACTCGCTTCGCAACGAAATGCTGAAAGTCCAAAGCGATTCGGTCATCATCGGGCACGAATTCTGTGGAAAGATTCAGAAAGCCGGACCCGAAGCGCTGGTACGCCTTGCAGAGATTGTCGAGCACCATTCGCGCCTCGATCCCGACGTCGAAAATTTCGTCCGAGGACGCACCGCACACGAACTGGCGTCGGATTCCCGGTTTGAGGCATTTCTGCACGAGCATTTCATTGCTTCCGCGGAAATGCACATCACCTGCGGCTGGTGCTACCAGTGCCGGCTCGGCGATCAGCACGTCTGCCGGAATACCGTCATCAAGGGCGTGCATGCCGACGGCGCATTTGCAGAGTACGTCAAGGTGCCTGGGCGCAATCTGGTTCTCTTTCGAACCGGTGAACTGCCGACATCGATCATTGCGTTTATGGACGCGATTGGAAACGCGGTTCATACCGTTCAATCGGCCGATCTGGTCGGGCAGAACGTCCTCGTTCTCGGCGCCGGCACACAGGGCGTGATGGCGACCGCGATCGCCCATCGAAGCGGCGCTTCCCGTATCTACGTGACGGATTTTTCGAATCCTGCGCGCGGCACAGCCCATGAAAAACTCGAGAAATATCGCTTTGCGTTGGCGCGCAGATTCGGAGCGGTCGACTGCTTCGATCTCGGATTGGCGGGAGAACGTGAAAGGATGAAGAGGCGCATCATGGAAGAGACCAACGGAACCGGCGTCGATGTCGCGCTCGAAATGTCCGGCAGCTACAGCGCATACCGCGACGCGTTCGACTTCATTCGCATGGGCGGTGCGTTCGTTCTGCTGGGCATTCCGGAAGGCGAAGTGAAGATCGATTTCGCGCGCGACGTTATTTTTCGGGGCCTCAGCATTCGTGCCGTCATCGGCCGCCGCGTATTTGAGACATGGGAAGTCATGCGCAACATTCTTTCCGCCGGACTCGCCCACGAGTTCCTCGACAGCGGATTCGTTTCCCACGAACTGCCGCTCGAGCGATACGAAGAAGGTTTTGCCGCCCTCGCCCGGGGCGAAGCGCTTAAAGTCATTCTGAAGCCATAAACAAAAAATGAATCTATACGAGTCCGTCGATCAGGAACTGCAACGTCTTCAGGAAACGAAGACCTTCAAGCGTGAAACCGAAATCGAGTCCGAGCAGGGCGCCGTCGTTCGCGTCGCGGGCAAAGACGTCGTAATGCTGGCGTCGAATAACTATCTCGGACTCTCGGCGCATCCTCGCATCAAACAGGCGGCGAGCCGCGCCATTCAGGAGTATGGACACGGCGTGTCGTCGGTTCGATTCCTTTGCGGGACGCTGACCATTCACCGAAAGCTCGAAGAAAAAATCGCCGGGTTCGTCGGTACCGAAGACAGCATTTTGTTTTCGTCGTGCTTTACGGCAAACGAAGGCTTTTTTGCGTCGATCGTCAACGAAAAGCTGGGGCATGACATGTATCGCGACGTGATCTACAGCGATCGCTTGAATCACGCCAGCATCATCGACGGAACGAGACTGTGCCGAGCGGAAGTGGTTCATCGAAAAGTCTACGAGCATGCGGATATCAAAGACCTGCGGCGCATCCTCGACGAAGACCGCAGTCAGGTCTATCGATTCGGCTTCATAGCGACCGATGGTGTCTTCAGCATGGAGGGCGATCTTGCACCGCTTCCACCGCTGATCGATATCGCCGGAAACGCGGGCCATACACTCTTCGTCGACGACTCTCATGCCGTCGGAGTGGTCGGAGCGACGGGCCGCGGCACACCGGAAGCGTTGGGGGTGCATGGGAAAATCGACGTTCTGAGCGGCACGTTAGGTAAAGCGATGGGCGGCGCCGCGGGAGGTTACATCGCCGGTAAAAAGGACCTGATCACGTTCCTTCGCCAGAAATCGCGGCCGTACACGTTTTCGAATTCGCTGCCTCCGTCGATCGTCGTGGCGGCCATCGAAGCGTTCACCATGCTGGAACAGGACACGAGCATCGTCGGTCGGCTTCACGAAAACACGGCGTACTTTAGAAAACATATTCAGACGCTCGGATTCCACATTCTGGAAGGAACTCATCCGATCGTGCCGGTCATGCTGGGCGAGGCCGCAGTCGCCATGGACATGAGCAACGCGTTGCTCGACGAGGGCGTTTACATCAAAGGATTGTGGTATCCGGTCGTGCCCAAAGGCGAAGCGCGTCTGCGTGCGCAGATTTCGGCGGCACTCGACAAGTCGACTCTCGATCGCGCCTTGTCCGCGTTCGAACGCGCCGGCAAACGCATGGGAGTCATCTAGAGGCGTAACTTCATTTCTTGATGGTCTTTTCCAGCGCTTGAACCTTCTTCACCAGCACCGCGTCATCGCCGGGCATCGCTTTTAGCCGCTCCAACGTTTGCTGCGCTTCAACCCGATGCCTTTCCGCGTTAAGAAGCTGCGCCTTCTCGAGCAATGCGTATTTCGCAAGCAGCGGCGACCGCGTACTTTCCGCGCTGCATACTTTCTCGAAGTAATCCGCGCCCGCAAGATTCTTCTTCTGCTGCCGGTACCAGTCGGTCACCCAGGTGTAGATCACGAAATTGCCGGGATAGTCGGAGCGCAATCCTTCGAGGATCCGAAATCCCTCGGGCCAATTCTGCTCGGAGAGCATCGCTGTGTAATACACGATCCGCGCTTCGGTTTGTGAATAGCGCGCCTTGACCATCGCCGTCTTCAGCTGCTCGATGCCAAGCTCGCGATTTCCGCGCGCCCCGATGAGCCATGCGAAGGGCTTGATGACCGTCGGCAGAGAACCGGAGAAGTAATTGAACGCGCCTGTACCGACGTAAATGTCGTAGTAGGTTTTGTCGAGGCCATATACCTCCGCCGCGTATTTGTGTGCGCGCAATCCGGCGCGGAGCGCGCTGAAGTACGCCTCTTTCTGAGTCACCTGAAAGCGGGCGTAACTGCCCCAGGCGGAAGCGAGATATGCGGTCGTTTCAATCTTGGGATACTTCGCCGCTTTGACGGCCGCCTCCGCTTTGGCGACGGCGGCATCCTGCTCGCGATAGTAGGCGCTCTCGATCGAAGGGTTGCCGGGATCCATCTGCGCTTCCCACCAGTACGTTTCCGCCATCAATGTGAATCCGGCGGGATGGTCCGGATAAAGCTCCTCGAGCTCTTTCGCGGCCGCGCGAGCATCCGCGATGCGAAGTTCGTAACTCGCTTGCATCGCGCCTCGGATAAGCGCATCGGCATGAGAATCCTGATAGATGAATCCGGTGCTTTGAAAGAGCAGCGAGACGATAAAAGCAAACATGTTGAGATATTCTCCCTCCCTTTCCTTCTTTTTCAGCTCCGGATCACGAGACATAAAAAAAATCCCCGCGGCTTCCGCCGCGGGGGAAGGTGGGATGGTGGAGGAAATCTACATCCTTATAGACACATTAAACCCTTGGAAAGTTACCAGAGAAGAAAAATTTTTAAAAAAATGGAGAATGCGGCAAGCAAGAAAGGGACCGGAGTTTTGAATCGCCTCCGGTCCGCGGATGGGATGACTACGGAGCCTTGAATTTATAAGAACCCGGCGCACCTTCACGATACGTCGTGTGACAGGTTGCGCAAGCCTTCTGCAGATCGGCTCTGGCGGTGTTCGCGCCCGTCATGTCGTTGGCTTTGACGGCTTTAGCAACGTCACCGGCCTTCGCTGCCGCATCGTTGGCCCAACCGATGCCTTGTTCGGCCTTTTGGGCCTTCATGAAGGCGGCGGTCTCTTTGAAGAGGCCCTGCAGCTTTTCGGCGTCCTTTTGAGCGTCGGCCGCCATACTGCCCTGCAGGTTCTTGCTCAGGCTCATAAAAGCGGGTTGAACTTCCTTCATTACGGGTTGGATGTCTCTGTTCTGGGCATACAGCGTAATAGCCATCGCGGCGATGACGCAGATCCCAATCAGGATTGATGTCCTCCGCATTAAAACTCTCCTCCTTAAACTGTTGTGACTTATGTGAAAACTTGCTGTTCCGAACCGCCGGTAACTATAAAGCAATCGGAACAGACCGGTCAATTTGACGTCCCCGCCGTCCGTTCGTAATTTTGGGGGAAAAGATCTGGGGACGCACACCGCAATTCGGGTGTGCGTCCCCAGATCTTAACCGCCCTTCAAGTCGTTGAATATCCTGGTCAGCGCCGGCACGACCTTAAACAGATCCTCGACAATCCCGTAGTGCGCAATCTTGAAGATAGGCGCTTCGGCATCTTTATTGATCGCCACGATGCAGCGGGCGGTCTGCATCCCCACCAGGTGTTGGATCGCCCCGGAAATCCCGACCGCGATATAAAGCTTGGGCGACACCGTTTGCCCCGAGCTCCCAATTTGATATTCACGAGGCAACCACTCCGCGTCCACTACCGGACGCGACGCCCCGACCGCGCCGCCGACGGCCTTGGCGAGATCAAAGATCAGCTGGAAATTCTCCTTCTGCTTCAGCCCCCGGCCGCCCGAAATAATGATCGGCGCGGACGTGAGATCCGCCTGCCCCTTCTGCGCTTCGGCCCGCTCGACAATCTTTCGATGTGGTACGCCTTCGAGCTGCACGTTGTGAGCAACGACCTCGGCACTGCCTCCCCACTCGACTTCGTCCCCCGGGAATGCGCCGGGCGAGACCGTCGCCAGGTACGGAGGAGTCCCCCGAACAGCCGTTTTCATGTTCATCTTCGCGTTGAAGATCTGCCGGGTCAGGACCAGGTTGTCGCCGTGCTTTTCAAAATCCACGCAGCCGGCAATCAACGGTCGCCGGAGAGCGACGGACAGGCGCGGCAAAAAATCAAAACCCTGCGTCGTGTGTCCGGCGACAACCAGGAACGGTTTTTCAGCGCTCAACAGGCTTTTTAAGACGCTGACGTAAGCCTCCGGGCTGTATTCCGCAAGATCCGCGTGATCCGCAGTGACAACGCGATCCAGTTTCCTGGACTTCAGCTCATCGGCAAGCGCGCCGACATTGTGCCCCAGCACGACTGCGGTGATCGGCTGGCCCAGCTCGCGACCGATACGTTGCGCAAACACCAGCAGCTCGTTCGTGACCGGCTTCGGCTTGTTGTCCTTGTGTTCGGCGATGACGTAGATCATAGGACCTTCGCCTCCTTCCGAAGCTTCTCCACAAGTTTGGCGGCCGCCTCTTCCGCAGAACCCGTCAGGAACTCCACCCGGCTTTTTCGCTCCGGAATAAGAACTTCTTTCACTTCATACATCGCTGCGGCGCGGCCGACTTGATTGTCCGCCAAACCGAGATCCGCGGCGGACCAGACTTTCATCTCTTTCTTCTTCGCGGCCATGATCCCTTTGAGCGACGCATAACGCGGCTGGTTGATGCCGAATTGAATCGTGAGCGCGGCCGGCATGGGCAGTTCGACCGTTTCCGTCATGCCCCCTTCCAGTTCGCGTTTGGCGCGGACCCGCCTGCCTTCGGCGTCGACGTCGACTCCGACGACCACCGTCGCATGAGCGTAGCCGAGAAACTCGGCAAGCATGACCCCCGTCATGCCGGTACCGAGATCGTCGGACTGGACGCCCGTCAGCACAAGATCGGCGCCGCTGTCCTTCCCGATCGCCTTTGACAGAGCTTCGGCTGCGGCAAATTCGTCAGCGCCTTTGAACTTCGGATCGAGGAGATGAATCGCCCGGTCGGCACCCATGGCAAGGCCGGAGCGCAGAACGCGCGCCGCTTCCTCTCCGCCCATCGACAGCACGACAACCTCGCCGGAATGCTTTTCTTTTAAGCGCAGCGCTTCTTCGAGAGCGTAATTGTCTGCCTCGCTTGCCACAAAAGTCAGGTCCTGGTCCTTGATCCACGTCTTCGACTCGTTGATGACCAGTCGAGACGCCGGATCCGGCACAGGTTTGATGCAGCTGATGATCTTCACTTTGTCTCCAATGGGAAAATAGAGTGCAGAAACAAATCAATTATTCTAACCCAGCCGGACCCGAACAATTCATAATTGGAGGGGCAGGTAGTGGTCAGGAAAAAGGCGACGCGACGAACCTGGAACCCGGCCGGATTCTCAATTTAGCGTTGCAGAAAAACCGCGAATGCGCTAAACACTCCAGTCACCACACAGGGTTAGGTTTGCGCACACATAAGATGACAAATCCAAAATCTAAAGGCATTTTTACGACTCACGAGGTGAGTCGTTTGCTCCAGGTCAATCCTCGATCGGTGATCAACTGGATCGAACAGGACCTGCTGGACTCCTACCGCACGCCGGGAGGTCACCGCCGGATTCGGCGCGACGACCTGCTGGCCTTTTTGCGCAAACATAAGATTCCGATGCCGGCGCCCCTCGTTGACGGGAAATTCGAGGTGCTGATCGTCGAAGACGAAGAAGAGTCGATGCGGATGCTGACCACATACTTCGAGCGGCACGGCAATTACGAACTTCATTCGGTATCGGACGGAATCTCGGCGCTGATCGAAGTCGGCCGCAGAAAGCCCGCCCTGCTGATTCTCGACATGCGCATCCCCGGCGTGGATGGCGTTGAAGTCTGCCGCCGCATCAAAGCCGACTCGAAGAATACAACCGCCATCATCGCCATCAGCGGCTCACGCGATCTGGAATCGAAAGTCCTGCAGTCCGGCGCCGATGTCTTCATGGCCAAACCTTTCGATCTGGAGAAACTCCACGAGGAAGCCAAACGCCTCCTCCGCATCCTGTAATATACTTGGAAGGTTTGCGCCCGTAGCTCAGCTGGATAGAGTATCGGACTACGAATCCGAGGGTCAGAGGTTCGAATCCTCTCGGGCGTACTTGAATCCAAAACACTTAAGGCCGGAAGTCTGAATCCGGGCCTTTTTGTTTGGGGGACCGCCGAGCTTTTGTCAGCAAACCTCGGTCATTTCCATTTCAACAGCGGAGTCGACCCTAGAACGCTGCCTACACGCGTGAAAGACGATGGTGGAAAAGTGCGGCGTCTGAGCGGGACCAGCCGCCAGGACCGCTGTGATGCCCCAATTCGCATAAGGAGAATCCGGCGCGACTTTGGTGTGGCAGGGCATTATGATGTTCGGCGGACAAGGAGGTAACTGACCCAACAAGGCGCTTATCAATGCCTACGTTCAAGTCTATGGACAACTGGCCGCAGTATTTCAGCGAATCGCCGATGGGCAGGCCCCCGAAAATTTACGACCCAGTACTTGAAGGATCTCGGTTTTGCGTCTACGAATTTCCGGGCCGTTATCCCACTCTTGAGGCACTTGGGTTCCTTTCCTCTGATGGCACGCCAACAAGCCGGTATCACGAATAGAGGAATCTGGTCCAATCACGAACGGTGATGGCCGAGGCTATGCGCGAGGTATTTGGCGATCTCTTTACAATCAAAGCTAAACCGACGGCCGGTGATCGAGCATTGATCGAGGGGAAGTTCCGCAGCGTACACAACGCAAGTCAGAACACGGCCAAGCTTATGGCGAGTACGTTTTATGCTCTATTGGACCTCGTCAGAAGACGGCGTTCGAAGATTCTTGGCTGGAAGGCGAGAAAACAGATCTTCTTGGTTTTGTCGACTTTGGTCATTTGTCGTCAATCATTGTTGAGAAGTGGCCTTTCTTTGAAAACATCGTTCCGTCGCAGCACTGGCTAAAGCAGAGGATGGACGAACTTGAGAAGGTGAGGAATTTCATCGCCCATAACCATATGCTTTTGGCGAGCGAGTTTCACCGGGTCTACCTTTATATCGCCGACTGGAAACGAGCGATCGGCCTGTATGTTCTGCCCGGTGAAGCCGCCGAACAAGGGCATGGAGCCGACGGCGCAGAAAACGTGCCGCGGCTCATGCCCAGGTCGTTCGGCCGACACGCATTGGTCGCGGCTCCGACGCCGCGTAGTACACTGATGGCGCGCTCATTAAATTAAAGGAGTCAACTCATGCGCACTTTCAACGTGATCGTCGAGCGGGATCCCGATACAGGTTTGTATGTTGGGTCGGTGCCGGGATGGCCAGGTGCGCATAGTCAAGCGGCCAGCCTCGACGAACTCGACGCGAATCTGCGTGAGGTGATCGAGATGCTTCTTGAAGACGGCGACCCGCAGCTGGAATCAGAGTTTGTAGGCCTCCAAACCATTAATGTTTGAATATGGGGGCGCTGCCGGTTCTTAAACCTCGTGAGGTGGCTGCTCTTTTGGCGCGCCTTGGTTTTCAGGAAGTTCGTCAGCGTGGATCGCATCGACAATACAGACATCCCGATGGTCGCGGCACGACGGTACCGTTTCATTCTGGGCGAGACATTTCACCGACCTTGCTTCATAAAATCGCCCGCGACATCAGAATCACGGTCGAGGAGCTTCTTGAAGCGTGAAAGGCTGTGCAAAGCGCTTCCGGACTTCGCCGGGCCGTTCACGGTTTGGGAAACGCGACCGGGCGGAGACGAGCGTTTGATGCTTACGGCGACAAAGTCAGTTCAATCGAATCGACGATTGATTGCACTTGCCAATATATCAGGGGCGGTGTGCATCGCGGCGCCGTTGGCGTTTGCTTTTCTGGCTTTGGTCGTTCCGCACATTGCGCTGTGGAGTATCGCGCAGCGCTGCCACACGCGCGTACGAGGCGAGTCTGGCAGCCAACTTCAGGGGTTTTGCAACGGGTATAACCGGTATGGGCTCTCCGCCGTTGAATTCGACGTTGTATTTTACGAGCATGCCTCCGCACTTCAATCCGTTCGTGCTCAACGCTGCCGTTCAGGTCATACTCCATCGCCCCGATTTACAGTCCGCGTACGTTTCAAGTTTCCCGCCCAACGCCGAATGGAAGTTCAGGTTCATCGACGGCAGGCTGGAGCGCGCTGCCTCGGAGTAATTCGCCTCCTGTAGCTGAACGCGACAGGAACAACGACCGTGCGGCGGCGGCGCGAAGTTCGCCTGGCCGAATCATAATCTCTCAAGAGCCGAAACTTCTTTTGCGGCGGCCGCCCAGGTTTTGCGCCGGCGGCGCGCATTCCCCCCAAGCGTGAGCCTTTTTCGTTCTTGTTTTGCAAATTTCTCTCGACCGGCGCCGATTGTTGCAGGGTTTAGTACGAAATGTAATTAACGTTTGTAATTATGTCTGAATGTTTACGTGAAAGTATTTTATATTGTTTATTTGAAATTACTTGTGTAAGATTTAACGCAAGAAAGGAGGTGATAGCCATGGCGAAGACGACGAGAGTCAATGAAACTCTGAAGAAAGCGTCGGCTGTTCGAAATCTCTGGGAGACCATCCCGAAGTTCACGATGGGAGACGTCACACTCAAGGATTTTGTCGCGGCCCACGACGCCACCGACGAGTTAGCCCGAGAGTACGCAAAAATGGATCTCGAATTGACGGGCGTGAAAAACAATCGCGACAAGAATATTCGAGTCCTGAACGACCTTGTCACTCGTTTCCGAAGCGGGATGCGTTCGATTTACGGTCCGGATTCGGCTCAGTATGAGCAGGCCGGCGGAACGCCAACCCACGCGCGGAAAGCACCCAAACGCGCCGGCGATGCAACTGTAGCAGGCACCGCTGCCGCGCCAACCGCGCCTCAGAAATGACGGCGCCAATCGCGAGCGTGGCCGGTTGCAGGCCGGCCGCTCGCGAGCCGAACCTTCCCGCCTGAGATAGAATCCGATCCGCAATGGACAAGCCTCGGCCACTGCTTGTGTCGATGGTGTTGCTCACACTGTTTGTGGTTTTGCTGTGGGCGCGACTGCCGTTCATCAACAATGTTCTGATGGATGAAGAGGGTATGTTCGCCTACATGGCCGTCGACAACGGTGACGGCGCGAAACTGACGCCCGAAAATGCGCTGCTGCTGGGACGTCTCGATGGCCGCACGCAACTGGGCTTCCCAAGCCATCCCGTGATCCCCTACCTCGTCTTTGTTGACGGAGTTCGCCGGATCAACTCCCCTCGAGACTTCACACGGCTCGATCTTTCCGAGAAATCCCGGATCGCACGCCGTCCGTTCCTGGCCGAGTTCGTCATGGCGATGGCGTTGGTGTTCTTTCTCGCGAAGTGGATTGTTCGTGGAACGCACAATCGAGTCCTCACCATCGGCCTGCTGCTCTTCGCATGCAGCATGCCTCTGCTTGTCGGCGGTTCGATCCAACCGCAGTTGGACGGGAGTTGGGGTGTGCTTTTGTGCGCGACCGCCGCGGTGTTGATGCTGACGGCGGCGCAAGTCACAGGACTCCTGTCGGAAATCCTGAGTTTGATGGCGGGTTTCACATCCGCGCTGGGGAAGAATGAATGGTGGCTGGCGCTGATCGCTGCCGCCGGCGGCGCATTCGCAATCCGGTTCCTGGTGCGGCGTGATGAACCGGTGAAGATCACCTCCGCTCGTACGACAGTCGCGCTGATGGTGGGCGTTCTCGCCGGTTGTGCGGTTTCGTGGTGGTCGGACCCGGCGAACTTTGTCGGCGGTTTTGCTGTGATCGAACGTTTCGGCAGACCTTCGACGGGCGCATGGAAACATGTTTTTTCGATGCGATGGACGTGGATATGGCCCGTTGCGGCATTGACAACCATCGCGAGCGGTATCGTGGCGTACGCCAGAACCGGCGTACTCTCCGGCAGTCTTCTCCGGCTTACCGCGTTGCTCTGGGGCCTGACGTTGTTTGCCGGTTTCTTCGCGACATCCTGGTCCGGCGACGGTTTTCCCCGATATTTCTGTCCCGTAGCCATCGTCATCCTGAGTTTCCTTATCGACGCTCTGCGTTTTCTACGCTTGCCGACGTTGGCTCAGGTCGCTCTAACCGGTTTGCTGCTGGCCGGCACCGTGAAGAACGAGCGCGTTTTGCGAGACAGCTTCAGGCGCGGCATATCGATTTCTTCTCTCCCGGGCATCGATATGTCTCGAGTTACGACGCGGTATCTGGACGAGTATGAACGGTTCGCCCGGAACCACGAGGCGGCAATTACGGACGCCGCGTATGGATACTACTTTCCCAACGCAGACTTTGCCGTGCAGTCGATGGGCGTGGAGGAGGCGCGCAAGGCGCTCGAACGATGGAAAGAAGCGAACCGGTAAGACCGGCCATAGCCCGATTCCCGATTTGCGACGGGACGTCAAACATCAGCCTGCTGGCATATAAGAGATAGACCAGCGGCGAAAATATCGTAGAATCGCTGCGCCGTGATCGGCGGCACTTAATCCGAACAAACTTAAAGGAGATTACTTCGTGAGCCGAAGTTTATTTGCCAAGAAACCTCTCGATGTTTTGTTGGAGGAGATGAAGGGTGAGAGCCGCCTGAGGCGCATTCTCGGTCCGGTCCAGCTCACCAGCCTCGGAGTCGGCGCGATCATCGGCACCGGCATATTCGTGCTGACCGGCGTCGCGGCGCACAATAAGACGGGTCCCGCCTTGATGCTGTCTTTCGTCGTGTCGGGTCTGGCCTGCATCTTCGCCGCTCTGTGTTACGCCGAATTTGCTTCGATGGTTCCTGTTGCCGGGTCCGCCTACACCTATGCCTATGCCACTCTCGGAGAACTGATGGCGTGGATCGTCGGATGGGATCTCGTTCTCGAGTACGCCGTCGCATCCGCAACGGTCGCACACGGGTGGTCACACTATTTCCAGGACTTCATCCAGATATTCGGTTGGACCTTTCCCAAGGCATACTCCAATTCGCCGATCGACTATGACGCGGCGAAAGGCGCCATAGTCTCGACCGGCAGTTCCTTCGACCTGCCCGCACTCGGAATTGCCGTCTTTATCACCATCGTTCTCGTGAAGGGAATCCGCGAGAGCGCAACCTTCAACGCGGCGATGGTCGGCGTCAAAGTGGCGATCGTCTTTTTCGTCATCGCGGTTGGCGTGTTCTACGTCGATCCGCGCAACTGGCATCCGTTTGCGCCGTTCGGGTTCGGCGGTTTGACCTTCTTCGGAAAAACCATCTGGGGACAATCCGACGCCGGCGGCAACCCTCTCGGCGTGATGGCGGGCGCCGCGACCATTTTCTTCGCTTACATCGGTTTCGATTCGGTTTCCACGCACGCGGAGGAGGCGAAAAACCCAAAGCGTGACGTGCCGATCGGTATCATCGCTTCGCTGGCTCTCTGCACAGTCCTCTACATCGCCGTCTCTGCCGTCCTGACCGGTATGGTGCCGTACGACAAGATTGCGATCGACGCGCCGGTCTCAAATGCATTCGCACAGGCTGGACTTACATGGGCACGATATCTGATCGCGTTTGGCGCGCTAACCGGAATCACGTCCGTACTGCTCGTCATGATGCTGAGCCAGCCGCGGGTGCTGCTTGCGATGGCGCGCGACGGTTTGCTTCCCAAGTCGTTCTTCGCCGCAGTCCACGAGCGTTTTCGCACGCCGTGGAAAGCGACGATTTTGACAGGAGCGTTCGTCAGCGTTCTGGCTTCGTTCCTTCCGCTGGCGATCCTTGCGGACCTCGTAAATATCGGAACGCTGCTGGCGTTCGTCATCGTGTGCACGGCTGTCCTGATCATGCGCAAAACCAATCCGGATGCGGAACGTCCGTTCCGCGCGCCTCTCGGACCCGTCGTACCGATTTTGGGAATCGCAATCTGTTTGCTGCTCATGTTTTCGTTGCCCAAGGAAAACTGGTACCGATTGGTAGGCTGGCTGGCTATCGGCCTGGCGATCTATTTCGGTTACGGCCGGCAACACAGTGTGATGTCTGAACTGGAAACCAAGGCGGCGGCGAGGAGCAGGAAGCGATGAAATCCAGGTACCTGCCGCTGCTGCTGATCCTGATTACGGCCGCCGCGATTCTGTGGGGTGCCGCTCAGTACATGTCGGTCGCGATTCCGCCTGTTGTCCTGGGTGTCAGCCGGTGGGCCGCCATTGCGGCGCTGGCGCTTTACACGAAGGAGAGGCGATCGCTGACCGCGTGGATTCTTTTCAGCATGGTGGCCGGCGCCGAGATCGGTCACGACTGGCCCGCGGTGGGCCAGAACGCGCGAACGCTGAGTTTGATTTTCCTCTCGTTGATCAAGACGATCATCGCGCCGCTGCTGTTCTCAACGCTGGTCGTGGGAATTGCGGGACACTCGAATTTGAAGCAAGTGGGGCGGATGGGTGTGAAGGCGCTGGTTTACTTTGAGGTCGTCACGACCATCGCGCTGTTCATCGGACTTGCCGCGATCAACATCAGTAAGGCGGGCGTGGGGGTGAATGTGCCGACGACGGCGCCGCCCGGTCAATCGCTGGCCGCGCCGCCGAAGCAGACGGCCAGCGACATCATCCTTCACGTTTTCCCTGAGAACATCGCAAAATCGGTCGCCGAAGGGCAGATTCTGCAGATCGTCGTGTTCAGCATTCTGTTCGGCATTGCGCTGGCGCTACTGAATGACAAGCAGAAGCGGCCCATGCTTTCGTTTGCCGAAAGCCTTTCAGAAACGATGTTCAAGTTCACGAACCTCGTGATGATGTTTGCTCCCATCGGTGTCGGCGCGGCGATCGCGTATACGGTGGGTCACATGGGCCTGGGCGTTCTTGTGAATTTGTTCAAGCTGCTGGCGACTTTGTATGTCGCGCTCCTGGTTTTCCTGAGTGTGGTTCTTTTGCCGGTCGCGCTCATTGCTCGAGTTCCGATCAAAAGATTCGCCAAGGCAATCGCGGAACCTGTCTCGATCGCATTTGCAACGACGAGTTCGGAAGCGGCGCTTCCTCGCGCGATGGAGCAGATGGAGAAACTCGGCGTGCCCCGTCAGATCGTGGCGTTCGTCATGCCGACGGGCTACAGCTTCAATCTCGATGGAAGCACGCTTTATTTATCATTGGCGTCGATTTTCGTGGCGCAGGCGGCAGGGATTCATTTCAGTTTCAGCCAACAACTGCTCATGGTCTTCACGCTCATGTTGACCAGCAAAGGCGTCGCGGGCGTGCCTCGCGCGACGCTGGTGATTCTGCTCGGAACGGCGGCATCGTTCAACCTGCCGACGGAACCCATTTTCATCATTCTGGGTATCGACGAGTTGATGGACATGGCCAGAACATCGGTGAACGTGATCGGTAATTGTCTTGCGACTGTCGTTATCGCGCGCTGGGAAGGTGAATTCGAGCCGAAGGAAGAACTCGTGCACACGTAGGTTTCGCCAGAGCCGCGGCCGTCCCGCTCAGCGGGGACGGCACTGCGAACTGTCAAAACGGGATTGTTTAGACGGCTCGACGGAAATTCGACGTCTCGCCGGGACGGCGTCCAGGCAGCGGTCGAGCTTCATTCACCGTAATCTTTCGTCCGTCCAGATCGAATTGGTTGAACTGATTCGTCGCGTGTTCCGCCTCCTGCTCCGAAGACATTTGCACAAACGCGAAGCCACGCGCGCGCCCGGTATCGACGTCCCGCATCACCTGCACCGATTCGACAGTGCCTGCCTGGCTGAACAATTCCTGCAAGTCGGTCTCTTCGACGCGATAGGGCAGATTTCCCACAAAAAGTCTTTTATTCATGCTGACGAACTCCCATTGAAACTTTGGTTACTGAATCTTGTGTGGGGCTTATCGCGGACAAAACCTGCGGGTATCAAACCACGGACTCGGCCTCGGAAACCCCAAACGACAAAAGGCCTTGTGCAGATTGCGTGCCACAAACAAGCGACTGACGTACCATCATCAAATCCATCGTTTGTGCGGTTTGTCGCAAGCGAATCGCGAAAAAAGTCGCAGATTGCGCGACATGCCGGGAAGTTTTCCAGTCGACAGGGAATAATTCGGGGTCGATTCTCAAACACGCTTCGCTGTTGCCCAACTCCGTGGAGCGTCACAAAGCCCGTCGCTGCGCTCTGTGTTCTGACAGTTTTCGCCGTAACGTACAGAACCCGGAGCGCAGCGACGGGCTTCGTGACGAGACTTTTCATTCAAAGAGCGTTCAGCAACGCCCCGAAGCGAGTGGGGCACGGTGTTGTTAAGAATTACGTATGACACGTCTCTGGACTAGACCACTACCCGACGTTCGCACGGTGGAGCTCGAAGGCGTCGTGAAGCAGCCGGACCGCGCGAGGGACGTCACTCTGCTGGACGACGAACGAAAGGTTCAGTTCTGAGGATCCTTGCGCAATCATCAGGATGTTGACGGAGCCGGCCTCCAATGCGTTGAAAGCGCGAGCGGCGACGCCGGGGATTCCCTTCATGCCCTCGCCGACGAGAGCGATGATCGAGACGTCCTCGACGCTCGAGATCTCATCGATGCGGCGCTTCTCCATCTCATGCTGAAACTCACGCTTCAACGCCTTGACGGCGGATTCCCCATCCGCTTTCGAGACGACGAGCGAAATATGCTGCTCGGAGGATCCCTGCGAAATCATCAGAACGGTAATTCGATTATCGGACGTCGTCGTGAATACCCTTCCCGCGACTCCGACCATTCCGATCATGCCTCGGCCTTCAACCGAGACGAGGCTCAGTCCGGTAATCGACGTCACGGTCTTCACGCTTCGCTGATCCACGGGCGTTTCCGGACTGATCAGTGTTCCCTGAAACGATGGATTAAAGGTGTTCTTGATCCGGATCGGGATGTTCTCGTCGGCCGCCGGAATGATCGTCTTCGGATGCAAAACTTTCGCGCCGAAGTAGGACATCTCGGCCGCTTCGCGATAGGAGATGCGTTCGAGCACACGCGCCCCGGGAACCAGTCGAGGATCGGCGGTCATCACGCCGTCGACATCGGTCCAGATCTGGATTTCAGACGCTTTGACCGAGCCTCCGACAATCGTCGCGGAATAATCGGAACTGCCGCGTCCCAGCGTCCGCGTCACGCCGTCGGGCGTTGAGCAGATGAAGCCGGTCACGACGGGAACCACGCCGTCTTTCGCCATGTTCGACAGCCGTTCGCATCGTTTTCGGGTTTCGTCAAAGTCCACGAGCATGAAATCCGCATCATCGCTCGTGATGATGACGGTTCGCGCGTCGATCGCTTCGGCCGGAACGTTTAGCGAATGGAGGTAGCGCGTGAACAGCGGCACGATCAGCCGTTCACCGAACGAACCGATCAGGTCGCGCGAACGCGTGCTCATTTCGCGCAACAGCGAGACGCCGGTAAAAACTTTTTGCATTTCCTCCCATAATGGGCGGAGGAGTTCCTGGACCTCGGCGGCCTCGCGCCGGTCTTTGAACAATTCGTTGATCGCTCGATCATGCCGGGATCGAATCTCCCAGATTTTGTCGTCGCGATCGTGTGTGCGGCCCTGCACCGCCAATGCTCCGGCATTGAGCAGCGCGTCCGTCACACCTCCCATCGCCGAAAGAATCACGATAGGTTGTTCCGCACGCACGCTCTGGACGATGCGCGCCGCAGTATCGATTTGCTGAACGCCGCCGACCGAGGTTCCGCCAAACTTCATGACCAGCATGCCGATAGCTTAGTCCAAATCCCCGGAATCTCGCCGGTCCGCCCGTCAAGGAATGCTGAAGGCGACGAGAGTGGTGCCGGAGCCGAGCAGCACGTATTGGCGGCCGTCGAGGGCATAGGTGATCGGCGACGCGTAAATCGCCGCACCGGTCTGGTAACTCCAAAGCCGCTGCCCGTTCTTCGCGTCGATCGCAAAGAAGTTCCCGTCCATATCGCCGGCAAAGACGACCCCTCCCGCTGTGGACATCGTCCCGGCAAGCGACGCACGCTCCGTCTTGAATTCCCATCGCCGCTCGCCTGTTTTCGGATCGATTGCTCGAACCGCGCCGTACCCCGGGTCCGAGCGGCGCATGTTGCCGGCCTCGTACCGTTGCCCCTCGACGAAATCCTGTTCTTTGTTGAAATAAGTTCCGCAGACCTCGCGTGCCGTCACGAAAAACAATCCCGAGTCCGGACTGAACGACGGCGGCATGAAATTCGTGGCACCGAAAATATCCGGACAAGTGAAAACGCCTTCGGCCGTAGGCTCCGTGTTCGGAAGCTGCACCGGACGGCCGTCCGCGCCGATCTCCTTCGCCCAGGTCTGATGAATGAATTCCCTGCCAAGCAGTAACTTTCCGTTGGTTCGATCCAGCACGTAGAAGAACCCGTTGCGATTCGCGACCATCACAACCTTGCGGCGGGCTCCGTTAAAGTCGATATCCGCGAGCACCGGAGTATGCGTGGAATCCCAGTCATGCGTGTCGTGAGGCGTGAACTGGTAATACCAGCGCAGCTTGCCGGTGTCGGCATCGAGCGCGAGAAGACAATTCGTGTAAAGGTTGTCGCCTTTGCGGCCTTCGCCGAAATACAGCGGCGACGGATTGCCGGTGCCCCAATAAACCAGATTCAATTCGGGGTCGTAGCTTCCCGTCACCCAGGTCGGACCGCCGCCATGCAGTGCCGAGTCTTTCAACCATGTATTGCCGCCCGGCTCATTGGGCAGCGGAACGGTCCAGAATCGCCACGCCTTCTTGCCGGTATCCGCATCGAAAGCGTCGAGAAAACCGCGGACTCCAAACTCGGCGCCCGAAATCCCGACCACGACCTTGTCCTTCACGACGAGCGGCGCCACCGTTCCCGTATAGCCTTTCTTGTAGTCGTCGATGACGACGTCATAGAGAGGTTTGCCGCTCCGGATATCCAGCGCGACGAGGTGAGCATCGAGCGTGACCATCAGAAGCTTGTCCTTGTAAACCGCGAGGCCGCGATTGACATTGCCGCAACAGACATTCATCCCGCTTGCCGGCAGTTCCCTTCGATAGCGCCAGAGCGACCGTCCGGATCTGGCGTCGATCGCCCACGCGTTGTTGTCCTGACCGCTCGCATAAATCACACCGTCGATGACGAGCGGCGTCGATTCCCATTTGCCCAAAACGCCCGTTTGGAAAGTCCACACCGGCCGAAGCTGGGCCGCATTCGCCGGAGTGATCTGCGTCAGCGGGCTGTGCCTCTGCCCGTTGGTCTCACCGGAGTAGGTTGTCCAATTGGAGGATGCCTGAAGCAGAAGCAGCGCAAGAAGAGTAGGCGTGAGCATGCGCCGAATTGTAACTGAAGTTTGCTCTGCGCCTCTGCGGTGAATTTCTTCGCGGAGGCGGTGAATTCTTACCGCAGAGGCGCAGAGAACTTTTAACTACAACCCGACGTCGACCCGCAATTCAGGCATTTGTAACAGGCGCCATTGCGGACCATCAGCGAACCGCATTCGAAACACACCGGCGCGTCGCGATCCTCAATATCCACGAGAGCGCCGCGCCTTGATACGGCGGGCGGCCGCGAGGTGGAGTCCACCGGACCGGCAATGTCGGGAGGCGCGAGCACTTTCAGGTTGGTCAGCGGCGGTTCGTCGACCTGTACACCGAGCGTCTTGGCTTCGTCCGACGGTAAAAACTTCGAAGCGAGGTAGCGGAAGATGTAATCCATGATCGACTTCGCGTATGGAACCTGCGGATTCGACGTGTATCCGGAAGGCTCGAACCGCGTGTGGCTGAATTTGTCGACAAGGACCTTCAACGGCACGCCGTACTGCAACGCCATCGAACACGTCGTCGCAAAACTGTCCATGACGCCGGACAACGTGGATCCTTCCTTCGCCATGACGATGAAGATTTCGCCCGGTGCGCCGTCCGCGTACATACCGATCGTCAGATAACCTTCATGGCCCGCGACGGCGAACTTGTGGGTGATCGAATGACGCTCGACCGGCAGGTGGCGGCGCACGGGCTTATTCTCGACGACAGCCGCTGCCTTCTTGTCGGAAGCGCTGGTGCTCAACGGTTGAATGCGCTTTGAACCGTCGCGATAGACGGCAACGGCCTTGAGACCGAGCCTCCATCCTTCGATGTAAGCCTGCTCGATCTCCTCAACCGTCACTTCGGACGGCAGGTTCACGGTCTTCGAAATCGCGCCCGAAATGAAAGGCTGAACGGCTCCCATCATCTTCAGATGGCCCATGTAATGAATGGATCGGAAGCCGTTCATGGCTTTGAACGCGCAATCGAATACCGGAAGGTGCTCGGCGCGAAAGCCCGGCGCTCCTTCGATGGTTCCCTTTTCGTTCACGTGTTCAACGATCGCTTTCACCTGCGGATCGTCGTATCCGAGTTTCCGCAAGGCCGGTGGGACGGTGTTGTTCACGATCTTGATCGTTCCGCCGCCGACGAGTTTCTTGTATTTCACCAGCGCGAGGTCGGGCTCGATTCCGGTGGTATCGCAATCCATCATGAAGCCGATCGTTCCGGTCGGCGCCAGCACGCTGGCTTGCGCGTTGCGATAGCCGTTCAGTTCGCCCATATCCACGGCATCCGACCAGATCTTCCACGCCGACTCGTACATCTCCGTCGGAATGTGAGTCCGGTTGATCATCTTTACCGAATCGCGATGCATCTTCATCACGTCGAGAAACGGTTTGCGGTTGATTTCGAAACCTTCACACGGCCCCATGGCGCCCGCGATTTTCGCGGACTGCAGGTAAGCCTCTCCGGTCATGATCGCCGTGATCGACGCGGCGTAGTCCCGGCCGTGATCGCTGTCATAAGGAACCGCCTGGGCCATCAGCAGGGCACCGAGGTTCGCATACCCGAGGCCGAGCGGCCGGTAGGCGAATGAGTTGATTTCGATCTTCTTCGTCGGATAACTGGCGAAGCCGACGATGATTTCCTGCGCGGTGATCGTGATATCCACCGCCTTCCGGAATCCTTCGACATCGAAGCGGCCCGCCGGATCCAGAAACTTCAGGAGATTGAGCGACGCCAGGTTGCATGCCGAATCGTCGAGGAACATATATTCCGAGCACGGATTCGACGCGTTGATCGGCGCCGTGTTCCTCGAAGTGTGCCACCGATTGATCGTGGTGTCGTACTGCATGCCGGGATCGCCGCAGATGTAGGCGGAATCGGCGATCTGGCGCATCAGGTCCCGGGCTTTATAGTTGTCTACAACATCGCCCGAAACAATCGCACGCGTTTTCCACTCGCGATCGTTGACGACCGCTTCCATGAAATCGTCCGTCACGCGCACGCTGTGATTGGCGTTCTGAAAGAAGATCGAGGAATAGGCTTCGCCGTCCACGCCGCCGGCGTAGCCGTTTTCGAGCAGAACCCATGCCTTCTTCTCTTCGTTGGATTTGCAGTTGATGAATTCCACGATATCGGGGTGGCCGGCGTTGAGGATCACCATCTTCGCCGCTCGGCGTGTTTTGCCGCCGGATTTGATCACGCCGGCAAAGGCGTCGAAGCCTCGCATGAAGGAAACCGGTCCGGATGCGGTGCCGCCGCCGGAAAGTTTTTCCCTGGAAGAACGGATCGGCGACAGATTGCTGCCGGTACCCGATCCCCACTTGAAGAGCATTCCTTCGGTCTTCGCAAGCTCGAGGATGGAGGCCATCGTGTCGTCGACCGAATTGATGAAACAGGCGGAACATTGCGGCTTCGGCTCGCACCCGCAGTTGAACCAAACGGGTGAATTGAAGGCCATCATCTGAGTCAGCAGAAGATGGCTTAACTCGTCGTGAAAGATCCGGGCGTCTTCCTCGTCGGCGAAATAGCCGCCCTCGCGGCCCCATCCGGTAATGGTTTGCGCGACACGACCAATGAGCTGCCGGACGCTCGACTCACGCTCGGGCGTCCCGATCTGACCGTGAAAGTATTTCGACGCGACGATATTCGTCGCCGTCATCGACCAGCTTTTCGGAACTTCGACATTCTTCTGCTCGAAGATCACTTCGCCCGACTCGCTTGTAATCGCCGCCGTGCGATATTCCCATTCCACGCTGTCGTAAGGCGACACGCCGTCACGCGTGAAATAGCGTCGAAATTCGAGACCTCTCCCGGCCCCGCTCACCTTTCCGCCGACTGTTGTCTCCACGATTTCATCTTTCAATGGACCCTCCCGTTGGTGCTGTCAATCTATATCTAGGGCCTCTTACCAAGTAAACCACAATATATGCCTAATTTGTTGGATATCTTTCAGAAGACGAATGGGCCGGACTATATTTCGCGAAATAGACAGGTCAGGTCCATCGGCAATCGAGTTAGTTCAGGAATCCTCTAATCCGGGCGATTCCCTGCTTGGCCGGTATGTAATCGGGGTTCTGTTCGACCGCCAGACGGTACTCCTGCCGCGCGCGCAGCCAGTCTCGTTTGGCCTCGTAAACCCTGCCGAGATTCATGTGGGGGTAGCAATAACTTTCGTAGCGCGGCGCTTTCAGGGCCTGTTCGAGCCAAGGGATGGCTTCGTCCAGCTGTCCTTTCTGGATCAGGTAAGCACCGATGTCGTTATACGGATTGCCGAACTCCGGATCGACTTCAATGGCGCGGTGGCATTCGGCGATCGCGTCGTCGACGCGTCCCATCATGGAATAGGTCCAGCCGAGAAACGTGTGGGCTTCGGCGGTGGGAAAGCTTTCGATGGACTTCTTATAAAGGTCGGCCGCTTCTTCCAGTTCGCCTTTCATCTGCAGCCGCTGCGCCTCCTGAAAAAAGCGATCGGCGAGATGTCGGCGGGTTTCCTCATCCATATTTAAACGAAATCTAAGGCCACCGCGTTCGGGATGATTCCTTTTTGGTGTGCTTCGTCGAGAAGACGTCGAACCGCTTCGCGGCCTTCGAGGCCGTAATCGAGGGTGAGTTCATTGACGTACATTCCGATGAACCGGTCGACCTTGTGCGTATCGAGGCCTCGCGAAAACTGCGCCGCATACGACATGGCTTCTTCGCGGTGGTCGAGCGCGTACTGGATACTTCGCCGGATATCGTCGGACACCTGGGCAATGGTTTCGCGTCCGAGATCGCGTTTAACGACATTGCCGCCAAGCGGAAGCGGCAATCCGGTTCGTTCGAGCCACCATTCGCCGAGGTCGAGGACCTTGTGCAATCCCATTTCGCGATACGTCAGCTGACCTTCGTGGATCAGGAGTCCGGCTTCGTACTTCCCTCTGTGAATTTCACCGAGAATCTTGTCGAACGGCACCACTTCGTATTTCACCGACGGCTCGAAAAGACGCAGAGCCAGGAATGCCGTGGTGAGGGTTCCGGGAATGGCGACGATCTCCTTTGCCAAAGACTGCGGCTTCATCGGCTTCGCAGCAACGACGATCGGACCATAGTTCCGTCCCATGCTCGCGCCGCAGGAAAGGAGCGCGTACTTATCGGCGAGGTAGGCGTATGCATGAAACGAAACGGCCGACACTTCGAACACGCCTTTCATGGCCTCGCGATTCAGCGTCTCGATATCGTTCAGCTGATGGATATAGTTCAGTTCGCCCGTATCGAGTTTGTGCGTGGCCAGCGCGTAAAACATGAACGCATCATCGGAGTCGGGGCTGTGCGCAACGCGGATGTCTTTCGCATGGATGTCTTTCTTCATGTTTCGAAGCTTTCGGATTCCAACCTTATATTGTCGATCAATCGCGTATTTCCCAAAAACACTGCGCCAGCAGCATACGCGGTTTCCGTCATCTCGGCGATAGGCTGCAAGTCCTGATCGACAATCTCGAAGTACTGCAGCCTTGCCGGCGGCTCCTCTTCGAGAACGGCGAGCCCGGCTGCGCGAATCGCGCTCGCGTCGCGCGTTCCGTTCCGGACGGCAGCGCGTGACTGCACGAGCGCGCGGTACAGAACAGTCGATGCCCGCCGCTCCTCCGGAGTCAGGTATTGATTGCGCGAACTCATCGCGAGGCCGTCCGGCTCACGCATTGTGGGGACTCCGACGATCTCGACGGGCAACGCCAGATCCCGCGCCATCCGGCGAATGACCGCAAGTTGCTGAAGGTCCTTTTCACCAAAGTAGGCGCGATCGGGCCGAATGATGTTAAACAACTTCAGGACTACCGTGGCAACACCACGAAAGTGACCCACCCGGAATCGGCCACACAAATGTTCGCTGATTTTTCCGACATCGACGACGGTCAACTGTTCCTGCGGATACATTTCCTCGACGGACGGCGCGAACACAACGTCCACATGGCTTTTGCCGCACAGTTCGTAATCCGAAGAAAACGCGCGCGGATACCGGCTGAAGTCTTCGCTGGGGCCGAATTGCAGCGGATTGACAAAGATGCTGACCACGACGAACTCGCACTCCAATCGCGCGGTCTCGATGAGTTTTGCGTGTCCGGCATGGAGCGCGCCCATCGTAGGAACAAAACCGACAGACTTTCGCGCTTCAACCGCTGCGTCGATGTGACTTCGTGTTTCGGCGATGGTTTTCGTCAACGCGGGATTCAACGGCCGTCCTCGCGTGCCGGCGGAAAGCGTCCGGCGCGAACATCCTCGATGTATGACTTCGCGCCTTTCATCAACTCGTCGGCGGCGCGCGCGAACTGCTTCACGAAAGGCGGCATCGGACCGTCGTACAAACCCAACGCGTCATAGCTGACGAGGACCTGGCCGTCGCAGTGCGGGCCTGCGCCGATGCCGATGGTGGGAATACCGATGCTGGACGTGACCTGCTTCGCGACGTCATCCGGGATCGATTCCAACACGATCGCAAACACTCCCGCCTTTTCCAATGCCGCCGCATCAAGGAGAAGCTGTGACGCCGATTGCGGATCGCGCGCCTGTGGACGGAAGCCGCCGAATTTGTGCACCGACTGCGGCGTCAATCCAAGATGCCCCATCACCGGCACACCGACATCCGCCAGGCGGCGCGCGGTTTCAACCATGGGTTCGCCGCCTTCGATCTTCACGGCCGCCGCGTTTCCCTCTTTGATCAGCCGGCCGGCGTTGCGCATCGCTTCTTCGGTGCTCAATTGATAAGTGAGAAACGGCATGTCGGCGACCACCAGCGCCCGTTCGGTGCCGCGCGCGACAGCCGCGGTGTGGTGGATCATCATGTCGAGCGTCACGGGAAGCGTGGTCGGGTAGCCCAGCACCACCATTCCCAACGAATCGCCCACAAGGATGATGTCGATGCCGGCGCGATCGAGAATGCGCGCCATTGTGGCGTCGTATGCGGTAAGGACCGTGATCCTCTCGTGGTGCTGCTTCATCAGCCGCAGGTCTGGAACTCGGACAGGTTTCACCATGTACCTCGACGCAGATAGTTCTTCGGAACTTCCCACAGCATGGCTCGCGGCGAATAACGCAGGCTGTCGTGAATGAAACAGACGTGGCTGCACCAGCACTGATCGCAGGTAATACGACCCGGCTCGCCGCGGCGGGCTTCCGATTCCCAAAAGACTTTGAAGTCCATATTCAGATCCCGAAGGTTCCCGATGGGCTGTCGAAGCTCGCAGGCGCGGACGCGGCCATCGAAATCAATGACGACGGACGTTTCGCCGGCCGTGCACCTCATCGCCCATGGCGACGAGTGGTCGACGTTTTCGAACTGGGTGCGATGATGAAAAGCCAGCGTTCCGACGTATGCCGCTTTCTTCATCCACTTCCAGAGCGGATTCCCATCGAACAGACGGTGCGCGTAACGCCACTGAATCTCCGCAACTCTGGGATAGATCCTTCGAAGCGCGTCGCGCTGAAGCCGCTTGAGACCCGGATCCTTGGCGTCACCGCGAATGAGATTGAAGTAATGCGCGTCCACCAGATCCTCGTTTTGAACCCATTCCGCGAGCGGCACAATCTCATCGAGGTTGTCGCGCGTGATCACCGTGTTGTAGTGCACTCGCAGCCGGTGTCCGTATTTCGGCTTCAGCGTTCTCAGACCCCGCGCGCTCTCGACGGCTTTATCGAAGTTTCCCGGAACGCCGCGCATGGCATCGTGCGAATCGCGAAGGCCGTCGAGCGCGATGTTCACGTGGAGGTCGAGATAGCGATTCGTTCCGAGGCAGTGATCCGCTACATCGTGAATCCGATCCGGCTTCAGGCCGTTGGTGGGAAGATTGATATGGCTGACACCGTTGTTTCCGACAAAGAGATCGATGATATCGGCCAGCTCGCGCCGCAACGTCGGCTCGCCGCCGCTGAACCAGAGATCAGTAAACTCCGGCATGCTCCTGGACAGCCGTTCGATCTCCTCCCACGAAAGATCGCCTTTGCGATT
Source organism: uncultured Solibacteraceae bacterium (assembly GCA_964584785.1). Classification (GTDB taxonomy): domain Bacteria; phylum Acidobacteriota; class Terriglobia; order 20CM-2-55-15; family 20CM-2-55-15; genus JAHFTY01. The sequence goes on from CAZPBY010000002.1 coordinate 197,810, forward strand.
CAGCTCGTCCCAGTAGAAACATGTGTCGCATGTCGCGTTGCAATGCGACGTCACAAAAAAGATCACCGTGTTCAGCTTGCGCCGGCGGATCAACGGCGGACGCGCGTCTCGTTTGGGGATATCAAGGTGTAGTGAATCTGGCGCCATTCGATATGGGTCGTCACCGCCGACAGCACCATGTTGTATTGATACAGCAGCGAAACAACCGGAGAAGACAGAATATAGAACCAGGCGAACCGCGACAAGGCAGGATCGCTAAGGATGGCCCTCACGCCGGATAAACGAACTGCGGCTCTGGCCGTCGAGAGGCCGTAGATGGCAACCCAGAACACCAGCAGCTCCGCATGACCCAGGACGATCGCGGCGATCAGCCAGATGAACGTGATGTTGTAAATGGTCTGCGCGAAAAAGCCGATTCGCCACAAACGGGGATGGTAAACGCGTGTGATGATGATTTGCCGCGTCGTAAACTCGCACAACTCCGAAAAGCTGCATTCTCCGTGCGAAGGAATCAGGCAGGCCGGAACGAAATGGATTCGCACGCCGGCCCGCCCGGCGGCGCGCGTGATGGCGTAATCGTCACTGACGGCGCCCCGCCAGGATTCGAGAACGCCGATGCGTTCAAATGTTTCGCGGCGGATGGCAAGGGAGCCTCCCCACGCGAAGTTGCGGTTGTGATCGCCAAGCAGGCTCACGACCGTCGCATTCCAGGCCGATCGGAGCAGAGTCGGAAAGTGGAAGCGTGAAACCATGTACCACCGGTAACCGGTCGCGGCAGCGATTTCCGCGTGTTCGAGTGGTGCGGTCAGCCGTGTCAGCCAATCCTGTGGATATCGGGCATCGGAGTCGCAGAAAACGTAGGTGCCGGCTGTCGCGCCGGCCTGCCGGATCGCGTAACCAAGGTTGTGCACCTTTTGGCCGCAGTCTTTGGCTTCGCCCGCGATAAGAATGTTCGACGCGCCGATTTGTTTCAGCGCCGGATACGCCGGGTCTGTTTCCGCTTCCACAATGAAGTAAACCGTGAAGTCCGCGTAACGCTGGTCGAGAATGGACCGCGCGTTCTTTTCGAACTCATGATCGATCCCCTTGCATGGGCAAAAAACCGCCAGGTTGTCCACGGAGCCCGTCGCTGCGCTCCGGGTTCTGACAGTGTCACCAATCGAGCCGAAATGTTCAGAACCCGGAGCGCAGCGACGGGCTCCGTGACGCATGTACCCCGACGCGCGAATTCCCTCGATGAGTGTGTAAATTCCCTGAAGAATGGTCAGAACAGAAAGGGCGTAAAGAACAATCACCGCGACGGTACGTGATCGGAGCGCCGCTCCGACTGCACCACCGGTTTGCCGTCAAGGCCGATCAACGGTGGCGCCTGGTACGCTCAACAGCCGGGAGGAACTCTCGAGAAAAACGTGAAAACGTCGCCGATCTTGCCAACGATCCGCTTCAGCCACGACATCATGACGGGATTGTAGCCCAGAGCCGATCCAGGAACCAGCGAGGTTTCCAGCCGAGGCCGAGCCGCACGACCTGAGGATAAACAACACCACAACGCATCCACCTCGCGAGCATCCGCTTCTTCGACCAGCGCCGCCGCCATTCGATTTCATAGTCGTGCCGCATCTCCGCGTAACTCCGTTTATCGCGCAAACCTTTCGCGACAATCCGTGCAGCGACAATCCCGGAGTCCAGCGCATGATGAATGCCTTCTCCGCAGAACGGATCGATCATTCCAAGCGCGTCGCCGATGGCGATTGCCGTTCCTCCCGATCGATCGTATGCGAACGGACCTGTGACCAGCCGGCCGGGTTTGGACAGATATCGCCCAATCGCATCTCTATGAATAAGGAAGCTGAAATTCGAGCGTCCACACTCGACAGTCACCGCGCCGCCATACCCGTCGCCGAAAAACCAGAAGTCCAGCGAGGATCCGCGCGTTCCGCCCTCGGTGTATTGAACGCCAAACTCCGGCGCGGCCACTCGCTTCGTGAAACGGCTCAGCTTTCCGGCCGCATCGATGACGACCTTCGCGTGGACTGCTTCGGAATTCGTTCCAATGATGAAACCTTCGCCGTCGTCCTTGACCGATTCCACAACCGTGCCCTGCTGAACCGGCGCTCCTTTGGCCACAACGTGATCGAGAGCGCGGCGGGAGATCCCGAGCGCGGGCCGTCGAAATGGGGTGTGGATAACCGCCCCATCGGCGTGAATCGAGGCGTGATCCGCTTCGGCCGCCCCGGCCTGCCGGACGCTTTCAAGCAATCCCAGCTGATCGAGGCAATCGACCGCATTGGGTGACAAGAAACCGCCGCAGACTTTGTCGCGAGGAAAAATGTCACGCTCGAAAGCAACAACATCGACACCGTGGCGTGTCAGCTCGCGCGCGCATGTCGCACCGGCAAGACTTCCACCAATAATCACTACGTCGATTTTGTGCAAAGCATCCATCACAGAGCGATTCGGCACAAAGCCCGTCGCTGCGCTCCGGGTTCTGAACCCTTCCGCACGAGCCAAAATGTGCAGAACCCGGAGCGCAGCGACGGGCTCAGTGCCGTTACTGCTATATTGCGCCCAAAACCAGGGCCGAGTTCTTGGAGCCGAAGCCGATGCAGTTGGCCAGCGCGGTGCGCACGCGGGCGGCACGCGGTTCGAGCGGAACGTAGTCGAGATCGCACTCCGGATCGCGGTTTCGCAGATTCAATGTCGGGGGGATCAATCCATTGTCCATGGCAAACAGGATGGCGCTCACGCCGGCTGCGCCGCTGGCGCCTTGCGGATGCCCGACCATGGATTTCGTCGAGCTCATCGGAATATCGGTCGCGCATTCGCCAAAACAACGTTTGAGGGCGCGGGTTTCAATGCGATCGTTCAGCGACGTCGAAGTGCCGTGAACATTCACATAGTTAATGTCGGACGCCACGACGCCGGCATCCTCCAAAGCGAGTTGCATCGCCCGGGCGGGCTCGATGCCGGACTCGTCCAGCCGGACGCGGTGATGCGCATCACAGGTCGATCCGTATCCGAGAACCTCCGCATAAATCGGCGCGCCGCGACGTCGCGCCGAATCCTCGCGTTCGACGACATAAATCCAGGCGCCCTCGCCCAGCACAAACCCATCGCGATCGGCTGAAAACGGGCGCGAGCCGCTCGACGGATCCTGATTCCACGATTCCGTCAGGATGCGCATCAGGCAAAAACCGGCCAGAATCCCAGGCGCCAGAGGAGCGTCGGCGCCGCCGGTAATCATGACGTCCGCACGAGCGGTGACGATCTGCTCGCATGCATAGAAGATGGCATCGGTCGAGCTCGTGCAACCCGTCGAGACCACGTGGCTCGGACCGTGCAAACCGTACGCCATCGAGATCTCACTGCTCAGTGTTCCGATGGTCGACGTGGGAATCGTGTAGACGCTCGCCTTCTTCGGTGTGCCGTGGTACCAGTGCGCGTATTGACGCTCCGTGAATTCCAGACCGCCGCCTCCGCTGCCGATGATCACGCCGATACGCCGCCGTTCGTCCCTTTCGAGATGCTCCGGACGCAGCCTCGCATCATCGAGCGCTTCTTTCGTCGCCGAGACGGCCAGAGCAGCGGTCCGCGACACGTGCTCGCGTTCCTTTGAAGAGAATACTTCGTAGGGATTGATGCCGCGAACTTCGCCGGCAATCTGAACGGGAAACGGGGCGGGATCGAACGACTCGATTCGCGCGATTCCGCTGCGGCCTCGACGAAAGCCATCCCACAGCGCATCACGATTGTTGCCGAGCGGAGTCAGACAGCCGAATCCGCTGATGACGATGCGATCTTCTCGATGATGCCGCGTTCGGAAGAATGCCACGCGGGAATCATACGCTTTAACGAAAAATCTTGCTGACGACCAAAATCGCGATGATGATGCCAAGTCCCGGCACGAGAAGCCACACGATGTCCTGTCCGCCAAACGCGGTGACATAACCCAAAACCAGCATCGTAACAACCCCGATAGTCCCGAGAATCGTTTCCTTCATCGGTTCACGTACCTGAGAATTTCTAAATCGGACGAGTCTGTTCACCGCAGAGACGCAGAGGACACGGAGATGTCCCCTTTCCTCTCTGTGTCCTCTGCGCCTCTGTGGTAAACAGGGAACAGGACTCGTGAATTATACCCGGTTGACTTTCAGCATACGCCCAGCTACTTTGGGGTGCGGGGAGGGTTGATGGGCGCGAATACCATAGAGATTACCGATACTAACTTCGAATCCGAAGTTCTTAAATCCAATGTTCCGGTTCTGATCGATTTCTGGGCCGCATGGTGCGGACCCTGCCGCGCGCTGGCGCCGACGGTTGAAGCGGTCGCCGAGCTTTATAAAGGTCGGGTCAAAGTGGGCAAGCTGGATGTGGATGCATATGGCGCGACTTCATCCCGATTCAACATCCGTGGGATTCCAACCCTGCTTCTATTTAAAGACGGTCAGGTCAAGGAACAGATCGTCGGTCTCGTCGACAAAAGCAAGATCACGCAAGCGATAGACAAACACCTGGGTTCCTAACGAACGCCGAGGTTCATTTTGGACAGAGCACAGCTTCGTTTTCGCACACGTCAGGCCATCGGAAAGATCCGCCGCTTCTGGCTTGCGAACATCGACACGTCGCAAAACGAAAAGCTTCTCGCGCGTCGAAAGGGCGAATGCAACCGATGCGGTGCGTGCTGCAAGATTCTGCTCAAGTGTCCGTTTCTGATTGAGAAGTCGGAAACCGAATTTCAATGCGCGATTTACGGCCAGCACTTCAACCAGTGCCGTATTTATCCTCTTGTCCCGAAGGACCTGGAAGACATCGAAGGAACCTGCAGCTATACATTTGAATAGCGGCGGGCCAACTCTCCATGAAGAAGAACCTGGCGGTTGTAGGTCTGCAATGGGGCGACGAAGGCAAAGGCAAGATCGTCGACATTCTGGCCCAGGGTTTCGACTGCGTCGCCCGGTATCAGGGCGGTCATAACGCGGGACACACCGTCATCTTCGGCGGCAAGCGCCACGTGCTGCATCTGGTTCCGGCCGGAATTTTCCATCCGCGAGTGCGCTGTGTGATCGGCAATGGCGTCGTGGTGGATCCCCACGCGCTCATCCAGGAAATAGAAGAGATCGAAAAGGCCGGCAGCACGGTCGGCGGACGGCTGTTCGTCTCGAATCGTTCTCACGTCATTCTTCCGTATCACCGCATTCAGGAAAAAGCGCTCGAGGATCACCTGGCCGAAAACAAAATCGGCACGACCTCGCGCGGCATCGGCCCAGCGTACCAGGACAAGATGGGAAGGCGCGGCCTTCGCATGTGCGATTTGATGAATGGCTCGACCCTCGCAGCCGAAATTCGCGATCGCGTCGAAGAGAAAAACCGGTTTCTCGGCTCGCTAGGGATTTCGGAAAGGATCGATCCCGGACCGATCTGCGAGTCGTATTTGAAGTATGCGGAAACCATGCGGCCTTTTGTGACGGACACGGCGCAGCTTCTGAATCGTTTCATCCGCGACGGGCAGTCGGTTCTTTTCGAGGGCGCGCAGGCCACGCTGCTCGACGTCGATCACGGAACGTATCCGTTCGTGACTTCATCGAGCTCCGCCGCGGGAGGAGCCGCCACCGGACTCGGCGTCGCGCCGAAGCATGTGCATCAGGTTCTCGGCATCACAAAAGCGTATCTCACACGCGTCGGCTCCGGCCCATGTCCAACAGAGGCGCTCGACGCGTCGGGCGAGGAGTTGCGGCAACGCGGAGTGGAGTTCGGCGCGACCACCGGGCGTCCTCGCCGCTGCGGCTGGTTCGACGGACCCGCCACACGCTACTCGACGATGATCAATTCGTGCGACTCCATCGTCGTCACCAAACTCGACGTCCTCGACACGTTTGCGGAAATCCCTTTCTGCGTGGATTACAAATACAAAGGTTCAACGCTGAGAGAATTTCCTGCGGACGTCGACGTCCTGGCCAAAGTCGAGCCGGTCTACAAAAACTTCCGCGGCTGGAAAACCTCGGTCGCCGGCGTCCGCGAGTGGTCCAGGCTCCCCGTTCTCGCTCAGGACTATTTGAAATTCCTCTCCGACTACCTCGGCGTCCCCATCCGCATGGTGTCCACGGGCTCCGACCGCGAAGAAACCATCCACGCCTGAGTTTCGGGACGGAGGAACCATTCGGAGCACCTGATCGGTGTGCTATTCTCTAGGTTTTGCGCCCGGGCCGTTAGCTCAGTCGGTAGAGCATCTGCCTTTTAAGCAGGGGGTCGCTGGTTCGAATCCAGCACGGCTCATGAGTAGTCACAATCAGATAGGCGGGTCGAGACGGCCCGCCTTTTTTGGTGTCCACACGAATGTCCACGCGAACCATTAAGCGCCGCCTCCAATCCGCAGCGCGAGCAGACAGGATCAAGATGGCGAATCGCAAGTTTCCGCAGGAGTAAGACCCAGATGAGCATGCATGACAAAGTACCGAATGCCCAAGATTTACTAACGCTCGCCCCAGAAGAGTTGGCGGGTTTATTACTAGAGGAGTTGACCGCAAACGGAAATCGCCCGCTAGACCTCAATCGGAGTAATTTGATTAACAGCCCGACCTACGTTCAAGATTATCCCGCCGAACGCCATGAAGACATTCGCAATGCCGTTTCAGAAGCTTGGGCCTGGCTGGAGGGCGAAGGACTCGTGACACATAATCATCGTCACCAAGGCGTGTGGGGCTGGTACATGGTAACGCGGCGGGGGATGCAGTTGCGCGACAGAGCAGCCTTGCGCCGGTATCGGCACGCGAACCTTCTACCCAGGCAGTTGCTCCATCCAACGATCGCGCAACGGATCTATCCTGCGTTTCTTCTAGGCGAGTACGACACTGCGGTTTTCCAGGCATTTCGAGAAGTCGAGGTCGCTGTCCGTGAGGTCGGACGGTTTCAGCCGACAGATCTCGGTGTCGAGCTGATGCGGAAGGCTTTTCGACCTGAGAACGGTCCGCTGACTGACGCGAACCTGCCCCCTGCCGAGCGTGAAGCAATGACGCATCTTTTCGCGGGCGCGATCGGCGCTTACAAGAATCCCGCAAGCCATCGAAATGTGACCCTGCAGCCTGACGAGACGGTAGAGCTTCTGTTGCTTGCCAGCCATTTGCTGCGTTTGGTGGATCGCCGACGTAGGTGAATTCTCGGACAAAGGACCGGGATAAAAGCAGCCGTTGTTCAATCGCAGCCGTAAAGATGGCTATCACTTCCCCCGGTGGTCAAAAAACGCGATCGCGATTTCCGCCGCTTGACTTGCGTGACTTTTCGCGGCGAAAAAAATTCAGGGTACGACCTGAAAATTTCTGAAGCCTTCTGGTTCATCGGCTAACTTGTTTATGGAGCGGACCACAGAACCTTACCGTCCTTGCCGAACAACAGCAGAGAGGCCGCCGATCGCTTCCGCATTTCGCCGGTGGTGGCTATCTCAGAAGAATTCGCGGTCTGCCCGGCCGTTATCCATTTTTCTCCCCGAATTAAATCGGTAACGACCGGGCAGACCTGGAATTTCCTCTGGAATTGAGAGACGGGAGTTTCAATGAAATCCGACTTTCCTGCTGCAGTCCCCGAGATACCAGTGAGTGACATCAACAGGGCTGCGGCATATTACGAGAGCAATCTCGGCTTCAGCATGGACTGGGGCGGTGAAGATGGTGGAATCGCAGGAATCTCCCGAGGGCACTGCAGAATCTTCCTGACTAATGGCGAATTTCGAAAACATTACGGTAATGCAGCGCCTGTGGTGATCTGGCTCAATCTGGACAGCAAAGAAGCGGTGAATGAACTTTATGACCTGTGGTACAAGAGCCAGGCAAAGATCATTTCAGCGCCGGAGTCGAAGCCGTGGGGTTTGCATGAGTTCACGGTCGCGGATGTGGACGGGAATCTGTTTCGTGTGTTTTATGACTTTGCAACCCCGGAGCGCGAAAAGAAGGCATAACACGGCGTGAGCATTTCGGGAGGAGCGATGGCAATCATTCCCACTGTCCGCTGCAAACGCATGGAGACGTCGCTTGTCTTCTATACAAAGGTGCTCGACTTCGATTGTGTCGAGCATGGTGGCGACCGCGATCCCACTTTCAGTGTCCTCATGAGGGGAGGATCCTTGCTGTGCCTCTCAAGCCATGGCGGGGACGGCACGTTCGGTCAGGCGATCCTCGTGCTGACGGACAATGTTGACGCTTTATTTCACAAGTTCCGCACGCGAGGGCTGAAGACACCCGGGAACCCGGACGCTCCCGCTGAGGTCCACGAGGGCCCCATCGATCAAAGCTGGGGGACACGCGAGCTGTACGTGAACGATCCCGATGGCAACACCCTCCGGTTTGTGGAAGGCTTCGGCATCAGCCCGAACGCGGAACACGACTCCTGACACTTATGAGGACTCCTCCCGTCGTACTCGCCGCGACTACTGTGGCGGCGCAATGAATTGCGGAACTTCAACGGTCATTCGCACGGCATGACCCGCGATGCCGGGCGTGACCGATAACACGGTTCCGTGGGTATCCATCACGATGCGCTCGGCGAGCGAGGTATAGGAGTTCAGGTCCGGCGATAGCGTGATGTAGATGCGCGCTTTGACGATTCCGTTGAACGTACCCTGAGTATCGTGCGTGAAAAACAGAACCGTCAGCACGTATTTCAGGTGCCCCGTACGTTGCCACACCCCTTTATGAGTGCTGTGCAGCCCGTTCACGTTTGCGCCCGTGTATGAACCGTCCGCTGAGAAGTTTCCGACCTCAAACAATGTCACGTTACCGGCACTGTCAGCCAGTTGGGTGATCCATGTACCCTCGATAGACTGTCCAATGGGATTGACCGGAACCTGCGCCGCGGCCGGTAATTGGAGCAGAGCGCAGAAAGCGGCGACCAAAACGAAATACCTCATATTCATCCTCCTTAATGGGACCTGGCAGAAGCGTTCGGCCAGGGTGAGTGCGACCTTACGAGCGTGATGAATTCAAAAGCAATGCAAAGAACCTCAAACGTTGTCCCATTCACATCACCCGGAACTTCGCTGACTGTAAAGATGTTGTCAGGTGTCCTCACATCTGGTACAAGGTGCTTCCGATGAGCGTCCAACACACACCCGGCGCTCCGCGGCCGCGACAACGCGTTTTCGGACCTTTCTCCTTCGATGAGTCTTCAAACGAATTGCGCAAGAACGGTGTTCGCGTGCGGCTGCAGGGGCAGCCGCTCCAGATTCTTGCGGCTCTGATACGGCAGCCAGGCATGGTCGTCAGCCGGGAAGAGTTTCAACAACAACTCTGGAGCACCAGCACCTTCGTCGATTTCGATCACGGTTTGAACGCGGCGGTGAACCGGTTGCGCCAGATTTTAGGAGACTCGGCCGACCAGCCCCGCTATATCGAAACACTGCCCGGACGCGGTTATCGTTTCATCGCAGCGGTTGAGGAACCCAACACGAAAACGGTTCTTGTGATGAAACCGTCGCCAGATTCTGTACTAACGCCTGTGCCTCAACCCCAGGTGTTTGCTCAACCAGGGAGAAAGTTCCTATCGTGGTGGGTCAGCGGGGCCGGAGTAGCCATTGCGTTGATTGGCCTATACCTCGGCACAGTCCACGCGCCGGCGAAGTCCGACATCCCGAATCTGCGGTTCAGCATATCGCCGCCGGCCGGTTTCGCCCTGGAGCCGGGAAGCAGCCGTCAGACCTTTGGGCTTTCGCCGGATGGGACCCGCCTTGCTTTCAGCGCCATGGGCGAGAGCGGTGTGTTTCAGGCGTTCGTTCGTGAACTCAATGCACTTGATGCTCGACCGGTACCGAACAGCTTTGGAGCATTCAACATTTTTTGGGCTCCCGATGCCCGCTCCATTTTCATGACGGTCGGCGGCCGTCTGCGCCGTTACTCGTTGGAAGGCGATTCCTATCAGGTGATTTGCGATACCCCCGCGATCACGCTCAGCGGAGCATTAATGGGCTCCAATTTGCTGATCTCGGCACGTACAGCAAATTTCATTGTCCCTGCGGCTGGCGGCACGCCGAAACCGGTCGAAGAGTTCTATCCCTGGCCGCAGCTTCTTCCGGATGGCAAGCACATCTTGTATGCGGCATTCGACGCCGAAGCCGGGCATCACCGGGCGAAGGTCGCCGAAGTGAACAAGCCGGATACCGTAAAGGATTTTCTGGAGGCTGATTCCCGTGTGCTGTATGCGCCTTCGCTGATGAAACCAGGGACAGGCTATCTGGTGTATGTGAGAGCGGGCAATCTTCTTGCTCAGCCTTTTGATCCACGATTATTGCAAACCCAGGGCGAGCCGCTGCCGATCGTGTCGAGTGTCTATTCATTTTTCCCAACGGGAGCTGCGGATTTTTCCGTATCGAGCAATGGCATGCTCGCGTACCGGCGGTATGCCAGCGAATCGCAGCTGGCGTGGGTTGATCGTCGTGGCCAGATCGTCAGGAAAGTTGGTCCCGAGAATGTGAATCTGAAACAGGCACGCCTTTCCCCGGACGGTAAAAAGATCGTAACGCCGATTTTCAATGTGGATCGCGGCGTCAACGAGCTTTGGGTCATTGATGAGGAAACGGGAGCGTCGAGGATGGCTGTTTCGGGACGAGGTCTGGCAGACAATCCCGTGTGGTCGCCGGATTCGACGAAAGTTGCTTTCAACATCGCCTACGAGTCGACTCCGCAATTGTTCATCAGCGGCATCGGCGCGAACGACACGCCCGAACGCGTCGCCGAAGGTTTCTACCAGGTGCCCTCCGATTGGTCGCATGACGGCCGCTTCATCGCATTCACGAACACGGCATTCACTCAATTCCAGAACGAAATGCGTGGCGATATCTGGCTCGCCGACATGACGCACGATCGCAAGGTGGTGCGCCTGCTCAGCACACCATTCCATGAATCCGATCCAGCCTTCTCTCCGGACGACCGCTGGCTCGCCTTCGTTTCCAACGAGTCGGGGCGGGCCGAAGTTTACGTTCAGACTTTCGAATCCGGCGAATCGCCGCACCTGACCGGGGAACGTCACGTGATTTCACATGATGGAGCCGTCTCCCTTCGCTGGCGCAGGGACGGCAAGGAACTGTTTTACCTGGGATTCGACGGCCGCGTGTACGCAGTCCCGCTCTCGCTTACTCCCCATTTGAAAGTGGGCACCCCGGTTCCTCTGTTCACGATCAGCCTCGAAGCCAGAGCCGCCATTCACTCCCTGCAGGGATTCGATGTGTCACTCGACGGGCAGCAGTTTCTGATTCCCACCGTGACATCGAATAAGAAATCCGAAATCGTCGTGATTCAGAACTGGGAAGCGGAGGCCGAGCGCAACCGCGGTAAGGTCAACTGACCCTCATCGAGTGTTTTTGACCGCAGCCGAGAGGGCGAAATGGAAATACTCAAGACGCTGTATGTGACCAGTCGCGAGGAATGGCGTGCATGGCTCACGAAGCATTACCGGTCCGAGACCGAGGTTTGGCTCATCTACTACAAGAAACATACCGGAAAGCCCCGCATTGCTTACGACCATGCGGTCGAGGAGGCGTTGTGCTTCGGCTGGGTCGACAGCATCGTTAAGAGGATCGACGATGACACGTTTGCGCAGAAATTTACTCCTCGTCGCGACTGGACCCGGTGGTCCGAATTAAATACCAGACGGGTGCGCAAACTCATTCGGGAAGGCCGAATGACAGAGGCCGGCCGGGCCGGGATCGATCTTAAGGCCGCCGGCAAAAAACCAAACGCGAAAGAGAGCAACGGCGGCCAGGATACTCCTCGCTTCGTCGAACAGGCCCTCAAAGCGAACGCGAAGGCTTGGGAAAACTTCCGGAGGCTCACGCTATCGCAGCGCAAGGCCTACATCCGTTGGATCATGGAGGTCAAGACCGAGGAGACGCGCCAGCGGCGCCTGCAAGAAGCCGTCTCTCGGCTGGAACAGCGCAATGATATCCCTGAATTCATCAAACAGGCCCTAATGGTGAATGCAAAGGCCTGGGAGAACTTCCGGAACCTCGCGCCCTCCTACCGCAAGCACTACATTGGTTGGATCATGCACGCCGCGAAAGAGGAGACGCGCCAGCGGCGCCTGCAAGAAGCCGTCTCGCTTCTGGAGCAAAACAAAAAACTCGGCCTTAAATGAAATCCAGTCTGGCAGGACACCCGCCACGCCGGCGTGCGAGGAGGGTAGCCCCGGGTGGCGCGTAGCAACACTCGGGGTGGAACCGGTCAGATCTGTGGTGCACCCGGCAGGGGTGCAAGGATGCGCAATGCCATGCGCCCTGCCGAGGTGCGTTTCCTAAGAGGCGCGATCGTTAGCCCGGAGTTGCGCTTCGCGCTTAACTCCGGGCTATTCTCCTCGCACGCCAGCGTGCTTGAGGAGCTGGCGCACCAAACGCGATCGGTTGGCGCCGATCGCCAGACGTCTGTTGATCGTGGGAATTCTTTTGATCATCGCGTCGATCGCCATTCCCAACTTGCTGCGTTCGCGTCAAATCGCGAATGAGTCGGCTGCGGTTGCATCGATGCGAACGATCATGACCGCCGAATTGACTTATCTCACATTCTCCGCAGGAAAGTACGGCACTATCTCGGACCTGATCAGCACAAAGCTTACGGACAGTAGTTTCCCGAGCAAGGGCGGTTACGTGTATTCGATCGACCTTGCGGCGGGCGGCGGGGACTACACGATTTGGGCTGCTCCCATCTCGACGAATTACGCACGATACGCCTATTACACTGTTCCGGACGGCATGGTTCGTTATTGCCACGGATTCCGCCTTCGCCCCCTCCGGACAGGCAGGAATGGCGGTTAAATAAGAAACCACGCTTTACTTGTGGTTTTTCTCGCCAAGGCCGTGCCTATGACCGCAAAGAGGACACAGTGTCGCCGCGACGGAGTTGTCGACGTTGTGTCTCACCGGCTTCAGGGTCCGAATGAATGCGAAGACGGCCTTCAGATCATCGTCCGTCATGTTGCGATATAAGCCCCACGGCATGACCGGATCGATCTTCCGCGCGCCGATTTGGCCCGTTCGAATCGTCTTGATGAATGTGGCTTCGTCGTAATACGGAATGCCGCTGGCGTCCTGGGTGATGTTGGCGGCGGCAACCTTCTTGCCTCCGAGGCCGTTAAGCTCGAAGCCTCCGGCAAATGCGAGATTCTGCATCTGCTGGCCGTTCGCGTCCTGCGGCGTGTGGCAATCGGCGCAATTGGCAAGCGTCACCAGATGTTCTCCGCGGGCCCGAGGCGTCGAGAGATCCGGGTCTTTGACGGGTTCGGTTATCGGAGCGGGCACGCCCATAATCAACCGATTTACCGGAAAGTTGATCTGCGTTTTCGGCAGCGCGTTCTTAACGGGCGGGACTGACCTTATATATACGATGATGGACGCGAGATCTTCGTCGGACAGGTGACGGAAGTTCTGATACGGCATGATCGGAAACAGTGCCCGGCCGTCGCCGCCAATGCCTTCGCGAACGGCGCGCGCAATCTGGTCGTCGGTCCAATTGGCGATGCCGGTTTCCTTGTCGGAACTGATGTTGCTCGCGTAAACCTTGCCCAAACCCGGATCATCGACCATGCGCTCGCCGCCGCCTTCGGTCCCCGCCTTTATGGTGATTGCTTCCGGGGTCACGTCGTGCTCTGAATGACACTGGAAACAGCCATTGACTGCAGTCACGAGGTACCGTCCCCGCTCCATGCGAGCGGGCGTCGCATCGAAGCGTCGATCGGTAAGCGGCCGCATTCGTGGTCCTAAAAACGGACGCCAGCCGATGGTCATCGTAATTCCAACGGGAACGAGCACCGCCACAGCCAGAACCAGGAGAAGAAGAATCCTCTTCAACATTCTCATCGTTTACTCCGCGCGGACATTCTAGTCGCCGTAAGTCGGGGCTTCAATGATTATGGAACTCAAGACGACAGGGTTCGGACTAAGGGGAATGGAATTTATACTTCCCCGCTTCGTCTGTATCTTTTACCCGGATTTAACAACTGCGCTGAAGTGCGACGATATATCTTGGAAGCATGCGGTCACTAATGTTCGGAATCATCCTAATGTCGGCTTCCGTTCAACAGTCGCAGGATGCCGCGCTTGTTGAGGGCGTCGTTACCAAGGCAGGAACGTCCGATCCGGTCCCGCGGGCGCGTGTGACTCTGACGCGGGACAGCGGACCAGCGCAGCCCGTGACGGCAACAACCGACGGCGGCGGCAAGTTCACGTTTCAAAACGTGCAGCCCGGACGTTATCGCATCGCGGCGGCCCGCGATGGCTACGTCAAAGGGGAATATGGCCAACGCGCACCCGCGCAGCCGGGTGTGGTTGTGACGATCGCGGCAAGGCAGGAGATGAAGGACGTCCATATCGCGCTCACACCGACTGGAGCAATCGCCGGCCGCGTCTTTGACCGCTTTGGCGAACCGGTCGGAAATGCGAATGTGCAAGCGTTGAAGTATTCCTATCAGGACGGCCGGCGGGTGTTGAACGTTGCACAGAGCGCGCGCACCAACGATCTCGGCGAGTACCGGATGTTCTGGATGCAGCCCGGACAATACATTGTGAGCGCGGTTCCCGCCGACGGCCGCGCCGACGCTCTCACAACCGTTGACGTCGACGACAAGGTGAGCGCCGTCATTTCCTCGTTTCGAGTGACTGCGCCGGCGCTCGCCGAACTTGCCGCGCCTTCCGCAACTGCAGGTGATCCGGGTCAAACCTACCTGACGATCTACTACCCGGGCACAACCGACGCCGCCGGCGCCGCGCCGATCGATCTGCGCCCCGGCGCGAACTTCACCGGTGTGGATCTGAACGTTGTGGATACTCGCGCCATCCGCATTCGTGGACGTGTCATCAGCCCGCGGCAAAGTCAAACGGGCGTGTCGCTGACTTTGATTCCGCGCGGCGCCGTCGTTCCCGCCGGACAGCTTCAACGGCAGGCGTCCACGAACAACGAAGGCATCTTTGAATTCAAAGGTGTGGCGCCGGGCGCCTATGATCTCGTCGCATCGTCGGGTCCGCAGTTCATTAGTTTGAGTGACACGTCGACCAACGGTTCGGGACAAACCACCACCGTCACACGCCAGGCGTTCGTGTTCAACACCACAGGATCGATCGATCCCTCGACGTTTCGCGGCATGAACGGTGGATCGAACGAGCCGCGGATGATCGCGCGAATTCCCCTGGACGTCGGTACTGCTGACATCGATGACGTCACGATCACGCTCTCGCCGGGCTTCACGCTGAACGGCAAAGTCACGATCGAAGGCCCTGCGAACGGTAACTCCACACCGACGAATATGCGCGTTTCGATTCGCCCCGATCCGCTGATTCCTCAGCTGATGCCCCCTCCGGTATCGGTCGCAGCCGATGGGACGTTTACCATCAAGGATCTGATTTCCGGCGATTATCGAATTTCAGTGTCCGCCATGCCGCGCGGCGGTTATGTGAAAGGCGTGAGACTGTCGGGCGCCGACACGGCGAACCTCTCCATTCACCTCGACGGTGAACCCCGCGGACCGCTCGATATTCTTGTGGGAACAAATCCGGGTTCGCTCGATGCCTCGGTTCGGAATGAAAAGCAGGAAGCGGTTTCGGGCGTGACCGTCGTTCTCATTCCGGACGGCGCGCGCCGACAGCGCTCGGAGCTGTATCGCAGCGCGACGAGCGACGCCTCGGGCCGTATCCATCTCGACAACGTCATCCCCGGTGACTATAAACTCTTCGCCTGGGAGGCCGTCGAGAATGGCGTGTGGCAAGACCCGGAATTCATCCGCAACTTCGAAGATCGCGGCAAACCCGTGCACATCAGCGAAGGTGCCCGCGAGCTGGCCGACGTTCGCGTCATCCCGTACAACTAAGCGCCTGAATCCGTCGCTACCTGAAGAAAACGAAGCGATTCGCGGACTGACTCGCCAAATTTCCCCGCGAATTACGCTTACTTAACTGAGCACGATAGGCCAGGAGCGGCGGATGGCACCTTCCGTCGGTGTACCACTCCACCTTCGGTTAGTTGACATGTTCACTGAAGAGTTCGATAGAAAGTACCATCGCGTAATTCCTTGCAGTTAAACGCTCTTCGCAAGTCGCGGCGTTTTCAACCGCGCTTGAAAGCGAAACGGAGTCTTCGCCATGAGTAAGTCATCGGCCCTGGACACGCTATTCCGCAAGAACCGAAAACACCGCGACAACAAAAAACACCTCACACCGAAACTCCTGGCCAAACGGGAACAAAGGATTGCCGTCGAGGCGCTGGAGCCGCGGCTCCTGCTTTCCGCCGAGACGATGGTCTTCGTCGCCGGCGCCACAGCCGCTGATCTGACGATCAGAATAGATGATGCGGCGACGCCCGTTGTGCAGATCGTGGACAACCACACCGGCAATATCGTGATGAGCCGTGCGCTTGCGGAGACCAGCGGTGTCGCGATCACAGGCTCCGACCAGAACGACTCCCTCAAGATCGACAGCAGCGCCGCATCCGCGATTCCGATCGCGTTCGACGGCGGCGGCGGTACGGACAAACTCATCGGACCGGAAGTCGACGCCACGTGGCACGTGACCGGACGGGATGCGGGAACGGTCGCAAATGTGACGTTCACCCACGTCGAGCAACTTCAAGGTGCAGCCGACAATCAGGACACGTTCGTATTCGAGGAAGGCGGCTCGATCGCTGGATTCATCGATGGCGGTCCCGGCGGATTCGACAGCCTCGTTGTCGCCGGCGGGAAGTATTCAAAAGTTTCATACGACCCGACAGGTCCCCAAGCCGGAACCGTCAGTCTGGACGAAAACGTTATTCGGTACGACGGCCTCGAGCCGATCACCGTCGACGCGGACGCTCCCAACATGGTCCTGAGTCTGACCAACGATGCGGACCAAGCGATCATCGAAACCATCATCGGCGGTGAACTGCGCCTCCGGACGTTGAACGGAACTTTCGAAACGATGACGTTCAACATGCCGACCGGCACCAACCCTTCGCTGACGATCAATCTGGGCGGTGGGGATGACGTCCTGACGATCGCTACGCATTTTAGCGTTATCAACAATTCCGACACGCTCCCGTTCACTTTTACGATCAACGGTGGGCCGGGTAACGACGACATCACATTTGCCCCCTCGGCTTCGGGCGATGGTTATGTTCTGGATGGCGGCGACGACACCGATATTCTCAGGGCATCCGGCGATCATATGTCGTTGAAGCCGGCCACCGGTTCCGGTGGCCCGCCGATTCTGACGACGACTCAGGTGGTCGGTACTCGCGTTGTAACGGCTTTGACGGACAACGGTCATTTCGAGGCAGCAGTTTTGTCCGGAATCGACCTGGTCCACAGCGATTGGTTCGCTGCCCTCGATTTCATTGCCGACGTGCCGACGTTTACGCCGCAGGGGCCCGGACCCATAATCAATGCCGGATCCAACATTCCTTCCGCCTCGAGTCCCGTTACCGGAGCCGTGCCTGCCGTTGCGGTCGATCCGCGGGATCCCAGGAGTTTGTTCGTGGCAACTGTGGACGGCGGCGTATGGAAAAACAACGACCGCACCGTCTACTTCGGGAACGACGACTCGACCCTCGACCCGCAGGATACAGCCGTTATCGATGAAGTCGCCGCGCTGCTGATCGCGCATCCTGAACTCAGCGTCACCGTGAACGGATATACGGACAGCAAAGGAACGACGCAACACAACAAAGACCTGTCGGATGCCCGCGCGAAAGCCGTCAAAGATTATCTGGTGAACACCAGACATATCGAATCGCTTCGCGTGTCTGTCCAGGGATTCGGTGAGTCCGACCCGATAGTTCCCAACGACAAGACGGACCCGGACAATGTCGCAACACCTTTGAACCGACGCGTCGAGTTGATCGTGAATCAATGGACGCCGCTGACGGACCAGTTTCCGAGTCTTGCGTTCGCTTCAATCGCGATCAGTCCGCGCGACGCCGATGACCATCCGGTCGGCCCCGCAACGCCGACAAATAAGCTCGTCATTTATGCCGGCACCGGAAGCGTTAGCAGCGTTGGCTCATTCAGGAATCAGAAAAATTACGGCGTTGGACTGATGAAGTCCGTTGACGGCGGCGCGACATGGACTCTGATTCGAGATCCACAATTCCTGAACAGCGATATCCGCTCTATCAAGATCAATGAAGCCGGCGTCATCCTGGTGGGAACCGATGGTGCGTCCAACGGCGCAGGGCTATTCATCAGCGACGATAATGGCGTTACGTTCAACAACGTCAGCAGCAAGACTTCAACATTTCCGGCTGCGCCTGTAACCGACATCGTAATCGATCCCAACCATCAGATGCGGTTCTACGTTGCCGTGCCGACCAAGGGAATCTACGTCAGCAACGATATCGGAGTGACCTGGACACGAATAGCCGACACCACCGCGATCCCTCTCATCAACAATTCCACGTTCCGCATCCAGCTGGCCATCAGCAATGCCGCCGACGCCACTTCGGGTTTGAACCCCGTGTATGCCGGCATCGTCAACAAAGTCACAGGGGACGTCCTATCAAAGACTGTAGGTGCCGCGGACGTTACCAACAAAGTGCAAACGATCGAGGTGAAGGGGCCAACACTGCTCGAAAGCGGCGACAAGATCAAAATCGTGGATGGTCTGTTTACCGACGAATACACGCTCATCTCTTCCACCCGTCTCCCCAGCGGGAACGTTCAATTCATTTTGAACGAAGCGGTCAAACATCAATATTCGATCGGAGCAAAAGTAAACACTAACGGGACCAACGAACTCTACCGCCTTGTCGGCGTGTTTCGTACCGATGCGACCGGTGTAACTGGCGCGACACCCACCGTCACGTGGGTCTCGATGAAGATACCCGAAACCGAAGAAAGGAATTCGCCGCTATTCCCGAACCAACCTGGCGACAGTATCGGATTCTTTAACCTGATGACCGGCGGAGACGGCGATCTTTTCTTCTCCATGGCTGCCGATCCCTACGATCCCAATATCCTGTACGTTGGTGGTGACACGCAGCCCGGAGGGGGAAGGGACGGTGAGCCGCCATTTCCCAACGACTCCGGCGCCAAGACGTTCACAGGCCGGATATTCCAGGGCACTTTCTCGACGACAGTCACCGGAACGCAATGGTTGCCCGTAACGGACAAAAACACGACGGACAAATCCGCACCGCACGCGGATTCCCGTTCGATGGCTTTCCAGGGCATGCATTTGATCGAGACCGACGACGGTGGGATTTATGAGTTGGTTAAGCCAGGCGAATCGGGCAGGAAGTGGATTTCTCTGATTGGGAACCTGGCTCTGACGGAGTTCGAGGACGTCACGTTCAACACTGTTAATGACCGGATTCTGGGCGGCGCTCAGGACAACGGTACTTCGATGCAGGCCGCATTCAACGACCCCGAATGGAATGCACTGCTCGGCGGTGATGGCGGATTTGTCGCGGCCTCAGGCGGTACGTTCTACTTCACTTCCCAAAAGCTTTCTAATTTCGAATTCGCAGCTCTGGCCGCAGCAGACGCGCCTAAAGGCTCACAGTTCGTCGAGGTTCCTGCCGGCAGTCCGTTCAAAGAACACGACCATGTCGGCATCATCGGCGACGATTACGAAGTCACCGCCGTGGGGAATGGGACCAACGGTAATGTCAAACTGACGCTGGATAAACCGCTGAAGGAAGATGTTCAACAGAACCTCCGCGTGATTCGCATGAAACCGGGCTTGTTGGTTGACAAGACCCTGCTCGCGGAAAAACCGGGAGACACGCCGGCACTCCAACCTCTCTCCAAGGTGGATAAAATCCAGTTTACCCAGCCGTATGTTCTGAACGCCATCGATCCAAACATGCTGCTGACCGGTACAAACTTTCTTTACGAGTCCTCTGACAACGGCCGGAATCTCAAACTTCTGAACGGTGATCCCGTTCTGGCGAATGGGAAATACTCGCCGGCTCCGAACGCGGACATCGGCAAAGTAACGTCGCTGGTTTACGGCGGCAAAGAACCTAACGGCGCTGGAAGCATTGACAGGAAGGAAATCATTTATGCCGGCACTGAGAAAGACAGCGCCAATAAAGACAAAGTATCCGCCCTTTGGGTCCGGCAACCCGGTTCGAACAAACTGATTCCGGTTAAGAGCTTCGACGCGGCCAGCAAGAGCAAGGTCAAGTCGGTGACCGTCGATCCCAACGACTGGCGTCGCGTGTTCGTGCTCGATGCGAACGGGCACATCTGGTATTCCTCCGACGGGAACGTCACCGATACGTCGGCCTGGATATGGACAGACGTGACCGGAAACCTCAAACCCAACATCGGCGCCTCGAACCCGAAAACCATCCTGTATGACGGCAACTCGGACGCATTATTCGCCGGCGCGGATGGCGGTTTGTATACCAGCGTCAAGCCGGTTATCGATCGAACCGTTTCCTTCGTCAATTCGACGACGTTAAGGATCACGGACCCGAAGATCGTCAGCTTCTTCGCCGACATCAAGAATTGGATTCACGTCGGCACGGAGGTGAAGATCGAACTGGGATCGACCCAGGTCCAGTCAACTGTGAAGTCGATCACGGTTTTTACCAGTGTGTTTGGCGAGGTTGAGATCGAGCTCAAGGATGCGGTGCTCACGAGCCAGCTCACGAAAGCCATCTTCCAAACCCCGTCCTGGAACGAGTTCGGGCAAGGTTTGCCCAATGTGCCCGTCACATCCATTGACCGAATCGGCGGCAACGACGACCTGCTGCTGGTCGGCACGTTTGGCCGAGGCGCCTGGACGATTCCGCTGAACGGCCTTAGTACAAACGCTCTATCGAGTCGCGGACACCTCGACTTGAGAGGGACTCTCGGAAACGCAACCGCAGAGACATTCCTCTTGCAACGAAACGCGTCGATGCCCTGGATGCTCGATGTCTACCAATACCAGGGTCCGACGAAGCCCGACAAACCGACGTTAAGCGTGCCTCTAGGGTCTTTGGATTCGATCGACATTCAAACATGGGATGGCGCCGATCAGGTCACTATCGATGTCTCCAACGGCGCAATATCGGTTCCGAACGGCATCCATATTGATGCGTTGCTGGTGAACGCACCCGTGGAATCGATTCTTAAGATTGTCGCCGACCCGGGCGTCACAGTCACGGGGAGGACCGGGATCAAGCTTGATCCGACGATCTCAGATTCTGGATCCGATAGCCTGAGCGTCGTTGACCCGTTCGGAATGCGCGGCTCCCAAACCGTCACCTGGCATAACGTCAAGACTCCGACCGACACCACCGTTGTCTCCCTAAACGCCACGACACTCGGAGCCGCATTGAAAAGCGTCGCAGATGTCTTCCACGATCTTTTGCTGGAAGCTTTGCAAAGTAAATCCATGGGAGGAATCAATACGTCATCCCTGTCGAATGCGCTGAACGGTCAGGTTGCTCAGGCCACGGCGGGCATCGACGATGGACAGGATGAGGTTGCCGGAGAAAGCACCGATGCTGGGGAAGGAGAAGCTGCAGGTGGAGAAGCTGCAGGTGGAGAAGTCTTTGCACCGGATCCTCTTAGTTCCTGGCTGTCCCGATTACTCGAAGAAAACGGGATTGATCTCGATCAGATCGTGAATGGCGGAACGATCAGTACTCCCGAACTCTTGAAGACCGCCCTGGAGACGCAGCTTGGCGCAACCGTTCAATTCTCGGACGACAAAGACATCGATAAGGATGGCGTAAACGATCTCTTTTACACCGTCACCGTATCGGGCAAGAAACTCACGGGGAATGTGGAACTGAGTGTCGATGCAACGGACCAACTCACCGGCGGACAAATTCAGCTCACCGGCGATCTCGACATCTCGGCGCTCATCGACCTGAATCTCAGCTTCGGCGTAAGCGCGAGTGGATTCTTCATTCAGCCTAACGCGACCGGAACGCCCGAACTCAAGATTCACGACATCACGATAGACGGCGGCGTGCACGGCACGGGGCGCTTGGGATTTCTCGGCGTCGAGGTGAACGACGGAACGCTGACACTCGACAAACAGGTTTCTATCGATATCAAGCTTTCCGATCCGGAGGGTTCGGCAGGCGACGGGTTCATCCGGCTGACCGAAATGACTCCCGAAAACCTAAGCGCGATGGTAGACGCAACAGTGAACAACGACAAGGCTGACGGGCTGGATGACGACATCGTCCTGACCGGCGACTTCACGCTGCAAGCCATCGTGCCGGGATTCGATATCACGGAAGACCTGGTTACGCTGGAACTCAACGTCAAATGGGCGGACGCTACCGACCTGACGCACGTCACTCTGTCGCCCGGCGGCGCGCTCGGCAACGCCATCGACTTCCTCGGGTTCCTGACAACGAAGGCAAAGGATATTACCGATCAATTACACACACTTCGCGACAAACTGAACGACCTCGCGAACACGACAAACTTCATCGATTTCTCCATCGTCAAAAATGCGCTCGACAAGATTCTCAAAGTTGCCGACGCGTTCGACAGCAAAGTCATTACACCGCTGGAGTCGATCGGCGGTGGGATCAACAGCTTGCCTACGATTCAGGATCTCGTGCGGGAGGTAGCGAATATTCTGGGGATCGATCTTTCCAAGCTGGGTCTGAATTACGACAAAGACACCCATGAGCTGACCTACCACCTGCACTTCAAGGATGTGCTCGCCAGTTTCTCGGATCGTCCGCTCCAGTTTTCGTTCAACTTCGATCCCATCTCGGATCTTTCCGTGAATGTGGCGAACCCCGGGTTCGATGCGACGATCGGCGTCGACATCACGTTCGGCGCAAACTTGAAAGCCTTGCACGACAACCCAACCGATCTCGAGGATGCGTTCTTCATCCAGGACGCATCGATCTTTGCCGAGGCATCTATCGATGCCAGCGGCATCACGGGCGATGCCCGTTTGGGATTCCTGGATGTCAACGTCTCCGGCGGAACCTTATCGACGCCGGTGGACCACCCCATCAGGTTCAGCGTCGCGCTGAAGGACCCCGACGGAAGCGATACCGATTCGGACCATAAGGAAATCACGATTCGTGAACTGAAGGACCACATCCTTACGCCGAAGGACCTCATCGGCACGCCTACCATCGGTGGTGCGCTAACCGCAACACTGCCGCTGGGCGCGTCGGTGGGGGCGTTGACGATATCGCCGTCTCCCAGCACGACGCTCACCGTCAACATCGCCGACATATCCGACACCGACAGCATCACGATTTCTCCCGACCCTTCCACCTTTGGCGCTGAACTCCGCAAGCTGTTCGACTTCCACAATCTCAGCGCGGCGCAGTTTGTGAGCCTGCTCGGCGTGCTGAACTCACAGCTTCAAGAGGTCCGCAACACACAGTTCTTCCAGGATCTGCAGATCCCCTTTGTCAAAGGAGCGATCACAGGGGCTCTCGACTTCACGAAATCCATCTCGGACGGTCTTTTCTACAGCGACGGCGCCGATAAAGTCGCGGATGGCGCGGATCGCCTGGTCAGCGATCTCAACGCGGCATTGAAAGCCGCGGGGCTCGACCGCGAAATCGTGGTGCAGGGAGAAGGCACGAAAATCAAGTTCGAAGCGATCGATTACAGAGTCACAGGCTTCAAAATCGAGAAAGCCGCCACAGACGCGGGCGGTTTTAAGGATCTCGGCTTGACCGACCCTACATCCTTTGCCCCATTTGTCGAAGTCACACCGAAGCATCACGACGCCAACGACAAGCCCGGCACCATCGACGGCGATGCGGTGCTGAAGTTCACGATCCATAAAACCGGCAGCGACGATCAGATCGTTGAAGTCAAGGTCAAGAAAGCCGACACTGACGCCAACACCGCCATCGGCGATGACGCCATCAAGCTCTTGCGCGCCGACAATTCCGCAACTTTCGAGAGCGCTCAGGGACTGGCTTTCCGCCTGGGACAGATCCTGAATCTGTCCGACATTCTCGTGTACGACTCCACCACCGACGCGCTGACGCTCAACATCGGCAAAGTTCTGCCCAAAGCCGTCGCCAGTACGGAAATCCCTCTCGATTTCAAAGTGGACCTCGCGTCGCTTCTGAACATCCAGACCAGCTCCATTCTTAAGCTGGAAGCCCATGCGGGCTTCGATCCCGACTTCCTGATCGGCGTTTACCTGGGCGAAACGGTGCCGGGCGCGGTGTCGAACCTGAGCGGAACAACCGAGCTGTCGAAATTGAACGACGATCATGGCGTGAACATCAACACAGCGCCGGCCATCACGGCGCCGGACGCCGTGAAGAAGACACTCGGACAGCTTCAAAACGACGCTCACTTTAGCCTGTCCGTGACGGTGGGCACCACCACCAGCACCGCGAGTTTCACCGTGAAAGCCGCCGATACGACGGACAATGACACGGCCGCCAAACTCGCCACGGACGTCAACAATGCGCTGAACATCGCATCGGTCCGAAGCGGCGCCGTCGACACGTTCGAACTCAGTGACAAAGCCACATTCGACGTCGTCATCGGAACAACGGCAACAACGGTGACGGTGAGCAAGAACTCCACCACGGGCAATGCCACTTTCAACGATCTGATATCCGATATCAACTCCGCGCTCACCACGGCCGGCATCAACACGAAGGTGACGGCCGTTGCCGACGTGATCGATTCCGGCGGCGTCAAAACGAACGTCATTGTTCTGCGCAACGCCGGAACAACAACCGAATTCACCATTCAGAACACCAACGACATTGCACAGAATGGATTGAAACTGCCGAAGGACGCGACGCTCGCGAAGGCGCTGGATACGCTTGTCACTGCAGGTGTCAACGGCAACCGCCTCACGCTTACGGCAAATCCATCCGTCACGACCTTTACTCTGGCGGCCTCGCAGCAGGACGCGGCCGTGAAGGAACTCGGCTTTTCCGCGAATCAAACAGGCAAGGGACCACTGGTGGGGAGCACGCTGGATCACTTTGTCCTTAAATCCGGCGACGCGGTGTTCCACCTCACGATTGGCGGCGTCCTTTACGACATCACCGTTCCGGTATCCGCCACGACTCTCCCCGCCAACGCCAGCATCGATGACGTCGTGACGGACGTCAACAACGCATTGATTTCGGCAAAGAAACACAGCGACAACTCGACCGTGAACCTGTCATCGAAGATCGCGGCCGAAGCTGCGGGCGGCGCGTTGCTGCTTCGGATCAAGGACGCGGCGCTGACTTCCGTGACGTTCACTTCAACGCTCGATAATCCGGCAGTGACGGAATTCGGTCTAACGGACTCCGCAACGATTACACCGCTCCTGATTACGGCGGTGAAGGATGTACCGACCGCTATTGGCCGCCTTTCGGGCGACACGACATTCAACATCACGCTTTCCGGTGGATCCGCGATCCCCGTGACTATCTATTCGGACGACACGGCGACCAACTCATCCATCCTCAACCTGGTGTCCGATGTGAACCAGGCACTGAACGTCGCTTCGATCAAAGGCGGCACCTTGAGCGGTTTTGTCCTCGCGTCGAACGTGACATTCTCCGTCAAGATCAACGGCGCCGCGACGTCGCAATCCGTCACAGTCCTCGCTTCGGACACGACCGGCAATACGTCGCTTTCGGATCTGTTGCAGGACATCAATAAAGCGCTCGGTACTGCCGGACTTTCGAAACTCGTGACGGCGAAACCCGGCGGCGTTAACGACACCGCCGGCAACGCCCGTGTGCTGCTCCAGGGAAACACGGATGTCGTCAACAAACTGGAAATAACCGCCGCTTCAGGAAATGCCCTGGGGCTGCCGGCGAGTGCGGCCGCAACGAGTTTCCTCGGACGGGTCCAGGCGCAGTCCACGGGCAACAAGCTCATCATCACGGCAGTCGATACTTACATCGCCACCGGCAGCACCATCGGCACATTCAAGCTGACGAGCGACGCGACGATCACCATCAAACCCGACGGCGGCAGCGACCCGCAGGTCACCGTCACGGCAGCCGACACCTCGGATAACACCCGCATCGAAGACCTGGTTCGCGACTTGAATGTTGCTCTGGCCGACAAGCTGAACGGCGACATCCACGCCGAAGTCCGCGGCAGTGCGATTGTTTTGCGTTCGGAAAAACCGTTCAGCATCACGTCAGGATCGGCGAGCCTCGGACTAGCGGCCCCACCGGGCGGCGCGACGAAGGACAGCATCATCGGGTTTACTTTGACGGCACCTGCGTCTCTGCCGGAGCTCGGTCTTACCGTCGCCGGCGGCGCGCTCTCATTGACCGCGGACAGCGTGGACTTCCTCGTTTACCTCAGCGACGGCTCCGCGCCATTGGCGATCACACTCGATACGCTCGACACCGTTCAGAAGGTGATCGACCAGATCAATGCGAAAGCTCCGGGCAAATTGGAAGCGGTCATTAACGATGGCCACACCGGACTTGCACTGATCGATCACACGTTTAAACCTGTAGTCAAGGACAGCAACGGCAACGTGACCTCGAACCCCAATTCCGCCATGTTCATGGTAGTCGCGGTGAACGGATCCGCGGCGGCTGTCGATTTGAAGTTAGTGGGCGTGGATTCGCTCAACGCTTCCAACCTCGACGGCAAGATCGAGGGCGGTCAGCTCATGGGAGTCAAGCTGACCGATCGTTTCTTCCTCCAGAACGCGAATCTCGGAGCCGATCTTTCGATAACGACGAAAGACGGCATCCACGCGAAGGCAGGGTTCGGGTTTATCGGCATCACACTGGACGGCGACGGCTCGCTGAACGGAAAAGTCGACATCGGTTTGAAGGATCCGTCGACGACCGGTCCGGCGGCCGACGGCAAGATTTCGCTCACCGAATTCATCAATGCCCTCACGCAAAAACAGTTCAGCTCCATCTTCGCAGCGCCGGCCCTGACGGGCGGTGGCTCGATCAGCGTGGATGTCCGGTTGGATACGGGTGGCGCCGACCTCAGCAGCTTTATCAATCTGGGCACCGCGAAGATCGATTTGAACGTTCTTAACCTGGGCGACTTCCTGGATCATTACGCAGATGATCTGACGCTCACGATCGCGAGCCGCACGGACGCCCACACGTTCACTCTGGCCGGGGACTTTACGGATAAATTCATCGCCGGTTCGAAGCTGACCGTGGGCAGCACTTTCTCGACGTACGTCAAGACGGTGACTTTCGATAAAACCAGCAACAAAACGACGGTAGAGATCCTGACCGACGATACTCTGCCCGACCCGCTCACGACGGCAAAGGTCAGCACTCCGGCAACGCCGGCGGTGATTCTCAAGACCACCGGCCTGGACGACCTGGTGTCGTTCGACAACAAGGGCTTCACCTTCTCCTCGATTCTCGACGCGCTCGTGGCTCTGAGCGGTTTCCTCAGTCAGTTCGATTCGGTGGGCGCCATTCTCAACGCGGATATCCCACTCATCAACCTGAGCGTCCACGATCTGCTCAGCTTTGCCGACAAATTCGCTCACGCGCTCGACGGCACGGATTCGGCCGGGACCTTGCAGTTGCTCGATCAGAAGATCAGCGAGGCGTTCGGTGTCGACCCGGCAAGCGACCTGTTCAAGGTGTCGCTGGACAACAACGGTACGACGCTCGACAGAACCGACGATCTTCTCAAGCTGGAATTCAATCTGGGCGCCGCGTTCAGTAAATCGCTGGATGTCGACATTCCTAACATTGATCTCAGCGGTGTGCCCGGAATCGGTGACATCGTTTCCAAACTGGATATCGGCGGCGCCGCAAATCTCTCAGCAAACGGTGCCGCGAACTTCAAGCTCCAACTCGGCATTCCGATCTATAGTCCGACGTCGCTGTTCATCTACAAAGAAAGCGCGCTGGTTGGTGATCTCCATCTGAACGGCGCCAATCTCGCGTTCCACGCCGGCGCGGGTCCGTTCAACCTGTCGATCGCCAACGGCAGCGCCGCTATCAACGGAGCGATCGGATTGGCGTTGACGAGTGGATTTGATTCGCACGGACGGCAGAGTTTCACTCAATTCCTGGCGAACCTCGGAAGCCTGACCCCGACGTTTACCGGAGACATCAGCGTTCAGTTGCCTGTCTTCTTCCCGACAGACTCACACGGTATCGGAACTCTCAGTCTGACCGGCAAATTGGAGAACATCACGAAAGGCCTGTTCGTGAAGACCGGTACAACGACGAGCACGACTCAAGTCGTTCTGGATCTGTCCACGATCATTCCGGGGCTGGTTAGCGGTTTCCAGAACCTCAGCCTGCTCGATCAATTCCTGATCGCCGTCGACGGCGTGGACCAGGCGCTCGGCGGCATTCAAAAGGCGATGGATGGCTCGCTGAATTTCACGCTGCCGGTGATCGGCGACAAACTCGCGCAGGGATCGCACTTCCTCCAGGATTTCCGCGAGAACTTCCTCACGAGATTCAGAACCGAAGTGGAGAAGCTAGCCCATCCGGGTGACGACAGTGTTAAAGATCTCCTGGCCAACCTGCTGGGTTCGTCAGGCCTCGGCGTCTTGTTGAAGAGCAATGGCGCGCCGGGCGGAACGAAATCCGACATTCAATCATTCAGCAACCTCGCCACGGCAACCAGCACCAAGGACGCGGAGATCTGGTGGAAATTCAAGATCGGCCAGACTCTCACCGATCAGGGTGCGGATATCGGCTTCGACATCGGCATTCCGGGCCTGGGTCTCAAAACCGAAGGAAAGATCGAACTCGACATCGGCTGGCAACTCGATTTCGGATTCGGCTTGAGCGGCAAAGACGGATTTTTCTTCTTCATCGACGACCCGGATGAATTGACGATGACGGTCAACGTCTTTCTGCCGGACATCGCGCCGGGCGTTCCGGCAAGCATCACGGGCACGTTGGGTTTCCTTCAGTTGTCGGCAAAGAACGAAGACATCGATAATGACGGGCAAAAGACCCATCTTACGGCGACATTCGGTATCGACATCAAGAACAAGACCGACGCGACCGACACCCGCCTTGGTTTATCCGAACTGGGACGCATTGGATTTGATGCCAAAGTCAGCGCCAGCGCATCCGCCGAACTCGGAATGACGCTCGGCATCGCCGGTGACAAAGACGGCGGATTCCCGACGGTCAAATCGGACTTCATTCTGAGCTGGGCTTTACCCGACGGCGACCCCAGCAAGCCGGGCATCCAACCGATCTCGATCTTCAATCCGCCCGCCGGATTCAGTCTGGCGAAATCGATTCAAAGCGGTCTGCAGGTCGTCGAATTCAGGAACGTCACGCTCGACGTTGGCTCCTACATCACCAACGTCGTCGGTCCGCTCGTTCGCAAGATCCAGTCCGTCACCGAACCGGTGCAACCCATCATCGACATCGTCACCTCGCCCTTGCCGGTGCTCTCGGATCTTGGCCTGAACATTTCGCTGCTCGACATTGCGAAACAAACCGGACTGGTGAACCCCGCATTCATCGACGCTCTGGAACCGATTCTTCAGGTCGTGACGATCATCGATCGCGTTCACTTCGACGGCGATAATTCCCTGCTCGTGCCGTTCGGGAAATTCACGGTTTTCGATCGAACAAATCCGGTCTTCGCCACGATGACGGATTTCGATCTCGGATCGCAGAAGTTCAACCTGGACAAATTCCGGACGGACGTCTTCGAAGGCAAGCTGAACGGCCTGATGGCCGGCCTGCCGAAAGGTCTGCAGGACGTGCTCGGCGCGGTGTCCGGCGTCGGCGCCGACATTATGAAAGGCCTGACGAAGAAGACCGGCGGTGGGCAGAACCCGTTCTCGTTCCCCATTCTCGAGAATCCATCGCAGGTCTTTGGCGTGTTGATGGGCAAGCCTGCGACGCTCATCGCGTACGACATGCCGCCGTTCGATCTCGACGGCAGTTTCTCGGCATTCTTCTCGATCTTCGGACCTTTGGGCGTCTCGATCAACCTCGACGCGAAACTGCACATCGACTTCGCGTTCGGCTACGACACCACAGGATTCAAGGATTTTGCCGACAGCGGCTACAAGAATCCCGCCCTGTTGCTGAACGGCCTGTATGTCAGCGACGATCCCACAAAGGCCGAAGGCAGCAAGGAAGATCCGCCCGAACTCACATTCGACGGCGGATTGTGGGCCGCGGCCGAAATCAACGTGGGATTCGCGCGCGGCGGTGTCGGCGGCGGCATCTTCATACACGTCGATTTCAACCTTGACGATCCCGATCATGACGGCAAGATCCGGCTCGGCGAACTGGCCACGAATTTCCTGAATCAGTTGAAGGCACCCGACGTGGCGGAACGCTTCCTTGCCCCGTTGGCGGTTTTCGACGTCACCGGAAAAGTGACTGCGGAATTATTCGCATTCGTCAAAATCGATCTCGGTTTCTTCGATATCGACAAGAAATTCCAGATCACCGATCCGCAAACCCTCGCCGACTTCAACGTGGACTTCTTCCGCCCGCCCGCTCTCGCAACGGAACTGAAGAACGGCGATCTGTTGATCAACATCGGTGAGTTCTCGAAACAGCGCGTGCTCGGCGACACCAGCGACTTCGGCGAACGCATTCACGTTGCGGATGCGGGTTTGCACAAAGTCGCCGTCTGGGCCGACAACATCGACGACGCTCACGCCGATGCGAAACAGATCTACACCGTCACCGGAAAGATCATCGCCAGCGGTGGTGAAGGAAACGACCTTATCGACCTCTCGGGCACCTCCGTGCCGTTCGTGTTGGATGGAGGCGCGGGCGACGATGAGATTCACGGCGGATCCGGCGGCGGAACGATTACCGGAGGCGCCGGCAACGATCACCTGTATGGCGGGGACGGCACCGATCTGATCCTCGGCAACGCCGGCAACGATTACATCGAAGGCGGGAAGGGCGCCGACATCATTTTCGGCGACGATGCGGAGATCGCGGACGGATTCGACCTCGCTTCTCCCAAAGGTTATCTGCGCGCCTTGTTCTCCGCCTCGGATGGAAACGACACCATCTACGGCCAGGACGGTAACGATATCCTGGTCGGCTCCGGTGGCGTCGATACGATCGACGGCGGCATCGACAACGACATCATCGTGGGCGACAGTGCCCTGCTGTTCTTCAACGGAACGCTGAGTTCGGTTGCCGTCACAGAAACCGATAAAGATCCGCAAGCCTTCGGCGACATCCTGAATGGCGGAGACAACGACGACACCATCTACGGCGGCGGCGGCGACGACATCATCGGCGGAGACGCCGGCGCGGATGTGATTTACGGCGAAAGCGGCAAAGACATCATCCATGGCGGCTCCGGCGACGACGTCATTTTTGGCGACTTCGGCACGTTCATCAACGGCGATCACAAGAAGCCCATCGTCACTGCCGGCGGCGATCCCGACATCATCTTTGGCGATGCCGGCAATGACCTGCTGCTCGGCGGCGGCGGCAACGACGAGATTCACGGCGGCGCCAACGACGACTTCCTGTGGGGTGGCGTTGGCGTGGACACCCTCTACGGTGACGACGGCAACGACACGCTGCTCGGCGAGTCCGATCCGGATTTCCTGTACGGCGGCGCCGGTGACGACGTGCTGGACGGCGGTCAAGGCAACGATCAACTGTTCGGCGGCTCTGGAAACGATGGTCTCATCGGCGGCTTCGGCTCCGACACACTCGATGGCGAGGAAGGCAGCGACTCGTACATCATTACGGCTCGCGGCGGCTCGACGACTGAACTCACCACGGCGTACGACTCGGGGACGACCGCAACCGACAACGACATCATGACCATATTCGGTACCGGCGAGGCCGACACCTTCCTCCTGCGCGCCATGGCCGACTACTACTTCCCGAAGCTTTCCCGTCTCGAATCCGACATCGAAAAATTTGTGATCAAGGCGGAGTTGCTCGGCACTACGGCTGAAAAACATCAGTTCATCAAAGATGGAATCACTGCCGCTTACGGTCCGTGGGATGCGCCGGCTGCCATGCTCACAGCGCTTGACGCGGCGGACCCCGCCAGCGTCACGGCTTTGAAGAAAGCCGTCGACGACAATTACATTACCGAAAAGGACGCGACGGGGTACGACAGGGACACGGCTTTTGTCGCGTTGCTGAACAACGGCGGCGCCAACGTCGAACGCTTCAACTACCGGAACCTGGAAGGTCTCGTCGTCAACACACTCGGCGGCAACGACTACGTGGTGTCCGATGACGTGATCGCCGCAACAACCATCAATCTGGGAGCCGGCAACGACAGAATGCAGGTCGGCCAGGTGTTCCGGTCCGAGCGAAACAAAGACGATCCCCCCGTCATCACACACATCGCTCCGGACGATGTCTTCACCACGATCGCCATCACGCGCGGCTGGCTGTCCAACGGTGTTTCCGTCGCCATGACCGTGAACGGCGGCGACGATAACGATGAATTTGTCGTGTTCCACAACATTGCCACGCTGAACCTCAACGGCGGTGACGGTGACGACACCTTCATCGTGCGCGCCTTCGCCCTCGCGGGTTCGACCGACAGCGAACGCGGCCGCACCGATATGAAAGGCGATGCCGGAGCCGACACCATCCTCTATGCGATGAACGCGCCCGTCGGCATCGATGGCGGTGACGGTTTCGATACGGTTCGAGTGATCGGAACCGAATTCAGCGATGATTTTGTCATCACCGATAAGGGCGTGTTCGGCGCAGGTCTCAATATCAATTTCGTCAACATCGAGTTGCTGGTGGTCGACGCCGCGGAAGGTGACGACCGCTTCTTTGTGCTCTCGACCGGACTCGACACGATCGTTGAACTCGACGGCGGCCTCGGCAGCGACAGCTTCTTCGTCGGCGGCAGTCCGGCGAACGCGCCGATTCCGGTTCTCAGCAACGACCTGAAGGGTTACAGCGGCATCATCCTGCAAAGCGTCGAAAGCGCCGATCTCAACTTCAAGGGCATTCAGGTCGACGGCATTTCCGCCAACGTCGGCGATAATGAAGAGTCCGCCGTTATCGTGACTGAAAGCGGAGGCTCTTCGGTGGTGACCGAGGGTTCATCCGCCACCGATACCTACACCATTCGATTGACACGCGCGCCATCGGCGGATGTCGTTATCAATGTCATTCCTGCCGCGCTACCGCCTGAGGACAAAGCAAAAGGCTACGCCGATCTGGAATTCCTCGAAAACGGCAGTTGGGTTTCGTCCACATCGGTGGTTTTCCATGCCGGCGACACGGACTGGAAAACCGGCAAGACCGTCACATTCCGCGCCGCCCAGGACAGCGCATCCGAAGGAACGCGCTTCACCTTCATCAATCACACGCTCTCCAACAGCTCCGATCCATCGTTTGCCCAGGCAAAAATGCTGAGTGTGAAAGTCCAAATCAATGACGACGATCGCGCCGGCGTCACCATTACCCCGACCGGCACAGGTAATCGCGTCCTCGAAGGCGACTTCACCGACACGTTCGATGTTGTGCTGACCCGCCAGCCCAGCTCGCCGGTAACCGTCACGCTGAATACGCTGAACAATCAGGTTTCATTGTCGAAAACGACGCTGACATTCAGTCCCAATGCCGGCGATACGAACGCGTGGAACAAGGCGCAGACCATCACGATAACGGGTATTGCGGATGGCGTTCTGGAAGGTTTCCACACCGACTACATTACCTACACGGTATCCAGCGATCCGGTCGCGGAGGGGGATAAGACTCTCTCGAAGGATTACGAGATCGATGGCGTGCCCGAAATCGACGTGTTCGGCGATGGCAAGGCCGACGATATCCCGCCGGAAAAACCGGTGTCGTTCGTGCTGCTGCAGGACAGGCCCATCCTGAACGACTCCGCTCATCCGATCTCGGTTTTCTACGACGCCGACGGCCGATTCGGCGCAGCCGCTCCCGTCCAACTTGCGGCGTACACCGGACAAACGGATGCCGTACTCCGTTTCGCGGTCAGCGGCAACACCGTTGATTTTTACAGCGGCGGCGCGCCCGCATTCATCAGCGGGCTGGTCCACGTGATCTATTCGTACGTCGAGCCGGGCTATAACAAGACAGTCGTCAAAGACAGCGTCGTGGATATCTATGACGGCGACGCGCCATCCGTCATCGTGAACGAGAGTGATGGTTCGACCGATGTCATCGAAGGCACGGGCGCCCTGAAGGATAGCTATACGGTTCAGCTCTCGAAAAAGCCGGCCAGTTCGGTCACGCTGACGGTTACGGGCGTGAACACGCGCACGACGCTGGATGGTTTTGCGCGATTCCAGCCGCACGTGGAAGTGTCAACCGACAACACTCACTTCTTTGCCAGCGTGCAGGTGACGTTCACCTCCGGCGCCGGCTCCGATTGGAATGTGCCGAAAACGATCTACGTTCGCGCTATTGACGACAGCTTCCTCGATGGCGACGACACCCAGGTCTTTGCGCCGGAAGCGCACACCGTCAACAAAATCCGCGGTCCGCTCGTGCTTGAAGGAGCCGCCGGCAGCGGTTCGTTGAGTCTCCCCGCTCCCTTGATGTTGCCCGGAGAACTCAACATCCGGCCGGCCGACGGAAACGTCGTTTCATTCACCTCGAGCAGCGGGACCGGCGCGACTGAAACCATGATCGTGAAGCTGGAAGATCTGCAAAAGATCTTCAGCACACCGTCACGGAAGATCTCGAGCCTCGCCGATTTGAAGGGCAAGACGCTCGAGCTGACCGAAGGGCCCGGCACCGGCGTGACCCTGGATCCGGCGAAGCCTCGCGACCTGTTCGATCGATTCTGGTTGATCACAAACGCGCAGCCTCTCGCCGGCGATGCGACGAAGGTGCAACTCACTCTGCAGAATCCGACCCAGGTGGATCCCGGCTCGCCGAGCGTTACAAAGCCGACGTCGGCAACCAAATACGCCATCACGGGTCTGAGCATCAACTTCTTCGCCGATGAAAAACTCCAGGTCGACTACCTCACGGTATTCGATGAAGACAGCGTCGGCGATGACAGCGGCCGGCTGACCTCGTCGGATGGTAACGTGCTGGGTTTTGACGCGAACAAGATGACGGTCGAAACGCGCGATCTGCTGGCTGTCGTCACCATCCTGAAGCTTTCGGATGTCAGCCAACTGGTGAACCGATCGCTGACCATCACGGTTGGACCAGGAATCGAACGCTCATGGACGATCGCGTCGTTGACCGACGGCACAGTCGCCGGAACCAAAGTCCTGACGCTCACACCGCTCAGCGGTTCCGGCACACCGACCGATCGCAGTGAGTTCCGCATCGACGGCAGCGACCGGAAGGGCCGCATCACCGGCTTCGGCATGGGACCCAACGTCATCATCGGCGGCGGCGTGCAACCCGGTGGCATCACGTACGGCGACATCGAAGTTCTGAGTGTCAACCTGGGCTCGGGTAACGACAACGTTACGGTGGATTACACCACCAACGCTGAGGACCACCTTTCCCGTCTCGACTCCAGCGGCGACTACTACACGCTGACAATGCTGAACACCGGCAAGGGTAACGACACGGTCACGGTGAACCTGCAGGATGGACAGGATGGCGCGTTCGCGCTGAACACCGAGGCCGGTAACGACACCGTCAACGCTTCCGGTTCGAGTCTCGGACTCGTTGTTTTCGGCGGCGACGGTAACGACACGATCACCACCGGCAGCGGCGACGACATCGTCTTCGGCGATATCGGCCGCGTGGACTACCTGAGCAGCACTGGAGAAATCATCACGCGGCTCGGCCATTCGGTTCCGCAGAATCCGGTGAATCCGCCTGTGGCGTTCAACGTCGGTTCCGCGACATCCACCACACTCACAGACAGCACTCAGAGTTTCACGGCCAACGCGCTCGCGGGATTCAAGGTCCAGGTCGTGGCTCCCGATGGTACGGCTCAGTTGCGCAATATCGTCAGCAACACCGCGACGGCAATCACGGTCGATTCGGCGTGGACGACCACACCCGGCGCGAACTACATCTATCGCATCCTTTTCAATGCCGCGAATGAGCTGGTGGACGGCGTTCAGAGAGCCACACTGACCGATCCGCTCGGCAATTTCGAAACGGCATACAGCAGTCTCGTCGGACTCGTCCTGCAAGTCATTTCACCCGACGGCCACGTGCAATTCCGGCGAATCGTCAGCAACACAGCCACCCGGCTGGTCCTCGACAAACCGTGGGACACACTGCCGGTGACCAACCCGTCGACTCCCGATTTGAATTTCTTCTACCGGGTTCCGTCTTATCCCGAGGACCAGACCGACGGCATCATTCGCGGACCGCGTCTCGTGTGGTCGATCAACAACGATGTCGGCGGCAACGACAACATCAACGGCGGGGCCGGCAACGATCTGGTCATCGGCGGCGCAGGCAATGACGCGATCGATGGCGGTGTCGGCAGGAACTGGGTTGCGGGCGACGACGCGCGTTTCGATTTCGTTCCGGTCAGCGGCAGTGATGGGCCAACACGGCTGGTCACGTTCTCCGATCCCGGCACTCCGGGCGACGACACGCTCACCGGCGGTACGGGCCCGGATCTTCTCGTCGGCGGTTTAGGAAACGATTTGATTAGCGGCAACGCCGGAAACGACATCCTGATCGGGGATGCGGCCACGATTCATTTCCTGGTCGATGGTGTAACTCCGGATCGCATCGAGACCGTGGATCGCGAACACGGCGGCAAAGATACCATCTACGGCAACGACGACGACGATATTCTCATCGGCGGCACAAACGACGACAACCTCGACGGCGGCATGGGACAGGACCTCATCTTCGGCGACAACGTCCTGCTGGTCCTCAATCCCGGATCCGGCGATGCGATCGATCCTCGATTCCGCACACTCACCGGAACGGCGATCTACGATGCGGCCGGCAACCCGCAGGTCAGCGGAGAGCTCCTTCCGGCCGTCCAGCCAGTGCCCGGCGGCAGACCGGCATGGGCGAACTGGACAATCACGCAGGACCAGACGCTGGACCCGACTCACTTCGGCAACGATTACATTGCCGGTGGCGGCGGGAACGACGAGATCTTCGGTCAGCTTGGCGACGACGTGATCCAGGGCGACGGCTCGATCGCCAGCAAAATCGTCAACGGAAAACCCGTCGGCGCTTCGCGAAACGCGAACGGGGATCTCACGATCGTCGCGTCGTTTGACGCTCTCGCCACCGACGGTGACGATTACATCGAAGGCAACGGCGGCAAAGACGTCATCTTCGGCAACCTCGGCGAAGACGATATCATCGGCGGCAGCTCATCGCTGTTCAGTCTGGCAACCGCCGCACTTCGTCCTGACGACTCGGATCTGATCTTCGGCGGCTCCGGTTTATCGAGTGCAAGAAACGACGCCGGCGATACAACATCAAATGGACACGCCAATGATTCCGACATGATCCTTGGCGACAACGGCAACATCTTCCGGCTGGTCTCCGTCACCAACAATACCGGCTCTTACCTGGCGTTCAACTACGACAACTACGGCACTCGCAAAATCGTGGTGCGCGCCGGCCAGTTGCTCGACTACACGCCCGGCGGTCCGGACGTCGATGCCGTCAAAGCAGCGACCGATATTGGAAAAGGCGACGAAATCCACGGTGAGGCCGGCGATGACTTCATCTACGGCATGGTCGGCAACGACGTGATATTCGGCGACGGTCAGGATGACGACATCATCGGCGGTTACGGCAACGACTGGATCTCCGGCGGCACCGGCAATGACGGCGTTCTCGGCGACGACGGCCGCATTTTCACAAGCCGCAACGGCACGGCTGAACCGCTGAATCGCTTGAACACCGCGACGACGCAGGCCACCATCACGACACCGGGTAACCTGCAGTCGGCGATCATCAACGCGACAGGTACGCTCAGCAAGAGCGTCGATATGACGCCGTTCAGCGTCGACACGGCATGGACTCCGACGACCGACGAGTTCGGAGGACCAGCCAACAGCAAGCCGCACCGCTCCGACGACATCATCTACGGCGGTCTCGGCAACGACTCCGTTCACGGCGGCGCCGGTGACGATGCGATCTCCGGCGCCGAAGCGCTGCCGGCTTTCTTCGCGCGTCCCACCAACCCGGGCAACGTGCTTGGTTACAACGCCACAGCCCGCGAGTTCGCGGCCTACGACGAATTCAATCCGCTGCCGCGCATCAACGGCTTCCTTTTGAATTTCGACAAGACCGAAGGCCCGGTAGTCACGTTGTCGGGATTCCCAAACGTCAACACGGACGGCAACGATGTGTTGTTCGGAGACCTCGGCAACGACTGGCTGGTCGGCGGAACCGGCAACGATCATCTCTACGGTGGATGGGGCGATGACTATCTGAACGCGGACGACGATCTGGATACCAACGGCGGCGTGAACGACGCGCCGGACAGCAATCCGAGCTACCAGGATTATGCGTACGGCGGTGCAGGACTCGATGTGCTGATCGCCAACACGGGAGGCGACCGTCTGATCGACTGGGTTGGCGAGTTCAACAGCTTCCTCGTCCCGTTCTCGCCGTTTGGCATGTTCACGATCTCGCGTCTGGTGCAACCACAGCTGCCGGAATTCCTCTACGCGCTTTCGAAGGCCGACGGTGCCGATCAAACCCTCGGCAGCAATACCACTCGGAACGGCGAACCCGCCGCGGAACTCGGTGCCGTCGTCCAGCGGGATGCGGCATGGAAAGACCAAACGGGAGCGCCAAGCGATCCTCAACCGGGCAATTCCTCGGGTCAACGCGACATTCTGGGCAAGGACCTGTTCAATACCACGCTGACGAATTTCGCCGCCACGGTAGGCACATGGCAGAGCGGCAGCGGAAAGTACTCCGCAACGGCGGCCACGGGCGACGACGCGATCAGCATCTATGCATCGGATCGTATTCAGCCGTCGTACGTCGAGATCACGGCCACGCTGAACCCCGTCAAGGCGCAGAACGGCGCTCAATCGAATGCGTATTTCATCTTCGACTATCAAAGCGCCACCGACTTCAAGTTCGCCGGCGTGAATCTCACGGCAGGGACAATTGAAATCGGTCACCGCACGACGCAAGGATGGGTTGTCGATGCGCAAGTAGCCGCGAAAGGGCTCGCGACTACGGAACCGAACGTTCAGCTCGTCCTGAATGGCACGACAGCAACGCTTTCTTTGACGGGCAAAGGAACCCTGACCTTCACTTTCCAGGATCCTTTGAATGACGGCGATCTGGGTTTCGGCGCGAGAGACTCGAACGCGGCATTCGCGTCGTTTAACTATCAGACAATACCGAACGTGGTGGCCTTCTCGCTCAACACGGACTTCAGCGCGGGCACCACCAATCCGTTTACAACCCAGGCGGGAACATGGCAGATGGCTAACGGCGTCTTCACCGGGACCGCTGCCGCAGGTAATGTGGCGGTCGCGACGCGATACGTCGGTGTGGCTGCGAACTCCACGCTTTCCATGCAGGCGAACGTCATCGCCGGACCGGCCGGAGTGACCAGCGGCTTCGTGTTCGACTACTACAGCTCGACGAAATACAAATTTGTGGGCATTCTGGCCGGCACGAATCAGGTCGTGGTCGGCCACGTCTCGAGTTCGGGAACCGTGATCGATCAGACGGTGTCCAAGACGATCGCCGTGTTGCGTTCCAGTCTGATCGAACGTTGGTCGGCGGACG
>CAZPBY010000003.1:0-46854 GCA_964584785.1 uncultured Solibacteraceae bacterium
TTCGCGCGGAACCATTGAAGATCGTTCTTCTGCCAGTCGCGTTCACTGACGTCGTTGCCGGCCGTCACGCCGAAGATGTGGTTCGGCACATTTTCTTTCGAGACGCTCTTCGTCTCCTTGCCTATAACGACGACCAACTCCGCTTCGTAGTGAACGTTCGAAGCGCCCTCGGGAAAAACAATGTCGTCGCCAGTTGCAGCAATACAGGAGCTGGGTTTCCAGAACAATCCGGGATAAGGCTTGGTCGGCCGATCGCCGACGTGACTCTTGTAGTTCAGACCGACGGCAACGACTTTCCGCGGCTCGCAGGGCGAAAGCAGCTTCACATCGGCCAGTCGAACGGTCTTTCCGGTGGGTTCGGCCTTAGTAAAGATGTCGCCCCGAAGCTCTCGAATCGAATCGCCGTCAAGGATGCCGTAAGAGATCTGACCGGACAGGCTGTAACGGACATATTTTGTAATGGCGTTGCTCATGAAAAGAAACTCCGGATTTCCATTCGTAAATTCTCAAAGCTTGAATCGGACAACATGCTATCAAAAAATAACGGACGGAACGATGTGGTGCGCGGCGGATTTAAGATCTGTCAAACGTCCGGATGAAGCGAATATGCCGCACTCATGATTTCCTCATAATCCTCATGACTTTCCTCATGAATCCCTCAGTACTTTTTGAAGCCGAGTGTCATAAGTTCCACGCTGAAATCAGGAAACTGACGTCGATCGACGCCATCCTGTGGTGACGATCGGTGCGGCAATCGAGTTTCGGCCACGCTCAAAGAGAAGAGATGGCTTGTTGGTATTAACACGACAGGCCGATTACCCCTGCGGACGGGATTCGATAGAAGGATGCCTGCCGTGGCGTAAGCGATCCCGAAATCTCGACTGTCATCGCCGAAGTAGTATGAGGCTGCTCAATTACATTCTGTCGGCGCTTGCGGATTTGTGGCAGGAAGCCGGATCGAAAAGGCAGGTTCCCTCGCGGAATCGTTCGCATTTTTTCGTCGACGCGCTCGAGCCTCGGTTCCTCCTGAGCGTGGACGTCCTTCCCGATGTCCTTCCGATGGATCCGATCGACTTGGTTCCGGCCGTCGTTCTGCGTCTCGATGCGCCGGCTGATCGTGTCGTAGCCGCCCCTCAGGTTTCCTATGCAGCCTTCGCCTCCGCTCCCAACCAGACTTTTGACGAGCCGGCCCCTCCGCCGGCCGGCGCCATCATTACTGTGAATACCGCGACCGTCAGCGGCGATCAGGCCATATCCCTGGCGGACGCGATCAAGTTGGCCAACGGGCAGATCCCGGTGCGCGACAGTTGGCATGACGCGGGGCTTGTGATCGGCAACCCTACCGCATCGAGCCTCGACACCATTCGCTTCAACATCTCGACAGTGGACGGGGGCGTTGTGACCATCAACGTGGCTGCGGGCGGGCTGCCGTTCATTAAGGATGCGGTCATCATCGATGGCACTACCCAACCCGGGTTTACTTCGAAACCGCTCATCGTGATCAATGCCAGCGGCGCCGGCAACGATGCGGACGGTTATCCGGTTGCAGGTCTGGAGCTCCATTCCAGCTTTACCACGATCAAAGGTCTAGTCATCCTCGGCGCTCCAGAATCTGGTTTAAGGATATTCGGCGGTGGTAACAATACCATCGTCGGTAATTTCATCGGTACCGATCCCACGGGGATGAAGAGCGATTCCACTACCGCTAATCGGGGTGACGGAATCTTTATAGTGGACTCCGCGAATAACACGATCGGCGGACATCTGAACAATCCTTTAGAACGAAACGTCATCTCGGGGAACGGCGCTGAAGGGATCTCCATTATCGGAGCCTCGTCGAGTGGAAACCGGATTCTGGGAAACTTTGTCGGTACCGATGTACTCGGAAGCACCGCTGTGCCCAATCAGGGCCAGGGTGTCAGCATTACCGGAAATTTTCTGCAGGGATATGCGCATGACAATTGGGTCGGAGGTCGCGCTGCAAACGAGGGCAACATCATTTCCGGAAACGGTATCGAAGGCGTCATCATTACCCGCGGAGAACGCAATCAAATCCTGGGGAATCGCATCGGCACCGGCATCGACGGAGTTGTGGCCCTGCCGAATGGTCACGACGGAATTGCTATTGTCGATGCGCCCAATACGCAAATCGGCGGTCCCGGCATCGCGGATGGAAACACGGTGGCCGCAAATACGCACTACGGAATTGAGCTCGCCGGCGATGGTGCAAAGTTTACGATCATTCAGAATAATCTTATTGGCGGCATTGCTCCGGAGCTCGGCAACAATGACGGTGGAATCTTCCTCCGCGGCAATTACTCGAACTCGGATCCGCGGCTGATCCCGGTACTTCCCTTACCGGTCGGCGCGACGAATCACAACTCGATCACCGGCAATACGATTATCAACAACCATGGTGATGGTATCCGCATCATGGATGGCGGAACGGCAAACACCATTCACGGAAACCGGATCGGTATCACCTTCATCGGCGGTACCGTGAAGTCCGCCGGGAACACGGGCAATGGCGTCTCGATCATCGATTCTCCCGGCAACATCATTGGTGGAGAGACTCTCGTACCGGGCACATCGTTGGGGAATTTCATTTCCGATAACGCCGGTGCCGGCGTTTGGATCCAGGGTACAGACTCGTCAGGAAACGTTGTACTGGGCAATATCATCGGAAAGGACTCTCCAACTTCGCCGTTGACCGGCAATCAAGGTGCGGGAGTGCGGATCCAAGGGGCGCCTGGCAACCTGGTGGGTGGGACAAGCATTACGTCGCGCAATGTGATCTCAGGCAATGCCTCGTATGGTGTCGAAATCGCCGATCTCGCGGCCAGCCTTAACGTGGTCTCGGGCAATTTCATCGGCGTCAATGTTTCCGGCACCGAGGCCGTACCCAACCTGGGCGGTGTTTCGATCGACGGCGGCCAGCGCAGCTTCATCGGACAACCTGGAAGCGGCAACGTGATTTCCGGTAACACCGAAAACGGCATTCGTATCAGAGGTGAGAGCGCCATTGAGAACCGGGTGCAGGGCAATTACATCGGTGTCGGCGCGGACGGCCAGACTCGAATCCGCAATTCCGGGAACGGTATATACATCGAGTCTGCCTCGGAAAGCTTTATCGGAGGTGCGGCGGCTCCGGAGGCGAATGTCATCTCGGGCAATGGTTCGGCGAACTCCATCGTGGGGGACGGTATCCGGATTGTGGGCGGTTTTGGAAATACCGTGACCGGTAACCTCATCGGTGTAACGAGGAGTGCCACGGGGCTGCAGCCTTTAAGCAATTCGAGA
This sequence comes from uncultured Solibacteraceae bacterium, assembly GCA_964584785.1. Classification (GTDB taxonomy): domain Bacteria; phylum Acidobacteriota; class Terriglobia; order 20CM-2-55-15; family 20CM-2-55-15; genus JAHFTY01. Next base: position 3,301 of record CAZPBY010000003.1, read on the forward strand.
GACGGCGTGTCGATCGAGAATTCGAAGAACAACGTCATCGGTGGCGAGACGGATACACCTGGAACGCAGGCCGGCAACATTATTTCGGAGAACAAAAGCAGCGGCATATCCATCGAAGGCGCCACTTCGACGAACAACCGCATCATCGGTAATGTCATCGGCGTCAGCGCAGCAGGTACGGCTCTTAATGGTAATGGTGGAAACGGCATGTCCGTGCGTCAGGCGCAGAACAACACCATCGGTGGGACGTCTGAGAAAGAGCGTAACGTCATCTCAGGTAACGGCTCGTATGGAATCTCGTTTTTTCAGTCGAACGCCAACAAAGTGGTTGGGAATTTCATTGGTACCGACCTTACAGGCATTCACGCCGTCGCGAACAGCAGCGGCGGCATCACACTCATTTCGTCTTCTCACAACATTATTGGCGATGTAACCGGTAGTCTCGGCAACGTCCCTGGAAAGGCGATCAAGACTCCCGGCAATGTCATCTCCGGAAATTCGGGGGAGGGCATTCGGATCTTCGGCTCCGACTCCACCGATAACCGGATACAGAGCAACTTCATTGGTGTCGGTGCCGATGGCATCAGCAAACTGGGTAATAGCGACTACGGCATTCTTATTAATAGTGCAAACAACACCCGAATCGGCGGCGCGGCAGACGGGGTAAACGTCATTGCCTATAACGGTGAAACGCTCAAGCTGGGAGGGCATGGTGTAGAGGTTACTTCGGGCACCGGCAATCTGATTTCTCGAAACTCGATCTTCGACAATGCCGGCCGAGGCATCGATCTGAACTTGGACAACGTGACGCTGAATGATTTTGGGGATGGCGATCCCGGGGCTAACAATCTGCAGAATTACCCGACTGTCGCATCCGTGGAGAAGACGGATGCCGGAATGAAAGTGATCTGGGACCTTTACAGCACGCCGGGAACGAGCTTTACGATCGAATTTTTCTCGAATGAGGCGCCCGATCCTTCCGGATTCGGTGAAGGGAAAGTTTTTGTAGGTTCGTTGCCCGTGAAGACCAATGCGCTCGGTGTCACGAGGTTCCAATGGACTTTCGACACGTCTCAAAAACTGATTGCGGCAACCGCGACCGATCCCAGCAACAACACTTCCGAGTTCTCCATGGTGGACACGGACGCGGACGGCTTGGCGGACGCATGGGAGAAGGTTGGCCCCGCAGGCTCCGGCTATACCGGCTACATTGACATCAATGAAGATGGCAAAGCCGACGTTACCCTAGTCAATCACCTTAATGGTTTAGGGATGGACGTCGACCCGGAGCGCAAAGATATTTTTGTTGAGGCGGATGCCATGCAAGGGCGCGTGCCCGAGGCACTATCACTCCTCCGGGTTGAGGCGGCTTTCGCCGAAGCCCCGGCGGACGAGGTCAATAATGCCAATGGGGCGCAGGGAATCGCGCTTCACGTCCTCCTGGATGATACGACTCTCAAACTCAAACCGTTTAACTCCACTGCGGACAATGGGAACTGGCCGGAATTCGATGCTTACAAAGGGCAGTATTTCGGGACTTCCACCGAGCGATCCAGCGAAAACTGGACGAATATACGGGCTGCCAAGTTAATCGCCTACCGCTATGCGATCTTCGCCGATACCTACAACCATTCCAGTTCCTCAGGGTTGTCAGAAGTCTACGCTTTGTCTTTTTCCGATAATCACGTTGTCGGTTTTGGGGGAAGCGATTTCATGGTGACGCTGGGTGCCTGGTACGACAAAAGTGGGAACTTTGCGAAGGCACCGTGGGATCCCTTTTATAAAGTAGATGTCGAGTCGGGCACTTTCATGCACGAACTCGGCCATACGCTCGGTCTCAACCACGGTGGCGGACAAAACGATTTTGCCAAACCTGCTGATGATCTTTTCAACTACAAGCCGAACTACTACAGCATCATGAATTATCTTTGGCAGATTCCGGACGCCTGGATGTTTGAGGATCTAAACGGTGACGGATCGAAGAACCCCGGCGAATCCAACATCAACAAAAACCTTACCTTCGGCGACTCGACCTGGCTACTGAATTACTCCGACCGGTTGTATAACGTGCTTGACGAAAATAACCTCGACGAAAACGTCGGTATCGGCGGACGCGACGGGCTCTGGGTAATGATTGGACCTCCGGTGATCACCCCCATCCTTCAGGTAGGAAAGGTCGATTTCGACGGCACGGATAGCACACTCGACGGTATTCCAGACAACGACACGGGTGTCATGCTTGATCTTCAAGTTAAAGGAAAACCCTCGGGCGGCCAGACTCTCAAGCCTTTTGTCGACTGGTCTAATTTGCATTTGAACTTCGTCGGCCTCCAGAATTTCAACAACGCTAAGCACGGTGCGGAACTGCCAATTGAAATCGATCTGGATACCGTAGAGGCACTCGACGCTTTAGGTGGAGGTCCTGGATTTTTCCAGTTTAGCCGAACGAATTCGTTCCAAGCCGATGAATCGGCCGGCTTCGCTACGGTCATCGTTGAACGCTTCGGAGGTACGGACGGTGCCGTCACGATCGATTATTCGACTGCGGACCAAACCGCCCTGGCCGGCACGGACTACACCGCGGTAACCGGAACGCTCGTATTCGGCCCCGGCGAATATCTGAAGTCGTTTACGATTCCGATACTCGATGATGCTCAAATAGAACCCACCGAAGCGTTTCACGTCATCTTGACCAACCCCACCGGCGGTTCAGATATAGCCGGACTTATTGACACCACTATCAACATCCTCGACGACGATGGTCCAGGTGAATTCCAGTTCAGTAGCGCAGCTTACGTCGTCAACGAGAATGCGCAGACGGTAACGTTGACCGTCAAACGAACCGGAGGAACGGCCGGAGCCGCGTCCGTCCACTACACCACCACTAATGCTACCGCCAGGGAGGGGCAGGATTTCGTTGCCGCTTCCGGCACGTTGACCTTCGCCAACGGTGAAAGCAGCAAGACCATCACCTTGACGCTCCTCGACGACGACATCGTCGAAGACACGGAATCATTCGACGTTTTTCTTACCTCTCCTACGGGCGGAACCGCTTTGGGAACGTATAGCGATTCGATGGTCGTTATTCAAGACGTTGAAGCCGGCGTGTTGCAGTTCGACCAGCCGCTGTATTCAACCACGGAAAATGGCGGCACCGTGACGGTCGTAGTCACAAGAACCAATGGTTCCGACGGGACAGTAACCGTCAACTACTCCACTTCGAATGCAACTGCGACTGCCGGCTCCGACTACACCGCAGGTTCAGGTAGCCTGACGTTCCTCGAAGGTGAGGTTGTGAAGACCTTCTCGGTCGACATTACCAACGACGTTACGGCCGAGACTACCGAGACTGCCAATCTGACGTTGAGCAATCCGACCGGCGGAGCAATTCTCGGGACGGTCAAAACAGCGCAACTGCAAATTCTCGACGATGAGCCGCCGGCGTTTGCTTTCGTCGCGCCGTCCTTGGACATCAGCGAAACGGGAGGCAGTGCGACCATTTCGGTAGTCCGTCTGGGCCTAATCGATCAGGCCGGGACTGTCGAATTCGCATCAGCGAATGGTACGGCAACCGCGGGAACCGACTACATTGCAACCAGCGGCGCACTGTCCTTTGAACCGGGCGAGACCAGCAAGACGTTTACGGTCACTGTGCTGGATGACGCTTTGGGAGAGGGCGCGAAGACTGTTCTCCTCAACCTCCGGAATCCGAATACCGGCGCGTTCCTGGGAACACCGGCAACTGCCACCTTACGCATCCTCGACGATGAGACGATAAATGCGGCCACATTCCTGGTCAGCAACACCAATGATAGTGGACCGGGCTCACTGCGACAGGCGATTCTGGATGCGAATGCTCGTTCCGGCACGGACTTTATCAAGTTCAACATTCCGGGAAGCGGTGTCCACACCATACGGCCTCTCACTCCACTACCTGTCATAACCAGTCCCGTCACGATCGACGGATACAGCCAGCCGGGATCCAGTCCAAACACACTGGCCGTGGGGGACAACGCCGTTCTCCTGATCGAGCTGGATGGCACGTCGAGCGCCAATACCAATATCCCTGGTATCCATATTTCAGCCGGCAACAGCATCGTCCAAGGCCTGATCATTGGTCACTTAGGCTTTGGCGCCGGCATATTGCTGGACACGAATGGTGGAAACCTGATCGCAGGCAACTTCATCGGCACGAATGCTTCGGGTACAAGTGCGGCCGGGAATATCTGGGGAGTGCGGATTGCTTCAGAAAACACCACTCCACTGTTGCCGTCGGCGGATCTTAAGGGCTCGTCAAATAACGTCATTGGTGGCACAACGCCGGCCGCGCGAAATCTCATATCGGGTAATGAGACCGGCGTTTTCATCGACAATGCGCATTCGATCTACGAGCCTTTTATCTCTCTCGATCAGCCTTCAAACAACAACCGTATTCTCGGGAACTATATCGGACTCGCCGCGAACGGCACGACGGCACTGAGCAATACGACGGGGATAGTTATCAATACGGTAGGGAATATCGTCGGAACGACCGCGGCAGGGGCAGGTAACGTCATCGCGTTCAACTCCACCGGCGTCCTGGTAACCGAAAACTCCGGTAATGCCATTCGCGGAAATTCCATATTCTCGAACGATACCCCGACCAACGGGAACTTCTCCACTTCACAGTATCACTTGGGGATATCGCTAGGTTCCAACCTGAACACGAATGATCTGGGCGACTTTGATTCCGGCGACCAGCTTGTACGCCTACCTGACTACCTGCCGCTGCCGTCACGCCAGCAAGTGGTTGTTCACGGGCCCAACGGCCTGCAGAATTTTCCCGTGGTGTCGTCCGCGATCATGGCGAACGGCGTCATCACGATCGGCGGATCGTTGGACAGTGCTCCGAAGCAGACGTTTTCGATCGACTTTTACGCCAACGATAAACCGAACTCGAGCGGTTATGGTGAAGGAAAAAGCTATATCGGTACCATCGCCGCGACGACGGATGCCTCAGGACATGTCGACCTCACCGCTTCCTTCACAACACCGCATTCCGCCCCTAGTTTCAACACCGCGGACGAGACGGCCCCCGCAACAAATACTTCGGAGTTTTCCGCCCGGGTAACGATCGGGGAAGTATTGGGCAATGTCTATGTGGTCAACACCGCGGACGATCACGATGACGGTGTGGCCGACGCCAATGACACGACGCTGCGCGAGGCGATCCTCGCTGCCAACCTTCACCCCGGCCTGGACACTATCATGTTCAACATTCCCGGCGCCGGTGTGAGAACCATTCAACCGCTAAGTCTGCTGCCGCCGATCACCGATGCGGTGACTATCGATGGATACACCCAGCCCGGGGCAAAGCAGAACTCCAAACAAGTCGGCTTCGACGGAATTCTGCTGATCCAGATCAATGGCGTCGTAAAGGTGACAGGCGGCAACAGTACGGTTCGTGGTCTTATCGTGAATAACGGCCTTGGCATAGAGGGGACTGGCCACAACGTGATTGAAGGCAACATCGGTTCAGTCAACGTATCCTCGGCCGGCAACACCATCGGCGGCCGCGCGCCGGAATCCCGCAATATTCTTTCGGATCTGAGTTTGAGCGGAAACGAGAATCAGGTGTTGGGGAACTATGTCGGCACTACGGCGGACGGCTTGAGTAAGGCACCCGGCTCCACGTTCTTGAGCGGGCGCGTTTCGATCACTGGGTCGGGCAACCAGATTGGTGGAACGAATACCTCGGAACGTAATGTCATTTTTGGCGGAGTCTACATCTCTGGAGCGCCGTTCATTCAAGGATCACTCGATGGCAGTCGTTCGAACGGGAGCGTGGGGAATCGCGTTCTTGGCAATTTCATCGGCATCGCAGCAGACGGTACTACAGCTCTCGGAACCATCGGGACGGGAGTAAGACTAACCGGATTGGCGAACGGGAACTCGATTGGTGGAGTTCAGCCTGGCGAAGGAAATACCATCGCCTGGATTGACGGCGATGGTGTCGCCGCCGAACATATCGTTAACCCACTGACCGGGATCGCAATCGAACCTGTCGGTAATGCAATCCGTGGCAACTCGATTTTCTCAAACACCGGCAGCGGGATTAATCTCATCGGAGCCGTATTTCCGGGCCCGGCGGGCGTTTCACTAAACGACAATACCGATCTCGCCGTTGGTCCCAATCACCTGCAAAACTTCCCGGTGCTGTCCTCGGCGATCACCTCAAATGGCTTCATTACGATTCAGGGCCGATTGGTCAGCGCGGGCAACCGGACATTTCAGATCGACTTCTATACACAGGAGCAAGTGGATTTCATCGGGTACGGCGAGGGGAAGACCTACATCGGTACGACTTCCACGACAACCGATTCGGCCGGCCTCGCAACCTTCAGCGCGTCTTTTCCTGTAGCTGTTCCCAATGGCCGCCTCATCACGGCAACGGCTACCAATAACACCAACGACACGTCCGAATTCTCGGCGCGCATCATGGTTGGAGATGTACTGGGAACAACCTTTGTCGTGAACACCGCGGATGATCACGATGACGGCATCGCCGACGCGAGAGACACCACGTTGCGTGAAGCCATTCATGCCGCCAATAACAACCCAGGTTTGAACACTATCGTTTTCAACATTCCAGGTACCGGAGTGAAAACGATCTCGCTGCTCCAGCCTCTGCCGCCGATCACGGATCCCGTCATCATCGATGGCTACACGCAGCCGGGCGCGAGTCGAAACACTCTTGCCGAAGGCGACAATGCCGTCTTGCTGATCGATATTGAACGCAATGCGAATTCGGAAGCCGGTGTCGACCTCGTGGTTCAGGGTGGAAACACGACGATTCGGGGTCTGGTGCTGAGCAATGCCGGCATTTCTATTGTGGAGAATGGCGGCAACGTGATTGAAGGCAACTTCGTCGGAACCGACCCGGCTGGAACTGTCGCCACGGCCGGCGGCGTTTCGATATTCGCATCCTCGAATAACCGCATCGGCGGGATAACTCCGGCGGACCGGAATGTTCTAGGCCGTATCGGTATCACTGGCGAATCAGGACCGGCTCTCATTCCAAACGCGGTCGAGTTTTACGCGGCTTCCGGAAATCTGGTTCAGGGCAACTACATCGGCACCGATCGGACGGGAACCCGAGCGCTTGGCGCGCTGGTTTACATCAACGGTTCTACGAACAATCTGATCGGCGGCACGACGGCCGAAGCACGCAACATTATCTTCGGACAGGTAACACTCGGTGGCAATGTCGTCCAAGATGTTCCCGCGAACAACGTTCTTCAGGGGAACTACATCGGGACGGACGTCACCGGCGAAGTCGCGCTGAGGGGGGGCAATGGCGTTGTGGTCTCCGGATTTGGAAACGTCGTGGGCGGCACGGCGCCTGGAGCGGGAAACCTGATCTCCGGGAATGGCGAATTTGGCATCCTGATTCGAGATGATTTCGACTCGCAAGCGGGCGCCGTCGTTCAAGGCAATCGCATTGGAACCAACAAAGAAGGTACGCGGGCTTTAGGCAATGGAACGTCTGGCTTTGGCGGTGAACACTCCGGCGGCATCGACATTCGGTCTTCCGGTAATACCATCGGCGGACTGGAACCCAGCGCGGCAAACCTCATTTCGGGTAACAACGGCAGCGGTATTCATCTCACGGGCTACTTTTCCGCAAACAATGTCATCGAAGGCAACCTGATTGGCACGCAGGCAGACGGGATCAGCCCGCTGCCGAATACCGGAGACGGCATTCTCATTACCCCAGACATCGACCCTGTCACCCATATTGTTTACCCGGGCGCCATCAACACCAGTATCGGCGGCCTGGTGACCGGTGCGGGCAACGTCATTGCCTACAACGGGAGCAACGGCATCAATCTTGAGGGTGGAGGCGCGGCCGCCGGCCTGGGTATCGCCATCGAATCGAATTCGATTTATGCGAATGGCGGTCTCGGTATTGATCTCGGTGGTGACGGACCCACCCTGAATGACGCCGGAGACAACGATGCGGGTGATAACAACCTTCAGAACTACCCGGTGCTGACTTCCGTTACCAACACCGGCGCCAGCGTCACGATTAACGGATCGCTGAACAGCAAGGCGAACAGTTCCTACCGGCTGGAATTTTTCGACAATGCCGCGCTTGACCCGTCGGGCTTTGGTCAAGGCGCGCGCTTCATCGGCGCAACCAATGTCATGACGAATGCCTCCGGCAATGCGGATTTCACCGTCGCTTTCCCGGTCGCCGTCCCGCTGACGCATGTGGTCACGTCCACAGCCACCGATTCGCAGGGGAACACTTCGGAGTTTTCCGGACCGGGCAGGGAGGCGAACTTATCGGTGACGATGACCGATGCTCCAGATCCCGTGTTGCATGGTCAGGCCCTGACGTACACCGTCGTGGTTCGCAACAATGGTCCCGACCTTGCGACCAACGTCCTGTTGGTCGATTCGCTTCCGGACAACGTGGTTTTCACGTCGGCCGACCTCAGTCAGGGTGCGGTGGTATCCATTATTAATCGTGAGTTGCGCCTGAACCTCGGCAGTCTGCCGAACAACGCCACGGCGACGGCTCAAATTCATGTCGTCGCATCGAACTTGACTGCCATCACGAACTCGGTGCAAGTCTCCAGCAAGCAACGCGACCCGGACACCAGCAATAACACAGCGAGTGCAACCACGAGTGTTATTCCGAGCGCCGATGTGTCCGTGGCGATATCCACGCCGGATAGCGGACCGCTCTTTGTCGGCAGCGTTGTGACCGTCAACATCACCGTACAGAATCTCGGCCCCGACAGTGCTTCCAACGTGCGTTTGACCGATACGCTGCCGGATGCGCTGACATTCGGCTCTTTCATCAATTTCCCGGGGACAAGGTCGGGTAATTCCATCACCTGGAGTCTGGGGTCGTTCAATCCCGCAAGCAGTGCAACACTGTCGTTCAAGGCCACAATCAACAAGGCCGGAACCTTCACCAACTCCGCACAGGTGGTGGAAGATACAACGGACCCGAACGCGGGTAACAATGCAGCAACCCTCGACTTCAGCGCCGGGGCATTCGATGCTTCTAAAGTATCGCTATACGGAATCAGTCAGGTTTCCGGCGGCCCGAGTTCGTTGTATGCGATCAATCCGGCGACTGGCGCTGCAAACTTTATCGGCCCCGTCGGGTTCGATCGGATCAGCGCGATGGATTTCGATCCAGGGTCCGGCATACTGTATGCCACCGGCGAGCGTCCCGGGACAAACACGGTAGTTCTCATCAAAATCGACACGCTGACGGGCGCGGGTACTGAAATCGGGCTCAGCGGGATCAACACTGCCGACACCGACATGTCCTTTAGAAATTCCGACAGCGCGTTGTTCGCGTTTTTGTCGACCGGCTACCTGACGACGATTGACGTTACAACCGGACAATCCACCATCATCGGAAGGTCTGGTAGTAGCTCCGGCTACGGTTTGGCATTTAGTCCGACCGACACGCTGTATTTTGCCCCAACACCTAAGCTAGACACGGTAGACCCGGACACCGGTCAAGCCACGACGGTGGCGACTGTGTTTTTTGATCTGTCCAGCCCGCGGATCAATGCCATGGATTTTGATCCAGCTACGGGCACTCTGTTTGTGTCGATCGTTACGGGTAGCGGAAGTAACGCACAGCATTACTTCGGCACGCTGAACCCATTGACAGGTACGGGAACAGTACTCGGTTCGACCGTTACAGGATTAGATGCGATCGCTTTCAAACCGCTTCCCGCTCCCGACGTATCCGTCACGAACGTCGCATCTGCGGCGATAGCTGCCGTGGGAGAGAAACTCACGTACACCTTGACTGTTCGGAACACGGGCGCGTTGACGGCTCAAAGTGTCGTCCTCAAGGACACGTTACCGGCAAATGCCACGTTTGATTCCGCAACCGTCAGTCAAGGAGCCTTCACGGTTGCGAACGGCGTTATCACTTTTGATCTCGGGTCAATTCCCGTGGGCACCGTAGTTACGGCAACGGTTGTTATTGTTCCGACTCTGAAACAATCCTTTTTGATCAACACAGCGCAGGTGAGCTCGACAGGAGGGGATCTCTTTACCGGCAACAATACGGCTACCGCTTCCACGCTGGTGCCGCCTGCAATCCTCTACGGCATCGACTGGCCCGATGCCGGTCCAGGTTCACTGTATGCGATCGACCCCGCAACGGGCGCCGCCGCGTTGATCGGGCCCGTCGGCTTCGACAGAATCAGCGCCATGGACGTCGATCCTCGGACTGGTGTTTTGTATGCCACCGGCCAAACGCACGACGAGGGCATCGATGTTCTCATCACCGTGGACCCGAACACCGGCAAAGGTACTGAAATTGGACCAACTCTACCCGGTATCGACTCCGGGTATACCATCGGCTTTAACGACATTTCATTCAGGCCATCGGATAACACCCTGTTTGGTTACTCCGACCTCGGCCAACTGGCGACGATTGATATCTCTACTGGAATCGTCACAGTGATCGGGGACACAGACGTGGCCGGAGGCGCCGGGAATGGCTTGGCGTTCGGGCCGGACGGAAAGCTGTACCATGCGGACCAACTCAACCTCGATATCGAGAATACCCAGACCGGCCTTGTGGATGGGACCTCCTTGCGCCTCAACTACCTGCTGACGGACTTTCCTCGCATCGATGGGATGGATTTCGATCCAAAGTCGGGAATGTTGTTCGCGTCCATTTCTACCAGTGCATTCAAAAACTGGAGTTTCCTGGGATCGGTCAATACGGCAACCGGCGTCGTGACCCCGATTGGTTCAACGGTTACCGGACTGGATGCCATTGCATTCTTCCAGGAGCCGCCGCCGCAAAACAAGCCGCCGGTCGCAAACAACGACACCTACACCACGAACGAGGACGCAATCTTAAACATCGATGTGACCCATGGTGTCCTCGCCAATGACAGTGATCCTGATGGAAACACGATGAGTGCTTTAGTGGTGTCGAGCGTTCAACATGGAACCCTGGTAGTGAATTCGAATGGGTCGTTTGTCTACACGCCGGCAGCAAATTACAACGGCAGCGACAGCTTTACTTATCAAGTCGATGACGGTCAGTCCGCAAACAACCTGTCTACTATCGCGACAGTTAGTATTACGGTCAATACGGTCAATGATGCGCCGCAAGGTCAGAACCATACCGCCACCACACTCGAAGACGTGTTCTACACCTTCACCGCCGGCGACTTTGGATTTTCAGATCCAAACGACTCTCCGGCGAATGCGTTCCTGGCGGCGAAGATTACAACCCTGCCCATCGCCGGAGTGCTGACCGACAACGGAACCAACGTCAGCCTAGGGCAGTTTATTGCGGTCGGCGACATCAACGCGGGTAAACTGAAGTTTACCCCGGCCGCCAATGCGAATGGTCCGGCCTATGCGACGTTCACGTTCCAGGTGCAGGACAGCGGCGGCGTGACGAATAGTGGTATCGATCTGGATCCGACGCCGCGGACCATGACGATCAACGTCACACCTGTCAACGACGCTCCGATTGCGGTCAACGACAGTTACACGGCTCTTGAGGACACACCCTTTACGGTCACGGCAGCGAGTGGATTGCTGGCGAACGACAGCGATATTGAAAACAACCCGCTGACTCCGATCCTGGTGACCAGCGTATCGCACGGCTTACTCTCGCTGAATCCGAGTGGTGTGTTCACTTACATCCCCGACGCAAACTTTAACGGTTCGGACAGTTTCACTTATCAGCTCAGCGATGGGCAGCCGATCAACAGGCTGTCCAATATCGCGACCGTAAACATCACCATCACTTCAGTCAACGATGCGCCGCAGGGCCAAAGCAAGACGACAGCGACGCTCGAAGACAGGGCGTATACGTTCATTGCTTCGGACTTCGGTTTCTCCGATCCAAACGACAGTCCGGCCAATGCATTATCGGCGGTGAGGATCAGCACGCTACCGCCACTGGGTGCACTGACCAACAATAGCGTTAATGTCACGGCCGGACAATTCATCGGTGTCGCCGATATCAACGCGGGCAAACTGATCTTCACCCCAGCGGTGAATGCGAATGGTCCGTCCTACGCGACGTTCACCTTCCAGGTGCAGGATAACGGCGGTACGACGAACGGCGGCATCGATCTCGATCCGACGGCGCGAACGATGAAGATCAACGTCACGCCGGTGAACGACGCGCCTCAGGGAACGAGCCGCACGATCACGACGCTGGAAGATACGGTTTATGCGTTTGCTGCCGCAGATTTCGGCTTCAGCGATCCGAACGATACTCCGGCGAACGCCCTGCTTGCAGTGAAGGTCAGCACGCTACCGGTACTGGGGACACTGACCAACAATGGCATTACGGTCACGGCCGGACAGTTCATTAGTGCCGCCGATATTAACGCGAGCAAGCTGGTCTTCACCCCAGCTGTGAATGCGAATGGTCCGGCTTACGCGACGTTTACATTCCAGGTGCAGGATAACGGCGGTACGACGAACGGCGGCATCGATCTCGATCCGACAGCGCGAACCATGACGATCAACGTCACGCCGGTGAACGATGCCCCGATTGCAAATGCCGACACGGCCACGACGAATGAAGACACGCCGGTGGTGATCAACGTCGTGAACAACGACACGGACATCGATGGGACGATCAACACTGCAACCGTGACGGTCACATCCGGCGCGGCTCACGGGTCGTTGAGCGTGAACACGACCACTGGGGCCGTCACCTATACGCCCGCAGCCAATTACTTCGGCGCCGACAGCTTCCGCTATACCGTCCAGGACAATGAAGGTTTGGCCTCCAAGGAAGCGGTTGTCTCGATCACGATCAACCCAGTAAACGATGCGCCGGTGGCGATCGATGATAGTTACAGCGTTTTGGAGGACACGCCATTAACCGTCCCGGCGGCCGGCGTACTGGTCAATGACAGCGATGTGGAAGGCAATGCGCTGACAGCGATCCTGGTGTCCAACCCGTCGCACGGAACGCTGACGTTGAATTCCAACGGAAGTTTCAGCTATACGCCGGCGGCAAACTTCAACGGCTCCGACAGCTTTAGCTATCAGGTTAGCGACGGGCAGTCCGTCAACAATCTGTCCAACATTGCCACGGTCAACCTCCGGATCGATTCCGTCAACGACTCACCCGTTGGCGCAGCGAAGACGGTGACAACGCTCGAAAACGTCACATACATTTTTAAAGCTTCCGATTTTCCATACAGTGATCCGAAGGACACTCCTGCGAACGGCCTGCTCGCCGTGCGGATCACCAGTCTGCCGGGATCGGGCAAACTCCTGAACAACGGCGCCGCTGTGATCGCCGGTCAGTTCGTCGGTATCGCCGACATCAATTCAGGCAAGTTCGCGTTCTCGCCTGCTGCCAATACCAGTGGGGATGGCTACGCGATTTTCACTTTCCAGATTCAGGACGACGGGGGAACGGCCAACGGAGGCATCGATCTCGATCCGTCGCCGAGATCGATGACGATCAATGTGACAGCGTCGAACCACCCGCCGGTGCTGACTCAGGTTTCCGTGACCCCGGTCGTTAGTGAGAATGAGAGCGTCGTCCTGATTGGGAACTTCACCGATCTGAACGACTCCGATCCCCACACCTTGCTCATTAATTGGGGAGAAGGAACGCCTCAACTCATCACCCTGGATGCGGGTGCAAGTGCGTTTCGTGTGACTCACCAGTATCTCGACGACAATCCGACCGGAACCGCAGCGGATGTTTACAAGATCATTGTCGTGCTGAGCGATGCGCACAACACCACCGACACCACTACCTTGTCCACTACTGTCGATAACATCGCTCCGAAAGCATCGCTAAGTGCTCCGGCAAATGGTGTACGTGGACAGCAGCTCTCCTTCATCGGCAGCTTCACGGATCCCGGTACTCTGGACACTCATAATGTCGGCTGGGATTTCGGCGACGGCACGGCCATCGACGCCCATTCCGATACGGATACTGGAGCCTTGGTACCCAATCACATTTATGCCGCAACCGGCACATACACGGTGAAGTTCACGGTTACCGATGACGACGGCGGGACGACCACCGCAACCCAGCAGATCACGATTAAGGCCGCTGATCTTCAGCCAGATCCGTGTGACTCCACCAAGACGGCCCTGGTCGTGGGAGGTACGGGCGCCGACGACACGATACGCTTTGTTCCGAACGGCAACGATGGCGATATCAAGGTGCTGATCAATGGGGCGTCGCAAGGAATATTCCGGCCAACCGGCCGAATCATCGCCTACGGACTCGAAGGAAACGACGACATCGAAGTCGCAGGCAGTATCAAGCTCGCCGCGTTTCTGATTGGCGGTACGGGTAACGACCGGCTTGCGGCCGGCGCAGGGACTAGCGTGCTGCTCGGCGAGTCGGGTGATGATTTCCTGATCGGCGGCAGCGGACGCAGTCTGATGATCGGGGGGGCGGGGAGCGACCGTCTCGTGGGTGGCAACGATGACGATATCCTCATCGGCGGCAGCACAAAGTACGACGACGATCACGTGGCACTTTGCGAGATCATGGACATCTGGAGCCGCACCGATCTGAGCTACAACACGCGGATCTCGCAACTTGGTTCAGGGGAGTTCGCCCTGACCACCACCGCCGTCTTCGACGACGGCGCCCCCGATCAGCTCACGGGTGCCGCCGGCTCGGATTGGTTCTTTATCAGCCTCAAAGACGACCTTACCGACCGCAAACCCGCCGAGACCGCCACCGCCATTTGAGACTACTTTACGCAAAAACCGCGCCCTGCTGTCCAGAATAACCCTCGCACCCCGCCGGGGTGCGTATTCCTGCAACGACTCAACCCCGGTGTCGCAAAAAACGCTCCACCCCGGGGCCAATTTTCCGAGCAGCCGGAGTTTCTCGGCTTTCCACAAGAAGTGTCGCAAGGCGGGTTCTGTTGTAGCGGCGGTCATAGACCGCCGCTACAGCAGACGTACTACCCCAGTTAGCACCCTTTTTGTGCAAAGCCGGGTTTCCCGGATGTGATATCATGATATCAATAGATAGGAGATAAATGGTACCGTGGGGCAACTCGTTGTGCGGAATATCGAAAGTACGGTGAAGGCGAAGTTACAACGCCGCGCCAAACGGCACGGCCGCAGCATGGAGGAGGAAGTGCGCGACATCTTACGAAATGCCGTCCATGACGAAGAGAGTCCAGCCGTTGCGCTCGGCAGCGAAATTGCCGCTGTCTTTTCAAAAATTGGCCTTAAAGCGGATATCCGTGAACTGCGCGGCCAAAAGATCAAGCCGGAATCATTTGAATCATGATCGTGCTGGATACGAATGTGCTTTCAGCCCTCATGCGACAAAGTCCCGACACCGCCGTAATTATGTGGCTCGATCGTCAACCGCGCACATCGATTTGGACAACCTCGGTTACTGTTCTGGAGATTCGCTTCGGTTTACAGGTGATGGCGACAGGAAAGAAGAAATCCATCCTGATGCTCGCCTTCGAAAGCGTCCTCGACAAAATGGAACACCGCATCGTCTCATTCGATACCGCTGCCGCCGCCGCTGCGGCAGATCTGATGGCCGAACGACGGAAAAAGGGCCGGCCAGTGGATCTGCGCGACACGATGATCGCCGGCATCGTGCTAGCGCACCATGCCTCGTTGGCCACTCGGAACATCAGCCACTTCGAAGACCTCTCAGTCCCAGTTGTTAATCCATGGGCTTCCTAAGAAAGCGGAAAATCGCCAACCTGATCCGAGACCGGAATGTTCCGGTCGCTAGGTTTGTGCCTGCGCAAAGCGAACCCAGGGAGAATAGATTTCAGAACTGGAAGCCCCTCAGGAAATTTGCTGCGGCGCTCGATCGTCCCGTAGGTGGAAGGCCTGTCGAGGACATCATCAGTGAAGATCGAGACCGCTGAACCAGGTCCGCGGCTATTCCGCTCTATTTCGATTTCTGCTTGATCGCCAAGCCGCGTGTGACAGTGCTGGTCTCGAAGGTATCAACCCGGTTGCCCATATGCACGACGTGAGGGTCCGCCTGAAACGACTGTGGCGTAAATCGTCAAACCGCTGAGAGCGCCTTAGAACTCGGACCGCCGAGTTCGAAGCTTTGACGCCCGAGTCCGGAACTCGGAGCCTTGAGTTCCGAACTCAGCGGTTCGGCCTTGGACTCGGCCGCCCGAGTGTTGAACTCGGCGGCCTGAGTTCGCAACTCGGACGGTCGAGTTCTGAACTCCGAGCCCCGAGTTCGGAACTTCGCTGTTGATCACCGGAACTCGGCTCACCGAGTTCAAAGCTTCGCCGCCCGAGCTTGGAACTCGGAGCGTGGCGTTCGGAACCTCGAAGGCCGAGTTCTGAACTCGAATGGAGGGTTTTCACGGCGGGAAGCGCAATGTCTATGCGGTCGACAAGGCTGCAGGTCCAGAGGGCTAGAACTTGACAGTCGCATCCGACCAATTCGTCAATTCTAAATTCTCGTTGATCAATGGACAGGCGGAGAGGGGTCTTTTTTTTAGTCTCAGCAAAAATCCGACCAAGTCCGACGAATTCCGCGACTGGCGTGGCTCTTGCGTACCTGACCTGTCCAAGTGTCGGTATATCTCGCTCGAATCCAACGAAAATAAGGGACGGCGAGGGACGGAAAGGAAAGGTCGCCACGAGGGAAAGTTTTATCGGCAGCGCTACTTTGCCGAAACAGGTTGGCGACAAGCTTGAAACGGATCGCTGTAGTAGCCATCGGGCGGGCTGCGGCCCGCCTTTTCCCTCGCGAGTTTCTTACTATTACGAACTATCGTGGTGAGTCACAATTCATCAGGGGGCTAAAATTGGGTAAACGGGCGAACCAAACTCAAAAGATTGTGAAACAGAGTAATGTTGGAAGTTCGAAGGCACCAGTCTACTTTGGTACTTTGCGATTAGGTCCGCGAGATGAATCAGTCCGGTTGTGGAGTCCTGACCTTATCCTTCCCTCGGTTTTTTCCGATTCGCAAAAAACGTGGGTGTTATTTGGAGATGAGAGCACTGCGCCGGACATCGTAGCGTATGGAATTGTTGCGTTTCATTCCGCGGACCAGGCAAACCGTGCCACCTTTGCATTTCAACGGACGATCGCACGAGCCGGCGCATTGCCGCAAACCCGAGTGCATTGCAAGGAGTTATACAGCGGCGCAGGGAGGGCAAAGACCGGGTGGGCACATCTGACAGAAAGTGAGACTTGGGTTCTCGCCATCAACCTCATTGAAACGTTGCGTGAGCATTCTCCGGAATTCTATTTAGGAATTGTCTACAAAGACACGTTTCCAGAGAAGATTCCGGCTGGATTAGGAAAGAATATTGAACTCACTAACGAGCACTGTTATGCCTTTGGCTTTATTTCCGCCGCGGCGGCGTTCGGAAGTGGACGCGCCGGACACCGTTATACGTTGCTTGTCGACGAACAATCCGGTAAGGCACAGTTTTGGGGGTTGGGGAATGTTCAGATTCGGAGAATGATGGAGGCGACGGGTCTTAGGCACGAACAAAGCAACCATCTCTTACTCGATGCTGCCGATTTATTTACATACAGTTCTGCCCGCGCACTGTCCATGCATCCATCACGGAATAGCGTCGTATGTAAGAAGATTCTGGAAACGTGCAAACCACAGATAGCGCACTACTGGTGGCAAGAGGATTCTACGATTTCGGAGACAATGAAGCGGCGACTCGATATTCGCGATTAAACACTTATGAATCCGCCTAGGATCGTCTGCTGAAGCTTCGACTCGATCCAGCGAGCGACGTCACACGGCCCCGCAACCGATGACGAGGGAAACGACACCGCCACATCGGTATCGATGGGCCATTCCTCAAACCGCCCCTCGACTCTGAACTCGTCGACTCACTCTCTTTCCGTTGATCGTAACCACGTCCCTGGTTTTCATCACCCAATTTTCTAGTCGCCCGTCGAACTCCATCCGACCAAACAAAATGGGGGACGGAATCAGGGACGCTGGGCAAAATATTCGAGCCAAACAGTTTGAAAAACATCCATATAGCCAAATAAAGGCGGAGAGGGTGGGATTTGAACCCACGGTGGAGTTACCCCCACTCCGGTTTTCGAGACCGGCCTGTTCAGCCGCTCCAGCACCTCTCCGCAGTCGTTCTATTCTACGGGCGTCACACATGCAGGCGCAATCGCGCTTCGCAGCCGGTTGCATCTTCGCGATTATCGAGCGTGAGTGAGCCTCCGTGCGCTTCGGCGATCTGACGGCTGAGCACCAGACCGATTCCCGAACCGCCGGGTTTCGTGGTGAAGAAAGGAACGAACAGATTCGTGGTGTTGGAGAGGCCAGGGCCGTCGTCGCGTACCCAGAGGTCGACGTGGCCGCCCGTCCGGTTCCAGCCGACGGCGACACCACCGCCGGTTTCCAGTGCGGCGTCGACTCCATTGCGGATGAGGTTGATCAACAGTTGTTCGAGTTGATCCGGATCCGCCTGTATCGACACTTCGGGGCCCGGTTTCAATCCCACTTCGAGGCGCGTTTCGAGGCCGACCACGCGCCGGACCAGCGTTCCGATGTCGGCCTTTTGCAGTTTGGGCTGCGGCAATCGGGCGAGGCGCGCATAGGCTTCCATGAACCTGCTCAATGATTCGGACCGCGATCCGATCACGTTTAAGCCGCGCAGCATGTCGTCCTCCCAGTCGCTTGGACGAGTGGGCCGGCCCATCAACGCCTTCAAACTGCCGGAGATCGACTTGATCGGTGCGAGCGAATTGTTCAGCTCATGTCCAATCACTCGCACGATGCGCTGCCACGCTTTCAGTTCCTCTTCGCGTAACGCGCGGGTGAGATCGGAAAGCACAAGCAACTGGTGAGGAAGGCCGCCCTGGCGAAATGTGCTGCGGCGGACTTCCCACCTGCCGGCGCTGCCCGGAAAACCGGCATCGGTGAGCCTCGAGGTATCGCCATCGAGAAAATCATCAAGCGCGAGGTCTTCGGCGCTTTGACCCAGCAGTCGTTCCTGCGGAGTCTTCATCAGCTTCTCGCCGGCACGATTCACGAGCCTTAATTTGTGTTCACCGTCAAACGCAAACACGGCGACGTCGATTTCCTCCATGACCTTCCGCAGCAGCGCCGTTGCTTCGAGTGCGTCGAGACGCTGCGCATGCAGCGTCTGGGCGAGGGCATTCACTTCGCGAGTCACTTCGCCGAGCGCGTCACGTTCCTTGGCTTCGCGGCCGCGAATGGAGTAGTCGCCTTCACGCAGCGCAGCGAGAAGGTTGGAGAGCGTTTGCAGAGGGAATACCACCCGCTGACGGATGCTCGCCACGAAGCCGAGCCAAATGCCGATCATGAAAACGCTTAGGGTCCACTGCACCTTCGGAGTGAAGTCGCCGCGCCACAAAAGGATCATGGCAAGGATGACCGCCGGCATGCCCGCAAACAGCGCCATCAGGAACACGCGCCGGTCGTAGCTGATGCGGCGGATACCTTCGGCTTTGGGACTCGGTCTGCTCATCTGTCTAAACTGCGCTAATCCTATGTTTGTATGTTGTACCGCTGGATTCGGCGATACAGCGCGCTGCGGCTCAATCCGAGCGCCTTGGCGGCGTGGCTGACGTTGTTCGTGTAGCGGGCCAGCGCCTTGCGAATCAGAAAGGCTTCCACTTCTTCCAGGCTCATATCTTCCAGCCGGTTCGATCCCTCGCGCGGCGGCTGCAATCCCAGATCGGCGACGCCGAGTGAGTTTTTCGCGGACATCAAAACGCCTCGCTCGATCGCGTGATCCAGCTCGCGGACGTTGCCCGGCCAGGGATGATTGTGCAGCGCCTGCATGGCCGCGGGCTCGAACCCGTTGATGTGCTTTCGATAGCGCTGCGAGTATATTCGCAGAAAATGTGCCGCAAGCGCGGCGATGTCTTCACGACGATCCCGCAAGGGAGGTAAATGGATTTCGATCGTATTCAAACGGAAAAGGAGATCTTCGCGAAAACGGCCCTGGCCAACTTCTTCGCTGAGGTTGGCGTTGGTTGCCGAAAGAACGCGAACGTCGATTTTGCGGGCCCGTGAAGAACCCACGCGTTCGAGCTCGCCGGTTTCAATGACCCTCAGGAGCTTCGCCTGCTGGTTCAACGGGACGTTCGCGATTTCGTCGAGAAATAGCGTTCCGCCGTCGGCGAGATCGAAACGCCCGACGCGATCGGTTTTCGCGTCGGTGAACGCGCCTTTGACGTGGCCGAACATCTCGCTTTCGAAGATGCCTTCGGCGAGCCCGCCGACATTGACGGTGACCATCGGCTTCGATGCGCGCAGGGACAACGCGTGGAGCGTCTGCGCGATAACTTCTTTACCCGTGCCGTGCTCTCCGGTGATCAGGACGTTCGCGTCCGATGGACCGACGCGCGCAATCAACTGGAGAACCGGCTGCATTGCGGGCGCCTGCGCAATCAGGACCGGCCTTCCTTCCGCGCGAAGCAACTGATTTTCGGCTTCGAGACGCTGTTCGTTGCGAAGGCTTTTGCAAAGCTCGATCTGAGTTCGAAGAATGCTGAGCAGCCGCGGGTTTTCCCAGGGTTTCTGAACGAAGTCGCGCGCTCCTCGACGCATGGCTTCGACGGCGATCTCAATGCTGCCCCACGCCGTCATAACGACAACGGGCAATGTGGAATCGATGGTGTGAATGCGGTTGAGAAGATCAAGGCCCTCCTGCCCGGAAGTGGTGTCGCGTGCGTAGTTCAGGTCCATCAACAGGACGTCGAACTCGCGAGCCTCGAGAGCGCCCATGATGGCGGCAGGAGACGTGACGGCTTCAATCTGATATCCCTCGCTTTTCAGAAGAAGCCGAAGAGCTTCGAGGACATCGGCCTGGTCGTCCGCGATCAGAATTCGCGGGCTTACGGTGACGGCTTTCATCGGTCTCCACCAACCTTCATTATTAACGAATTGTGAAGGATGAAGGAGACCGGCGCTCGTGGCAATAGTGATTTACTCGATCCGTATCCGTCCGGAGCCGGTTCGAGCGGTGAGCTCGGGTCCGCCGGCGCCGACGGTTCCTCTGACATCATGCCGATTGCTGTCGATCCTTCCTTGAACCGTCATTGGAAAATCGACGTAGACGCCGCCGGAGCCGGTATGGGCGTCCAACTGAAAACTGGCGTTGCGCGGTAAACGCAGGGAGATGCCGCCGGATCCTGTCTGTAGGTCCCAGCGTCCGGTCTGCTCGCCTTGTATATCGATTCCGCCGCTGCCGGTGTGAAGCCGGAGCGCGCCGCGAGCTCCAGACACGCGAATGGAGCCGCTTCCCGTCGTCGCAGTGATATCGCCAAGCACGTCCGTCAGTGTGATGCTGCCCGATCCGGTGCCGGCTTCGAGTCCATTGGATACTCCCGAGATATTCTGGCTCCCCGACCCGCTGTGAGCCCGGACCGACGTGTTTGCCGGCACGACGATTTCGTAGCTGATGGACACGTTGCGCTCATCGTCGCGACGGTCTTGCAGGCCGATGCGAATCGTTTGCCCGCTTTGTTCGATCGGAGGGTTGGATTCGAGGTCCCGCACGACGTCCTGCGCGTTGCGTCCCGATCGCCACCAATCCGATCCGGCACGGATTTTGCCGCGGATTTCCACGGTATTGCCACCGCCGCGCCGGATATCGATGCTGCCGGATCCTGTGGCAACGTCGAGATTCACGGCTCCTGAAACGTTCAGCGTCCGGACAAACGATCCTTCGACGCCGCGGAATTGCCCCGAATACGCCGGCGCCGTCCACGCGGCCAAAGCGGTCAGGGTCGCTAGAAAAGCCACGATATTCCTCATTCTCTTCCTCCTCGATCAGAGCAGCAGGGGTGCCATTTCCATCGGTTGACTAAACTTCAGGATTTCCTTACGTTGTGAATAAGCGAAGAGTTCCGGTTTCTGAGCTGCTGTCCGATTATGGAACGTAAAACTGCCGGAACCGGACATGGGTTACGGGAATTTCGATTTAATTAGCGGAGCGAATGCAAGCCCGATAGGGCGCAGCCAGTAAAAGAAGGAGACAGTTATGAGCAAACGGCAGCGATCCACCAGCAACGTCGTTCTGTGCGACAACGAGGAACCCATCAGCAGTGCACTCGACGAGGTCCGGAATCGTATTCGCGAAAGAGCGTTCCAGATTTCGCTGAACGGCAACCACGCCGGGCGTGAGATGGACGACTGGCTGTCCGCCGAGTCGGAAGTCATGATATCGCCGCCTGTCGAAATCGCCGAAAAGGATGATCTGTTGGTCGTGACGCTGCCTGCAGCAGGGATCGATAAGAAAGACCTCAAGGTATTCGCGACACGGGATCGGATTCTGGTCAAAGCGGACCTCCGGCACGATCATGAACCGGAGGCGCAGATACACATCTGCGAGTTTCGTTCGAAAACCTTGTTTCGACCCATACGGCTGCCCATCGCTATCGACCTCGGAACAATCTCGACGCAGATCGACGAAGGAATGCTTCGTATAACGGCGCGCCGCGAAGGGAAGACCGAGGCACCGAAGCCGCGGCGTGTGAGGCCCGCGGCTTCTGCGCGCGCCAAGCCGTAGGTGCGGAGGTTGTCGTTTCCTTGAAGGTCTGAATCCGGTCGTTTGAATATCACATTGGAGATCCCGACATTCCAACGTTTGACATTTTTCCGAGCAGCTTCCGAATCTGTCAAATGTCGGAATGCTGGGATCTCCAACGTCAGATTTAATCGTTAAATCCCAAAAACGGCATTATCACGGCTTTACGGCGAGGAATCTAACAGCGACATGTAAGCGTTTGAGATGGGACGTCCCAACGTTTGACAGCATTCAGAGGCAGCGTCTGAAATATGTCGACCGTCGGGATGTCCCATCTCCAAGGTCAAATTCAGTCGCTAAAATGGGGGAAGGCCGTTGGCTTCAGAATAATGCTTCTTCAGAATATGAAGGCAATTGTCCTGCGCCGGAACGTGTGGGCGTCTTCCGCATCAATGTTGCACCTATGAAGGCCGGAAAAGGGAGGGTGGAAATCAGCGTGGTTTCAAAAGACCTTTCGGATCGGTTCGTGGTCGACAATTTGGAGGTTTATCCGGATCACAATACAGCCTCCGCTCAGATGCCACGCCCGGACATGGCCGGAACGATTTCCTACTCCAAAGAAAATCAATGGGACAATCCTTCGTACGCCACCATGCCGGTGACGAAGGCGACGAACTCAGTGCCGAAAACTGCAATAGTGGAAGACGGTGGCGCTTCTTACGTCTTTGTCCTGCGCACAGCCGAACGATTCGAGAAGCGAAAGGTTACTGTTGGACGCGCCAACGGCGCCGGCATTCAGATTACGGGCGGCCTGCGACATGGAGAGCGCATCGTCAGTAAGGGCGCCGACAAGATCCCCCTAAAGTAGTGTTGTTGTACCCATTCTGCAACTTTCATCAAATCTTCAGAATTGGGCGATACGATGATGAGCTGTCAATGATGAGAACCGGATTTGAACGCCATATGGAAGGTCGACGCCGGAGAGTCCATTAAAAGAGGACTCATTCTATGCGGATGCGAAAGTTGTTGGCCGCCCTTCTGATGTTATTGGCCGTCGTGATGATGGGCCAGTCGGTCAAGTTGAAAGGCAGGGTCCTGGATGCTTCCGGTTTAGTGATGCCTGGCGCGCAGATCAGGATTTCGCAGTCAGGTAAGGCGGTAGCGGAAGCAACCGCGGGAGCGACCGGTGATTTCGAGCTTGCCGTGGCGCCCGGCACTTACCGGATCGACGTCACGGCGGCCGAATTTCAACCCTTTGCAACGAATGTGAACGTAACGCCTGCGACGGCTCCCTTGACGATTTCATTGAAATTGGCAGGGATCGCTCAGAACGTCAATGTAACGGAAGACGGCGCCAAAGTCAGTGTGGACGCGGATTCCAGTTTAACTACGACCGTTCTGAAACAGGATTTCGTGGACCAGTTGCCTACCGACGAAAACGAACTGGCGGCTTACCTGCAGCAGATTGCCGGTTCGCGGGGCGACGCGAACAGCAGTGGGAGTTTCGTCATCGATGGATTCAGCGGCGGCACGCTTCCTCCGAAGGACCAGATTCAGGAAATCCGCATCAACAACAATCCCTACAGTACCGAGTTCAGCGGCGTCGGCTTCGGACGCGTCGAGATCATTACCAGAGCAGGCACTGGAACCTATCACGGTAACTTCAACTTCAATTTCAGGGACGACAAACTGAATGCGCAGATTCCGTTTGCCCCTTCAAAGCCGCCGTTCCAGCAGCGCAGCTTCAATTCGGTGTTCAGCGGTCCGATCATCCGGAACAAGCTGACGATGAACATCAGCGGGCGCAACAACTACACCGACAACAGCGACACCATCAATGCGATTGGCCCGAATGGCGCGCCGATCACCGGCGCCGTCCTGAAACCCAGCGTCAGCCGTGCCATTGCGGGGCGCGGACAGTGGGCGCTGACGAGAAACAATACGCTAAACTTCAGCCTTAACTACGACACGAACGACAGTAAGAACCAGGGAGTCGGCACGTTCAATCTGGAGTCTCGCGCTATCCACCGGACCAACAGCGGGCTCGACCTGCAGATTCGCGAGACTGCGATCATCACGCCGGCTCTCGTTCATGAAGTCCGATTCAGCTACAGCCTCGATAAGTCCAACACCTCGTCTACCAGCCAGGCTTTTGGTCATAACGTCCTGGACTCGTTCTTTGATGGCGGAGCGCAAACAACCGGCAACACGCGCAACCAGCCATTCGAATGGGCGAATCTCCTGATGTACTCCGGTAAGAAGTGGACCGTCAGAACGGGTGCTCAAGTGCAGTACCGGAAGAATCATGCCTTTTCGCAGAGTAATTTTGTGGGCTCGTGCACATTCTCGAGTCTGGCGGACTTCAACGCGAACAAGCCCGTCACGTGCTCGCAAACGCGAGGCAATCCGATCCTCGACGATGGACAGGTCACGCTCGGCACTTTCATCCAGAACGATTGGAAATTGAGGCGCAATTTTACGCTGTCGTTTGGAGTGAGGTACGAAGCCCAGACGAACATCGGCGATCACAACAATGTCGATCCGCGGGTCGCCGTCGCCTATGGACTGGGCCAGAACACCGTCATCCGGTTGGGCGCTGGAGTATTCCACCAGCGATTCGACCAGGGAACGCTGGAGAACCTGCTGCGCTTCGACGGCACGCGCCAGCTACAGGTTGTGGTTCAGTATCCGGTTTATGATCCCGCCAACCCGGAAGCTGTTTTTGGAAATGCGACCACCTCACCGCCTTCGTCGATTCGCGGACGAACAGCGGACCTCGTGACTCCATATGCGGGCAATACCTCGATCAGCGTTGAGCGAGGCCTTCCGAAGGGTATGGGTGTGACGTTGTCGTGGGACACCGTACGTGGCGTTCACCTCTACCGGAGTCGAGATATCAATGCGCCTTTCCCAGGCTTGACGCTTCGACCAGACCCTTCACGCGGCATCATCAATGATTTGGAGTCCACTGGATTCTCGCGATCCAGCAACTACACCGTTGGCTTCCGCGAAACTCTTCGCAACAACTGGAACCTGAACCTGTTTGGAAATTACACCGTGGGCTGGAGCCGGAACGATACGGATGGTCCGCTGGCCAATCCAATGAATAACTATGATCTCCGCTCCGATTGGGGACGGGCGCCGCAGGACATGCGGCAGCGCTTCTTCAGCGGCGCGAATTTTCGCATGCCGGGCAACGTGATTGTCAACTCAAGCTTGAGCTACAACACCGGCCGTCCGTACAACATTACGACCGGTCGTGATGAAAACAACGACTCGAATACTAACGATCGCCCTGCAGGTGTACCGCGTAACTCTGCAACGGGTCCCAGCAACACGAACGTCAATCTGAATCTGAGCAAGAGCGTGAAGTTACGCCGTCAGGAGCCTTCGCCTGCGAGTCGTGCCGGTATCAGTCCATTTGCGAATTCGTTCGTGGGCCAGCGGGGCGAAGGCAGCGGTGCGGGCGAGCGCGGTTTTGGTCAGCCTCAGGGCGGTGGCGAACGCGGCGGCGATCGTGGCGGCGGTCCCGCTCCCGGTGTCGGCGGCTCGATCAACGTCAGTGGCGCTTCACCGACAATGACTCTTCAGGCCAACGTGAATAATCTCCTGAATACCTCGCAGTTCTCGAATTTCAGCGGAGTCCTGACCTCGACGAAATTCGGCAGAGCCACCAGCGCGCGGAATCCTCGAACGGTCGAAATGCAGTTACGATTCAATTTCTGAGGCGTTTCGATGAAGACTTTATCGACGACATTGCTTGTAACCATAATGATGGTGACTTTTATGTCATCCGACACCGTGAATTTCGATAACTTCAAAGTTGGCGAACCGCCTAGCGGCTGGACTGCAACGAAGACAGGTACCGGCCAACCCAAATGGACCGTCGAAAAGGATGACAGCGCGCCAAGCAAACCGAACGTGCTGAAGCAGTCCGGCACGGCCACCTACCCGGTCTGTATCAAGGACGACACCAGCCTCAAAGATGGTTTCGTCGAAGTGAAGTTCAAACCGATTTCCGGCAAAGAAGATCAGGCGGGCGGCGTTGTTTGGCGGGCGAAGGATGCGAACAACTATTATATTGCTCGCGCCAACGCGCTTGAAGATAACGTCGCGATCTACGACACCGTTAACGGGCGGCGTACCGAGCGACAGCGGACAAATATGAAGGTGGCGACGAACCAGTGGCACACCTTGCGTGTCGACTTTCAAGACAGTCACTTCACCGTCACATTTGATGGCAAGAAAGCCATCGAATGGGACGACGTTAAATTTAAAGACGCCGGCAAAGTCGGAGTGTGGACGAAAGCGGACAGCGTGACTTTGTTCGATGACTTTAACTACGGAACGAAGTGATGAAGCGAGTCCTCATCGTGTTGTTGATCCTCAGTGGAGCTTACGCGCAGGACTACGCTCCGCTGAAGCTGCTTCAGACGATTCCTTTGCCGGGCGTGGAAGGCCGTATGGATCACCTCTCCGTGGATCTCAAAGGCCAGAGGCTCTTTATTGCCGCTCTTGAGAACAATACGCTTAAAACAGTAGACCTTGCGCAAGGCAAACGAATCCGCAGTATCAGCGGCTTGAAGGAACCACAGGGAATCGTCTTCGTTCCGGAGTTGAATCAAGTGTTCGTTGCGAGCGGCGGTGACGGCACTCTGAAAGCGTTCGAGGGGACCTCTTTGGCGCAGCTCTTCAGCCACCAAAAGCATCTATCTTTCTGCCGACGAAGGCTTCATTGACACAGCAGGAAGCGGACCATTATGTTCTCGTGAGCAAGACTCGAACCGCACCGGGCGCGCGAACATCGTTGTGGGTGCCCGAAATGCACAGAATCTTCCTGGCCGTTCCTCATCGCGACGGTCAAGAGGCTGCCATACGCGCCTATCAGCCGGAATGACGTTCGGAGTGCTGGCAGGCGTGTGGATCGCCTGCTTCTCGTTCCTAACGGAAGACAGCCCAGAATACAGTCCAGGCGACAGTTCTGGCGGCACAGTCGCAAAATCTCCGTCGATGGACGAGCAAAAGCCTCAGTCTTTTCAGCGAGACCGAAACGTTACCTGAACGTCGACAGATGTTTCATGAATTCAGCTTCACCCGTTACACCCGGCTCGACGATAGAAGAGTCGAAAGCTGGCGCGTCTTAAGAACAGAGTGTTGATCGGCGCCTCCGCGCTTGCGGGCGTACTGTTTGTATAAGGAATAATTTTTTGAATGGAGGTTTGTGATGAAGGTGAACCAATTCGTATTGGTTGTTTTGTTTACGATCTGCGCCTGTCCGACTGCGTTACCACAGACTCAGGAAGTGCCAGCCGAATATCGGGAAGTGTTCACGATCCTCGGAAAACAAGGCGATTATGCTGCAAACGTTTTGAAAGTGAACATTCCTCGAAACGACCTGTCAGTCACAATTCAGGGCGCAGCTGTTCCGACCCCGCTCGGATTCGGCGGCTGGGTCGCCATGACGAAGGGACAGGGCGGCAAGGACGTCATGACAGGCGACCTGGTGCTGTTGGAAAAGGAAGTCAACCCGGTCATGTCAGCTTTGCTGGACAATGGCATTGAAGTCACGGCGCTTCACAATCATTTCTTTTTTGAAGAGCCCCGTGTCTTCTACATGCACCTGATGGGTTCCGGTACGCCAACAGACCTCGCCCGCAAGCTGAAACCGGCACTTGACCTGATGGGATCCAAACCCGCGTCTGCGTCGATTGCGAAACCGTCCATCGATACGACAAAACTCAGTCAGATCATCGGTCACAATGGCGAGCAAAATGGAGCGGTCTACAAAATCACGATCGGACGGGACGACCTCCATTTGCGTGATATGGGCGCGGCGATCAATGCGCGTATGGGTTTGAATACATGGGCCGCCTTCATCGGAACGGACGATAAGGCCTCTGTGGCTGGAGATGTGGCGATGCTTCCGCAGGAAGTCACGAAAGTGCTGAAAGTGCTCCGCGGACACGGAATCAATGTTGTCTCGATTCACAACCATATGATCGGTACTCAACCCGAGATCATCTTCCTGCATTACTGGGGGCAGGGGGCAGCAGTTGATTTGGCGACTGCATTCAAGGCGGCGCTCGATCAACTTGCAACGAAGCCGACGAGCGCCGCCAAGAAGTAGCGCTGTTCCCACTGTAGCGGCGGCCATAGACCAGAGCCGACGAATTTAGGAGTAATTCGGCGGCAGGCCGTAATTGGACCTTATCTTGGACGGGTTTGGTCATAGGCGAGGAATCTAACAGCGACATGTAAGCGTTTGAGATGGGACGTCCCGACATTTGACAGCATTCACAGCTCTACTCGTTTCGAAGCGCCACGATGGGATCCACCCTCGTCGCACGGCCCGCCGGAATGAAGCTGGCGAAAAAAGTGACCGTGATCATCATCAGAGAGACACCTGCAAAAGTGGCGGGATCGTGCGGCGATATCTGAAAGAGTGTGGTGGCCATCAGTCGAGTTAGAAGAAACGATCCGATCAGGCCCAACGCGATGCCGACAGCCGCCAGCGTCATCCCTTCGACGATCACCATCCTGAGGACGTCGTAGCGGCTCGCGCCCACCGAAATCCGGACGCCGATTTCATGAGTCCGGAGACTGATGGAATACGACAACACTCCATAAATGCCGACGGCGGCCAGGACGAGGGCGATCCCGGAGAAGACAAGAAGAAGGCTTGTTTGAAAGCGAGGCTCTCCGACGGCTTGGGCGATTCTATCGTCGAGTGTGGTGAGTCGAACGAGGGGAATCCCCGGATCCAGCGCATTGATCTCGGCCCGAATGGCAGGCACGATCGAAACCGGATCGCCCGCGGTTTTGATCAGGATCTCCTGCCCTCGCGCAGGCATTTGAGCGTAGGGAAGGTAATAGGCAGACTCGGCGGATTCACGAACCCCGTCGTATTTGACATCCTTGACCAAACCCACAATCTCCATCCATGGCGTGTTGGGACGTTCGGGCCCGCCGATGCGCATTCGTTTTCCAACGGGATCTTCGTTGGGAAAATAACGCCGTCCCAATGCCTCGCTGACGATCACAACGAGAGGTGAGCCCCCACGGTCGTTCTCTGTGAAAGAACGTCCGCGCAGAACAGGAATCTTCAGAACATTGAAGTAACCCGGCGTGACGAAAAGCACGGTCGCAATCGGCGGGTTTTCACCCGGAGCCAGCGATCGACCCTCAATCGAAAAATTGTCGCTGACGTCGTTTTGAAAAGGCGGCAGGCTGTTCGTCGATCCGATTGCCCGAACTCCCGGAAGGCCGGCAATACGCCGCATCGCTTCCTCGTTAAAAGCGAGCACCTTCTCATCGGAATCGTATTTGCCCGAGCCCAACCCCGGTCGAATCGCAAGCACATTGGAGGCATCGAAGCCGAGATCCACGTTTCGCAAGCGCACAAAGCTTCGAACGGCAAGCCCGGCGCCGGTCAGAAGAATCAGTGAAAGGGCGATTTCCGAAACGACGAGGAGTCTTCTCAAGCCTTGTGTTCCTGTTGCGGTATTGCCGCGTCCCGCATCTTTCAGTTTTGAATTCAGATCGATCGTCCTCGCGCGCAGGGCGGGCGCGATCCCGAAAAGGATTCCTGTCGCGATCGACGACAGTGCCGCGAAAGCGAGGACGGTGGTGTCGAGCGAGACTTGATCCAGGCGTGGAATGGTCCCGGGCGCCATCGCAATGAAAACGTCCACCGCCCAGACGGCGATGGCAAGACCGGCAATGCCGCCCATCGCCGAAAGGACGATGCTCTCCGTCAACAGCTGCCGCGCGATCCGGCCGCGAGCCGCGCCCAGGGCAGCTCGGATCGCGATCTCCTTCTCTCGTGTCGTCGATCGCGCCAGCAACAGGTTTGCGATATTTGCCGCAGCGATCAACAAGACGAACACCACCGCACTCAGGAGGATGTAGAGCGGCGTGCGGATTTTGCCGAAAAGGAAATCGTCGATCGGCATCGGACGGAAGCTGACGCCGGTGTTCGACAACGGATAACCCTGCTCAAGGCGCTTGCCGATCGCATCCAAGTCGCCTTTTGCGGCAGCAAGCGAAACACCCGGTTTGAGCCGGCCGATTCCCCACATCGCGTAAGGACCGCGCGATCGCGGAGGCGCCAGACGGAAGTTGCGCCAAAAATCAGCGTTGTTTCCGGGAAACTGGAAATCGGGAGGCATCACGCCGATTACGGTCAACGGACCGCTCGTGAAATGGACCACACGGCCGGCGATGTGGGGATCGGCGTTAAACGCGTTGCGCCAGAGCCGATCGCTGATGACGATCTGCAGCGGGCTTCCGGGAGCGTCCTCACCGGTTTGAAATGTCCGTCCGATCTGGGGCGGCGTGCCCAGCACGGAGAAGAAGTCGGCGGTGACAATCGCACCGCTCAGGAACTGGGCCCCACGATCGGCCGGCAGGATGAGTCCCGCCCCGCGCTGGTACGCCGCCATTTTTTCGAAGGCGCGGTTCTGATCGCGAAGGTCCAGGAAATCCGCAACCGAAAGCGGCTCTTCGATCCGGTTTTGCTGAAGGTTCGTCATGTAAATCAGCTGAATGCGTTCCTGATTCGAATAGGGAAGACGCTTCAACATGACACCATGCACGACGCTGAAGATTGCGGTGTTCGCGCCAACACCCAGCGCCAGCACGATAATGGCTGCGGCCGTGAATCCCGGTTTCCGCAGGAGAGTTCGAATCGCGTATTTCAAATCCTGAATCATGTCCGTCTCCTGAGCACGACTCTCGCCAGTTGGATTTCACTGTATTTCAATCCATTCCTTGCTCGAAAGTGTTCACTTTTGGAACCGACAATTCGGCTTTGGGCCAAAAAGTCGCTTCCCAACTCGGCATGACGTCAAAACTTTTCAGTGGGCGAGCCGTTGGGCACCAGCCCCGAACAAGCTTATGGCAAAATGAACCGCAATGACGAAAAGAGGAGAGCCTGTGGGCATGGGCACGGACGATCGGGTTATCGTTCCGGACGCCGTCGTTAAAGAATTGTATCGCAGGATGCTCGGTGTCTATTACATCGAAGAGCGCCTCAAGATCCTTTACAAGCAGGGCAAAGTCTCATTTCTTGCCTCCACCCGCGGTCATGAAAAGGTTCAGATCGGAACCGCGATGCTGATGAGGCCGGGCCATGACTGGTTCTTCCCGTATTACCGCGAGAAAGCGCTGTGCTACGCCGTTGGAATGCCCGCCAAAGACATGTTCCTGCACATGCTGAGCCGTGAGGGCGATCCGAGTTCGAACGGCCGCAATATGCCGGAACACTTTTCTTCGCGCGATCTGCATATCGTTTCGCCGACCGGCTGCACCGGAACGAAGTTCCTTCCGGCTGTCGGGGTCGCGAAGGCCCTGAGGAAAGACGGCAGCGACGCGATCGTTTACGTCTCCTCCGGTGAAGGCGCCACCAGCGAAGGGGAATTCTTCGAAGCGGTGAATTGGGCCGCCCGCGAAGAATTGCCGGTTTTGTTCCTGATCCAAAACAACGGCTATGCGATAAGCGTTCCTCAGAGCTGCCAGACGGCCTCGGAGGTTCACCGCATCGCCGCGGGTTTTGGCATGCAGGCCCATCGGTTGGATGGAACCTGGTATGAGCACCTCTACCAGACGCTCCCGCCACTGATCGAGCGCATGCGGCGCGGAGGCGGTCCGGTGCTTATCGAAGCGGACGTTGTCCGGCTCGAATCTCATTCTTCCTCCGATGATCAAACCAAATACCGCCCTGAAGATGAACTGAGAAGAGTTCACGACAGCGACCCCCTTGAGCGGACCGAGAAGTATTTGCTCGATCGGCAAGTCCTGTCGCAGAAAGACATCGAACAACTTCGCGCCGCAATCAAGACCGAGATCGACAACGCTGCTGATGAGGCGGACACGTATCCCGAGCCAGCCGTTGGGCACGTATTGAAACACGTTTATTCCGATCGAAAACCGCTATTTGAATCCACGGAGCCGGCGTACGCGTCCGAAGACACGATCTCGATGGTCGATGCCATCAATCGCGGACTTCGCGAGGAACTCGAGCGCAACCCCAGGATCGTGATGTGGGGCGAAGACATCGCCGATCCCAAAGGCGGTGTGTTCGGCGTGACGAAAGGACTGACGAATCTCTATCCCGATCGCGTCCAAAACTCTCCTCTGGCGGAAGCGTCGATTCTCGGCGTTGCCGCGGGAATGTCGATCGCAGGCTACAAACCCATCGTCGAAATTCAATTTGCGGATTACGTTGGGCCGGCTTTCATGCAGATGCGCAACGAAATCTCAACGCTGCGCTGGCGGAGCAACGGCGCATGGTCGAATCCGATGGTCGTCCGCGTTCAGAGCGGCGGTCGTATCCGGGGCGGACCATTCCACTCCTGTTGCCCCGAGGCCCTGTTTGCTCATACGCCCGGTTGGTACATTGCGTTCCCGAGCAACGCTGAAGATGCGAAAGGTTTGATCAAGACCGCCGCGCGGGCCGACGACCCCGTGATCTTCCTCGAGCATAAGCGCCTGTATCGGCACATTACTTCGAAGTCGCGCGAACCCAACGCGGATTACGTCATTCCATTCGGTAAAGGAAAGATCAAGCGAAAGGGAAGCGGCCTAACGATTGTGACCTGGGGCGCGACCGTTTACACCGCGCTTGAAATCGCGGACGAGTACGATCTGGAAGTGATCGATCTTCGAACGATCGTGCCGATGGACAACGAGATGGTTTTCAACAGCGTTCAAAAAACAAACCGCGTCATCGTTCTGCATGAAGATTCCGTCACGTTGGGTTGGGGCGCGGAAATCGTGGCTCGCATCACCGCCGAATGTTTCGATCACCTGGACGCGCCGGTTTTGCGGGTCGGCGCAAAAGACTGCTTCGTCGCCTCAGCGGCGCCGCTTGAAGATGAAGTGCTGCCTTCAGTCGAGGACCTGCGGTCCGCAGTTGTCCACTTGCTCCGCTATTGAATCATTCCTCGTCGGGCGCGCCGGCAACGCCGATCAGATCCTTCTGTTGAATCTTCTCCACATGGAATTTCGTGGCGCGCTCGAGCATCGTTTTCAAAACATCTTCGAGCGGAGGCAAGTCGCCTTTAATCCATCGAAGCGGATTGATTCGAGCGACGACGAAAGTACGAAGATACGGACTCGTCAGACCGCGCTCCTTCAGTCGTTGAACAACGCCCGACACTTTTTCCTCGAGCTCCAGTACCATGCGCGCCCACTTCTCGTGTTCCTTTGTCGTCTTCCGAAGCGGTTCGCTGGAAAACTCTTCGAGACGTCTGAGGATCGAATGATAGGCGCCGCCGGCGAATGAAGCTTTCTGCTCATAGCACATTCCCAACGTGACGAGCGCGGGTTCTTCCAGATAAAACGCGAAAGTGGACTCGGCCCGCGAGGCGTCTTCTTCGACAAGGCCCCGATAGATCCGTATGACTTCCAGGGATCGTTCCTTCAGGTTGTGCGCCTTCTCGGTGTTCAACGCCAGGATCTGCCATGCCAGCTCTCGCTTCGGCGTGATCAGTGTTGTGATTGCTTTGGCGCCGAGGCGTCGCATGGCTTCGAGCCGATGGCGCCCATTGGGCGTCCAGAAGCCGCCGTTTGGCGCCGTTACGGAAATAACCGGGTCGAGGAACGTCCCGGTTTTCTGAATGACGGTCGCGAGTTTTTTGTGGTGCGCCTCAGACAAGTCTCGCTGAAACGGTGTCGGTTCGATTCGATCGATCGGCAGGACCGCGAGAAGTAGCTGCGAGCCTCCCAGCGGATCCTTGAAGGATCCCACCACGATACCGCCTTCTTGCTCGACTCGATCTGCGGTTTCCTGAGTGGCTCGATCCGTTGTTTCGACCGCGCATTCCTTCGCAGACAATCCCGCCGATCCGGGTTTCGCTCTTCGTGCGGTTTTCTTCTTCCGGACAGTTTTGGTTGGCACTGTCTCTATTCTATGAGGTCCGGACCATGGCTATTCTAGTAGTACACAATCACACGGAAATATCCCGTGTTGTCCTGGAGATTATCATCATTGATTCCGACAAACAGGCGGCCCGAACTGCGCATCCGGATGGCTCCGCGATCATCGCCGACGTAAAAATAATCCTGCGACGGACCGACGCGGCCGATCAGCGATGCGCCGGGCCGGTTCGGCATCGGACGCGACGGATTGTTGGGTGAGTTCTCTTCGCCACCCGGACTGGCGCGGCGATTGGGTCCCCAGCGGATTTCTCCGCTCGCTTCAAAGTAGATATTCTGGCCGGCGGAGACGTCGATTCCGGTGTCGGTCCACTGGACGTTGGCCGCGGCCATCAGCTGCTTCTCCCGGAGGCCGCGCGGCCGTCCGTCCTGCGACGCTTGACGCTCCGGAGGCTGCAGGGATCCGTTCGGGTTTCTGTCGTTGCGATCGAACTCAATACCCATGACCTGATCGCGATTGAGTCGCACGGTTCGTCCGCTTCCGAACGTGTCTTGAAATTCGACGATTCCATCCCGAAAGGTGATCAATTGGCCCTGTACGCGACGGCCATCGCGCAATACCAGAGTGTCCGCGTTGAACGAGGAAACCCCTGGCAGCAGTACTCCAACAACGATCAAGCTTCGCAATCTGGAATAAGGATTCACAATCGCCTCCCTTGGTATTCCCCTGAGTAAGCCCCGGTAATACCGAGTTGTCTTTCCCTTGGACTGCTCCTGCAATCATACGCGAGCACGCTCGATGATCTTCATCGCGACTGCGGCGTTCGTTCGATCGTCATACACCTTCCGTCACGATCATCTGAGTTCGCGCCGTCGCTTGCCGCAACGCTTTGGCCTCAGCGTATTCTTCTGAAGCCCACCATGCTTTCGCCTGTTCTGCCGAAGGAAACTCGAGGATCACGAATCGCTTCGGCGCCCAGGTTCCTTCCAGCGTCTCGACTTTGCCGCCACGCACAAGAAACCGTCCACCAAACTGCACGAGCGACGGAGGGACCATCCCTTTGTAATTTTCATATCTTTTGGGGTCGAGCACTTCGACTTCGACGACGACGTAGGCCGGCATTTTTCCTCCTGGTTGATCGTTTCCAGACACGAATAGTATAGGCTCTACCACCATGGCGATATACGTAGCGGTCTTTCTAATCACGACTTCAGGACTCATTTTTGAGATCGGACTGACGCGGATTTACTCGGCGACAATCTGGTATCACTTCGCATTCATGGCCATATCCGTCGCGCTGCTCGGATGGGGACTCGGCGGCATGGCGCTCCACCTTCTTCGGAAGCGTGTTGTCCCGTCGATGGAAAAGGCTGCGCTCCTCACATTGTTTTACGGGGCGTCGATTCCGGTTTGTCTTGGTTTGATCGTACGGTTTCCGTTCAGCATGGACCGGCTGGCCTTGTATTTTGTGGCTCCGCTGGCGCCGTTTTGTCTGGCGGGTGGTGCGTTGTCGATGATCTTTCTGCTGCGGCGTGAAACTGCGTCGACGCTGTACTTCGCGGACCTGATCGGCGCGTCGTCGGGTGCGCTTGCCGTGACTTTTCTTCTGGAGAAGGTCGGCAGCGAGACCACTCTCCTGATTGCCACCGCCGCTCCATTTTGCGCGGCGGCACTGCTGTCGCGACGATTCCGGGTTATCGCCGCAGTTGCCGCAGCGGTGGTGATACTCGTCTCGATATCGAACACGCGAACGGGTCTGTTTCGCGTGACTCCGGGAACTTTAAAAGCGATGAAGCGTCAGATGGAAGAGCGGCCATCCACCCGCGTGACACAGACCGGCTGGAACTCGTATTCGAGAATCGATGCCGTCGAAGGATTTCCTCCCCCGAGTCTGGCTCGCCTCTACATCGACTCGGATGCGTGGACAAATGCGAATGAATGGGATGGGAACATCGATAGCATCCGCAGTCTTCGGGACTGGTACCGTGCGCTGCCGTTTCGCCTGGTGTCCCATCCCGAGACTCTTGTGATCGGTCCTGGCGGCGGTTCCGACGTCCTGGTTGCGCTCGGCTCGGGCAGCACGAAAGTAACCGCCGTGGAGATGAATCCACTCATGTTGGAGTTCGTTCGCCACTACGGCGAGCGAGCCGGGAATCTGTACGATCGTCCCGACGTCGAAGTCATCCTCAGTGAAGGCCGGAACTTCATCAGCCGAACGGATCGCAAGTTTGATGTGATCTTCCTCGGTTTCGTGGATACCTGGGCATCGGTTGCGTCGGGCGGGCTTTCGCTTTCGGAAAACTACCTCTACACCACGCAAGCATTGCAGGCTTACTACGACCACCTGACCGATAACGGCCTCATCGCGATCATGCGCTGGGACGCCGACATTCCGCGCCTGGTGTCGAACGCAGTCGCGATGCTTGGCGTGGAAGAAGCGTCGAAGCGTATTGTCGCGATACTCGAGAAGCGAAGTACGAACGAAGACCCCGCACAGATGATCTTTATGATCCGCAAGCGTCCTTTCACCGCCGAGGAAACCGCGGGCATCATGAACTGGCAGCTTGCGAACCCGGTGATCGTGCCGGGCCGCCACTACGATGCGCCGTACAACGACTTGTTCTCGGGAACGAAAACGCTCGCGCAGGTGATAGCGGAGTCTTCACGGCGTGTGGATCCTGTGTTCGATGACAGTCCGTTTTATTTTGCCACTCAGCGGCCGTGGGGCATGCCGAGCGATATGCAGGATGGACTGAAAGCGTTGGTTATTCCGGTCGTGGGGCTCCTCGGAGTTTTCGTGGCGTTTGGAAAACCGAAGGGTAAGCCCGTCCAGCCTTATGCGGCATCGGTCATCTACTTTTCCTGCCTGGGCGCGGGCTTCATTGCCGTGGAGTTGACGCTGTTGCAGCATCTGACGCTGCTGCTGGGTCATCCGATCTTTACGCTTTCGATATTGCTGTTCACGATTCTTGCCGCCGGCGGTATCGGCAGTTCGATGAGCGCTCGAATTCCGGCGGGATGGGCATGCGCCACCGTGGCGGTACTGGCTACCGCCGGCGCGTTCATACTGCCCCGGCTTGTGCCTGCGCTGCTGCCCATCGGATTGTCTGGACGTGTTGGAGCCGCAGTCCTGTTGATCCTGCCTTTTGGTTTGATCATGGGTATGCCTTTTCCGAACGGACTTGCACGCACAGGCCAGGGATCGCTGCCGCATCCACCGTTTTACTGGGGATTGAACGGGATCATGTCCGTCGTCGGGTCTGTAGGTACGGTCGTGCTGGCTCTGGTGTTCGGCTTCCAGGTGGCAATGATCGCCGGCGCCGCCTGTTATCTTCTGGCAGCCGCGGCTTCATACAAAATGTAAGGTTTCTACTTGCGGCGTTGCTGGATCGCCCGGTACGCAACTACGGAATTGTTGACTGTCCACACTATTTTCGGTGTTGCCGAAAACATTCTGAAGCGGTGTGCCATCGTCGGATGCCCAGCCCTTTCACATGCCCAGGCCAGTAAGTCGGTTCCTACGGCGTACGAGACGGACATCGCCAATCGACCCGGAAATGAAGAAGGACTTAATGGATTGCGCTCGCTCACACAATGCACGTAACGGCCATTACAGGCCCCGACTTTCAAAGCATACTCTGTGCTGGCGAGGTCACCCGCGACGGACCCATACAAGAACAGCCGGCCCGAGATGTCGCGTCCGCTTGGTTTAGGCACTTCGATCAGCTCCTGAGCATGCGCTGTTACGGAGAGGAGTAAAGCGATTACGGCGGACAAGACGGCGGTTCTGTAGTGGCCAACTTCGACCGGTCGCATAACTACTGTTCTCCTAACAGCACGTGCGCTAATGGAGCGCCCGAACGTATCGAATACTAATTAGTCTTCCAGTGACTAGTAAGCGAAGCCGCCTCGTCTTAAGGCGTGCGCAAAGGTGGCGGCATTGTAGAAACATCGCGGGTGAGAAACAATGACCGCTTGATGCTAGTTAGTGGATCAGAAGTGGTAGCCCAAAGATTTTGTTATTCACCGCTCCGCATGGGACTCGTTTCCTATGCGCTATGGGACAAAGCGGCCTCACGGCGACGGAGACGGCGACACATTCGCGCGGCAAACATTCGAAGATGATCCAGGTAAAGGTAGACAACCGGCGCTGGCCGAGAGCGTCGTAAAGTGCGTTGTCGATCGATGACGGTGTCAAACCGAGTCGCGACGCTCGAACTTGGTTTATTTTTTGCGAATGATGGCCCACTACGATAAACGGCTATTCGAGGATTCTCCGGAGGAGCATGAGTTGGCCGACGTGATACGCGTTGTGATCGACGAGGAGCAGAGTCTGACCATAAATGGTGGCATCACGGGCGTGAGGGAGCGGAGCGAAAAGGTCATTGGATGGATCTTCAATCATTTCGCACAGCTTGACCTTGTCTGCTTGAAGAGACGCGACGCTCTTGTTCCACGCTTCGGCGTTCGGAGGTTCGGCTGTCGGCGGCCAATAATCATCCGGGAATTGCAGCGGCGTGTAGTGGGTGCCTCGCGCGTATTCGATAATATCGTCTTGCGCGATACGAAGGTGCTCGAGCAACTCCCACGCGGAGTGCGGCGAGCCTGCGGGCCGCACGCCACGCAGTTTTGGCGGGAACCCAGAAATCGCGTCGTTGAAGGTCGCGTGGGCGTTGCTGCTGTCCAGAAGGTTGACGAGTTGTTTCCGAATGTGATCCTGATTCATTTCAGAATAGCGTTCGGGATCCGCTGACGAGTTTCGGTTTGTCCTCCTGCTGCGCGATGTTCCAACTCATCTGATGGACGAGCCGGGCGACCTTCTCCATTTTCAGATAGTTGATTTTTTCCGGACGATCGTTCGGAGTGTGATAGTCCGGGTGAAGCCCTGTGTGAAACCACAGGCCCGGAATCCCGCGTTGAAGAAATGGCCAGTGATCGCTTCGGCGCATCAGGTTGGAAATGTTGTTGTCGTACCTGAACCTCAGTTGAAGACCGATGCCTGTGTTCGCTTTCTCCACGGCGGCTTTGAGATCCGGACTGCGCGTTGTGCCAATGATGTTGGTCGCGTTGTTGTTCGATTCGGCAGTCTGAAGCTCGAGCCCGCGGAAGCGTGCACCGCCTCCTTCCGGCACTTCTTCATTCCGTCCAATCATGTCCATGTTCAGAACCGCGACCGTCTTATCGAGAGGGAAGAGCGGACTCTCCGTGTATGCCCAGGCTCCAAGAAGGCCGCGTTCCTCGGAATTCCAGTCGGCGAAAATGATGCTGCGTTTGGGCCGCTGGCCGGCTTTCGCGGCTTGTGCGTAGGCTTCGGCGATGCTGACCAGACCGATGGAACCGGAGCCATTGTCGTCGGCTCCGTTCATAACCTGACCGCCGTTGTTGACGCCATCGTGATCGATATGCGCACAAACGATGACGTACTCATTCCTCATCAATGGATCGCTGCCTTCGATCATTCCCACGACGTTCCGGTCGGGAACAATATGACGGTCGACGGAAGCGACCAGTTCCACCTGAACACCGGGCAAAGGAATCGGCGTGATTCCGCTGGCTGTTTCCGACGCCTTCGACAATTCCGTGAGCGATTTGTTCGTGCCGCGGACAAGGATCGCTCCGAGAGCCGGAGAAATCTGTGCGGCCGGAATTCGAATCTGTTCGACCCACGCTGCCAGCGTGAAACGCCGGATGATCGGCTGTGACGGTGGCCACGCGCCACGCGCGGCGGCTTCGAAATTGGCCGGTTGCGGATGATTGTGAACGTCGGAAACGAAGAGAATGCCGATCGCACCCCTGGCCTGTGCCGCAAGCGCTTTGCGAAGCGCGGCGGCGGCCTCAGCAGTCACGACTCCGTCGAACGGGCTGGCGGGATCCGTTTCGCCGGGTTCGTGATCGAGCACCAGCACGATTTTGCCCCGAACATCATTGCCTTTGTAATCGTCGTAGTTCAGTCCCGCAGAGGTGATGCCGAAGCCGGCAAACACCACGGAGCCGCGGACGCGCGCGCTTGCACTGAAGCTCTGCGGATAGAAGTCCTGTCCGGAACGGAGCTGTATGCGTTCGTTTTCATTGTTGATGAGTTGAAGTGAGTTTTCAGCCCCAAGCGTCGCCGTGACGAGATTGTACGGCTGGAAGAACGAACCGTTATTGGCCGGCTTCAAACCCATTCGCTCGAAACGCGATTTGATGTACTCCGTAGCAAGTGAGTTTTCGGGTGTGTCGGTGAGCCGTCCGCGAAAGCCGTCACCCGCAAGAAAGAAGAGATCCGCTTTCAAGGCATCTTTATTAATAGAGTCGTTGAACGGCGCTTTCTGCGGCGCAACCTGGAACGCTGCGGCAGTTACGGCTGCGGCCAACACTACCAAGATCCGTGAGTTTCGTTTCAACGCACACCCCCTGTCAGACGTATTGTCCGGAGACAAAACCGGATGCCCACGCCCACTGAAAATTAAACCCGCCGAGCTGCCCGGTGACGTCGACGACTTCGCCGATGAAATATAAACCGCGAACTTGTTTGGACTCCATCGTTTTGGATGAGAGGTCGTCCGTATCGACGCCACCGGCCGTCACTTCCGCTTTGGCATAGCCTTCAGTTCCACTCGGATAGATTTTCCAGCGATGCAATCGATCCCGATATTCCTGTAGTTGTTTGCGGGACCACTGTGCCACAGGTCTGGCCGGGGCGTACAGTTCGTTCCACTTTTGCAGCAGACGTTTTGCCAGCCGATCGACGTCTTCAGTTTCGGGCAGGAGATCGATCGTGACGGATTCGCCGGGCTTCCAGTACGAAGAAATCTGCAGCATCGCTGGACCGCTAAGTCCGCGGTGGGTGAACAACAGGTTCTCACGGAAAGTCGTGCCCCGGCAGGAGACGCTGACGTCAGCAGAGACTCCGCTCAGCATTTTAAAGGGCTGGAAATCCTCATGCACGGTTAACGGAACGAGACCGGGCCGGGTCTGAATGATCCCCAGTCCGAACTGATGTGCGATGCGATAGCCGAAGTCCGTGGCGCCGATCTTCGGAATGGAAAGCCCTCCGGTCGCAATAACCAGCGACTGACAGGTCATCGTGCCGAGATTCGATTCGACTTTGAAGCCTTCGCCGGTTTTGGATACCTGCGACACACTACACGACGTTTTCACTTCCACACCCTTTTCGGCACACTCGCCGAGCAGCATGTCGATGATTACCTGAGATGTGGTGTTGCAGAACAGTTGGCCGAGTTTCTTTTCGTAAAAGTCGATCCGGTGTTTCCGAACCAGCTGGATGAAATCTACCGGCGTATATCGTGACAACGCCGACTTGGGGAAGCTCGCGTTTCCGGAGATGAAGTTGTCCGCCGAAGTGAGGGTATTCGTGAAATTGCAACGCCCTCCGCCTGAGATCCGGATCTTCTTACCGACAACATCGCTGTGTTCGAGGATAGCGACACGGCGCCGCCGCTTACCTGCTTCGATCGCGCACATGAGGCCGGCGGCGCCGCCGCCGATGATAACGACATCGAATTTCAAAGGCCAACATCATATATGATTGCCACGCATCAATGAGGAGGGGCACGTGCCGGCAATGCACGAAGTGGACTACAAAATCTTTGGCGACGACATGCAGTACGTCGAGGTGGAGCTGGACCCGAATGAAGCGGCGGTGGCAGAGGCCGGCGGAATGATGTACATGGAAGATGGTATACAGATGGAAACCATCTTCGGCGACGGATCGAACCAGCAGCGTGGATTCCTCGACGCGATCGTCGGCGCCGGCAAACGGTTGCTGACGGGTGAATCGCTTTTCATGACGGTGTTTTGGAACCGGGGGGCGGGGAAGAAGGTTGTCGCGTTCGGTGCGCCGTATCCCGGAAAAATCATACCGGTCCGGTTGTCGGACATCGGCGGGGAACTGATCGCACAG
Source organism: uncultured Solibacteraceae bacterium (assembly GCA_964584785.1). Lineage (GTDB taxonomy): Bacteria > Acidobacteriota > Terriglobia > 20CM-2-55-15 > 20CM-2-55-15 > JAHFTY01. The sequence continues at coordinate 45,570 of CAZPBY010000003.1, forward strand.
CGGGACGCTTTCCTGGCCGCGGCGAAAGGCGTGAGTTTAGGGATCGCATTTCAACGACGTCTGGGTGTGGGCTTCTTCGGCGGGGAGGGCTTCATCATGGAACGGCTGCAGGGCGACGGATATGCCTTCATCCATGCGGGCGGAGCCATAGTCGAACGCACGCTTGCGCCCGGAGAGGTGCTGAGAATCGACACGGGCTGCTTAGTGGCTTTGCAACCCTCCGTCGATTTTGATATTCAATTTGTGGGGAATATCAAATCCGCCATCTTCGGTGGCGAGGGACTCTTTTTCGCGACGCTTCGTGGTCCCGGACGAGTGTGGCTACAGTCCTTACCGCTGAGCCGCTTAGCCAACCGGATTGTCGCCTCGGCTCCGAATCTGGGAGGAAGGCGGCGCGAGGAAGGATCGATTCTCGGCGCGTTGGGTGGACTGATCGACGGGGATAATTCATAGGATCGGCAAGCTTAAGGCGCCGACCTTAAACAAAATTGGTTTCCCCGTGTCTTTGCTATATAACATGCGCTAGGAGGCCGAATGAGGAAACGGGCGCTATGGAGAGCGGCTCTGGCCGTCATCTTCATTCTGATCCCGGTTACCAGCATTATAGTCGCTGGGGGCCAACGTCAATCACGTCGAGCGGTTACTGTGTCGGACTGTACTTACCTCGAGAGTCCGGCAAAATTCAGATTCAAATCGGAAGATGGTTATGCGGAGCGGTCCGCCATGACTTCGAAAGTGGCGAACCACATTTACGCTTTATCCGCAGCGCCTTCGACGATCGATGCGAATCTGATGCCTCGCAAGAACTTCATCGATAGCTCCATTTTCGACAGGATGGCCGCCGCGCACATACCATCGGCGCCCCTGGCGACGGACGCAGAGTTTCTTCGCCGGACGATGCTGGATTTGACGGGTCGCATTCCAACACCGGATGATTTCAACATATTCCTCGCGGACTCGGATCCGTCGAAACGCGACCGTCTGGTGGATTCGCTGATCGGGACTCCGGAATTCGTCGACAAATGGACGATGTTTTTCGGCGATCTTTTCAAGAACACGTCCGTTTCAACCAATGTCACGCGATATGTTCAGGGGCGAGACGCCTTCTATCTCTACATTAAGGACGCCGTCGCGACCAACAAACCATACGACGTGATGGCGCGCGAGATCATCACCGCCACCGGAGACAGTTTTGAAACCGGGCAAGCGAATTGGGTCATCGGCGGGTTGATTCCAAGTGGGCCCGCACAGGGCAAATATGGCTGGCAAACCGACCCATTCCGCC